>JANMWG010000067.1:0-2239 GCA_031393885.1 Betaproteobacteria bacterium | reverse complement strand
CCGCCTGTACGACCGCTGGCTGGAGGGCCTCAAAGGGTAGAAACGCCTGCCGGCGGCGCTTGCCACCGATGGTGGAAACCTGAGGGAAGTCCGGGAAGCGGAGGGGCGGCGTCCGCAGGGACTGTCCGTGTCCGGCCTCGCCCCCGAGGATGCTGCGCCCCCCAGTGGGGGGAAGGCGGAGCGCAGCGGAGCCTGGGGGGCGTCCTTTAGTCCCGGAAATTTTGGTATTGCAGGGGGAAGTCGGTAATCGATGTCTTCACGAGGGCGATGGCATCCTGCAGCGTGTCGCGCTTCGCCCCCGAAATGCGCACGGCGTCGCCTTGGATGCTCGCCTGCACCTTGAGCTTGCTGTCCTTGATGTGCTGCACGATCTTCTTGGCCAGCGCCGATTCGACGCCGGTCTTGATCGTGACGGTCTGCTTGACCTTGTTGCCGCTGATCTTCTCGACCTTGCCCAGATCGATGCAACGCACGTCGACACCGCGTTTGGACAATTTGGCGGTGAGGATGTCGAGCACCTGTTCGAGCTTGAAATCGTCGTCGGCGAAGACCGAGAGCACCTTCTCGGCTGCCTCGACGCGGGCGTCCGAGCCTTTGAAGTCGAAGCGCGTCGACACTTCCTTGTTAGTTTGGTCGAGCGCATTGCGCACTTCGACCTGATCCACTTCCGAGACGATGTCGAACGATGGCATGGACGGGTCCTCAGAGGCTGAGAGTCAGGGCGAAGCTCTGGATCGGCAGCCCGGTGCCGTCGTCGAATTCAGCCGCGGCGGTGATCGCGTGCCGGGCAAGCGCTTCGGCGTCGAGGTCGGAACGCTCGTAGGCCGAGTAAAGCGCGCCGAGCGCGTAATCGCCGCCGCTGCCATACGCATAGAAGCGGGAGAACTCCTGCACCGTGCGCTGGGCCGAAACGCCGAAGATGCCACGCGTGTTGGCGATCAGGACATCCATGCGGGTGCTCTCGATCGCATCGTCCTTGTCTTCTTCGGGCTGAAGAAAGTAGCGGTCCTTGAAGTCGCCATGCAGGCGGTTCCAGACGCGGAAGATCGCGGCCACCGAGTCGAGTATGGGCGGCGCTTCGAGGCTGTCGAAGTAGTCGGTCACGATGTGCTTGAACGTCGCGTTGCCAGTCACGCCGATGAGGCTGTCGCCGACATGGAAAATCTTCTCGTGGTTGCGGATGTAGGTGGCCGATTCCTTGGCCGAACCCCATTTGGTGAGCGTGTCGGCGGCGATCGCGGCCATGCCGTTCTTGCGGACGACGGCGATGGTGGTCATGCGGCGCAGCGCCTGCCGCGACCTGGGGCGATCGCGCTCATCGGCGAGGTTTCTTGCGGCTGGCGGCGATGCGCATGCGCAGGGCATTGAGCTTGATGAAGCCGGCTGCATCGGCCTGATTGTAGGCGCCGCCGTCGTCGTCGAAGGTCGAGATGCGCGCGTCGAACAGCGAATCGGTCTTCGATTCGCGACCCACGCACATGATGGTGCCCTTGTAGAGCTTGAGCCGCACCCGGCCGTTGACGGTAGCCTGCGAGGCATCGATCAGGCCCTGAAGCAATTGTCGCTCCGGGCTGAACCAGTAGCCGTTGTAGATCATGCGCGCGTAGCGCGGCATGAGATCGTCTTTCAGCGCCAGCACTTCGCGGTCGAGCGTGATCGATTCGATCGCGCGGTGCGCCTTGAGCATGATCGTGCCGCCCGGGGTCTCGTAGCAGCCACGCGACTTCATGCCGACATAGCGGTTCTCGACGATGTCGAGGCGCCCGATGCCGTGTTTGCCGCCAATGACATTGAGCGCGGCCAGCACCTTGCCCGGACTCATCTTCTTGCCGTCGATGGCGACGATGTCGCCACCGGCGTAATCGAGTTCGATGATCTGCGGTTTCGCCGGCGCCTTCTCGGGCGACACGGTGATGCGCCACATCGAGTCTTCGGGGGCGAAGTTGGGGTCTTCGAGGATGCCGCCCTCGTAGCTGATGTGCAGCAGGTTGGCGTCCATGGAGTAGGGCGCGCCGCCCTTGCGCTTCTTGAAGTCGACCGGGATGCCATGCTGGTCGGCATAGGCTAGCAGTTTCTCGCGCGAGAGCAGGTCCCATTCGCGCCACGGCGCGATGACCTTCACGTTCGGCATCAGGGCGTAGGCGCCCAGTTCGAAGCGCACCTGGTCGTTGCCCTTGCCGGTGGCGCCATGCGAGATCGTGTCGGCGCCGGTCTTGCGGGCGATCTCGATCAACTGCTG
>JANMWG010000045.1:0-11543 GCA_031393885.1 Betaproteobacteria bacterium | reverse complement strand
ACCGCCGACACCGATCCGGATTCGCTCGACGTGAAGGCGTACCTCGACAACACCAGTGTCGATGCAAACGGCATCCTCACGGTGAAGGCCACCTCGACCCAGACCATCGATGCGGGCGTCGGTGCCGGCTCGGCTGCGCTTGCGGTGGGGGCAGTCGGGCTCGGCGCGAGCGGTTCGGGCGTGTCCGCGTTCAACCAGATCACCACCGACGTCGAGAGCACGATCGACCATGACGGCGCCACCGACATCAAGGCCGGCAGTGTCGACATGCAGGCGATCGACGATTCCACCATCACGGCCCGGGCGGGGTCCGCTTCGATCGCGGGGTCGTTCGGCCTGGCGGCAGCGTCGATCTCGGTCGGCGTCTCTGCAGCCACGAACCAGGTGCGCAACACCGTGCTCGCCGCGATCCGCGACGCGAACGTGACGGCGCGCACGGGTTCGGTCTCGGTCGTGGCGGACGAGACCGCCACGATCACTTCCACTTCCGTGGCGGCATCGCTTGCGGCGTCGTATGGAATCGGGCTGTCGGCGGCGCTCTCCGGCGCGGGCGCCAATGCGTTCAACATCGTGAACAATAGTGTCACGGCCGCGATCGACCGCAGCACGGTGACCACCTCGGCGGCCGGCGACGTGAACGTCGACGCCAACAGCGGGTCGAGCATCTCCTCCACGGTCGGTGCCGTTTCCGCCGCGGTCGCGGGTGGCTACATCGCGGTTGCGGGTTCGATGGGCGTGGCACTCGCGCGGAACCTCGTCGGCTATGAATCCGCCGACGACACCACGGGTCTGGGCAACGCCGTTGTCGCGCGAGTCCAGGATTCCACGATCCTCTCCGGGCGGGATGTGAGCGTGACGGCCACCACCACCGACACCATGGACGCCGTGTCGTTCGCGGGTTCGGTGGCGGTTGCGATCGGATTCGGCGGCGCCGTCGCCGGCAGTGGCGCCGAAGTCACCAATCGCATGGCGACGCGCGTCGACGCCTCGATCCAGCGGGGCAGCACCAGCGCAGGACGCGACGTGATCATCTCGGCGGTGTCCGACAGCCATGTCACGCGCGCCGATGCCATCGGCGCCGCGATCGCGGTCAGCCTGGGAGCCGCTTCGGTCGCTGCATCCATCGTGGAGAACACGATGGCCAACCAGGTCCACGCCTACGCATCCGGCGACGCCGCCGATCGGATCCACGCCGCCCGCGACGTGTCGATCCTGGCCGATGCGCAGCGCGCGAAGGTCGACGAAGTCCACGCGGTTACCGCTTCGATCTCCGGCGGCCTGGTCGGTCTGAGCGGAGGCGGCATCCAGATCACCAACACGGTGAAGAACGACATCGAAGCGAAGGTCTCCGGTGCGCTGGTCGTATCGTCGGACCAGGACGTGTTCGTGCATGCGCACGAGAATGCCGACGTGGCCGGCGATGCAAGCAATGTCACGATCAGCTTCAGCCTCGGCGCTGCGCTGGGTGTCGCGATCGTCGAGAATCATCTCCAGAGCAGCCTGCGGGCCGCGATCGAGGGCACGGATGCGCAGCACCAGGCCTCCGTGTCGTCGCGCAATACCGATGTCCGCGCGGAGTCCACGGCCAAGGCCAGCAAGACGGTATCGGTCGGTGTTTCGGCATCGGCCGTCGGCATTTCCGGCAACCGTGCCAAGGTCGACATCTCCACCAGCGTGGTGGCTGAGACGAGCGACGCCGTGCTCACCTCCACCGGCGACATCTCGGTCATCGCCACGGCGGACAACACGGCGAGTGCGGCTGCCCGGGGTGGGGCACTGGGGGTGCTCGCGGTCGGTGCGATGGTGGCCGATGTCACCCTCGGGCGTGGCACCGGTGTCTACGAAGTCGATGCCAATGTCGGTGACCGCACCACCGTGACCAGCGGGTCGCTGAACATCACGGCGTCGAGCAGCGACGACCTGGTCGCCGAGAGCACGGCTGCCGGCGGCGGGGTGGTGGGCATCGCCGGCGCGCAGTCCAACATGACCAGCGACTACGCGACGCGCGCGCGGCTCGGCGCCAGCGCGGTCGTCAACGTGACGAGCTTTACCTTGACCTCGGGCCACAGCCAGGATGTGGATTCGAAGGCCGACAGCTATGCCTTCGCGCTCGCGGTGGGTTCCGGGGCTGGTATCGACAGCACCTTCCGCAGCAAGGCCGATGTCGAAGTGGGCGCGAACGCCACGGTCACCGCGCGCAACATCGCCATCGGGGCGTCGAACCAGCTGCAGAAGACCAAGTTCGCCGGCGGCGACAATCTCAAGTCCGGTTCGGCCAGCCTGGGCAATGTCACCGCCCTGGAAAGCCACACCAAGGTCGGCGAGGCGGGCAATCCGTTCCAGGCCAAGGTTGACATCCTGGCCGGGGCGCGACTGAGCGCAGTCGGCACCAATGCGGCGCCGGGCTCGTTCCGCATCGCTGCCAAGACGGACATCCGCGCGCAGGACCGCGTCACCGTCGAGAGTGCCTCGGGATTCTCGATCACCAAGGGCGAATCCGAGATCGTCACGCAGAGCAACGCGAACATCAACGTCACCGGCGCCACACTCGAAAACAATGCCGGCGACCTGTTCCTCACCACGAGATCGGCGGCGGACACCACCGCTTCGGCGGACCTGCTGATCTTCACGGCCATCGGCGGTTCCGGCGCTGTCGCACGCACCAACGAGACCGCCAACAACACGATCAACGTCGCGGACTCGACCCTGAAGGGCGCCAACGTTCACGTCTATGCCGGTCGCGACGACACTGGTGTGCCGAACATCCTGCTGGGCTACTCGAACTCGCAGATCCACGCCTATTCGCTGTTCAGCATCAATGTGCCGGTGGTCCAGGCCGACATCCACGAGAACAACACGATCGACCTCTCCGGCAGCACCCAGGTGCGGGCGCTCGGCGACGTCGACCTGCTCGCGGTCGAGGGCGTCGGCGGCGACCTGCGCGCCAAGACCGACGGCGACGTGCTGTCGCTGTCTCTCATTCCCTACGGCATCGACGTGCCGGATATCAGCAACGTCGACAGCGTCAACAAGGTATTGATCGGTCCGGACGCGCAGGTCCAGGCCGGCCTCGAGAGTAGCGCCGTGGTGCTGATCCGTCCCGTGACGGACAGTTTCGCGAGCACGCCATTCGACCCCGCGCGCATCGGCACCCTGCTCACCGCGGCCGAGAAGATCGACCTGGGTCTGCCGGTCGATGCGGCATACGAATACGGTGCCGTGGACACGAGCGAGATCCGGTTCACCGTCACCACCGGCACGATCGTCCAGGTGGTCAGTGGCGCCAACGGCGGGGGCAATGTCGGCGACTTCTACCAGTTCAAGGTGAAAACTTCGGGGCAGAACGTCCTGCTCGAGCACGAGAACTACGCCGACACCTCTCGCTGGGAACGGCTCACGTCGGTGGCCCGTGAAGCCGACGTCGCCAACAACATTCCGCGCCGACCTGCAGTCTCGGAGGTCCAGGGCGATCCGACCGCCTTCTATCGCAGCAACGCGACGCTGGACCTGCGCGCGAAACTCGTCGACAAGCTGTACGTCGTGAAGCCGGTGAGCATGGCGCAGCCGACCATCTCCTATCGCAACCTGGGCAGCCTGCTGTTCGAGCAGCGCGAGAAGATCCTGGGCTGGATCGCCAGCCATTCCAGCAATCCCGAAGCGGTGGCGCGGTACCAGGTGCAACTAGGTGCGCTCGACCAGACGCTGAGGGATCTCGGCCTGCTCCAGACCGCCACCAACACGACCACGAACGTGACCACGACGGTCGTGAATCAGAGCCTGGACGCGTTGTTCATCGACCTGCCGTCGATCTACGCGACGCCGGGCTCGGTGTTCATCGAGGCCGACAGTCCGTACACCCCGGCGGGGCGCATCGGCACCCAGATCAAGGCGGGCAGCGGCGCCAAGATCCAGATCGACAACCGGTCGCCATTCGCGATGACCCTGGCCGACGCCGTCATCCGCGACAACAGCCGCGTGACGGTGGTCAACGGCGAGTACACGGTGCAGGCGCCCGGCAACGTGTACTTCAACAACGCCAAGCTCACGGCGGTGAACGACCAGTCCGGCAAGACCATCGAGATCACGCAGAAAGCGCTCAATCCGCTCACCCGGTATGACAGCATTCTCGACGTGCCGAACGTGGACCGCGGTCTCTACATCGTCGGTGACATCGTCAACGAGGCCGGAACGGTCACGATCAAGAACTTCGACGGCAGCATCAACGTCGCGGGCGACATCCGCGCGTCGTCGGTCGACCTGCAGGCGAAGACCGACTTCACGCTCAACACCGACGACTGGCTGCACACCAACCGCGATCCGCGGCAATACATCAACTACAGCCTGCTGCGCGCCAACGCGCTGACCTACGGCAGCGGCGCGACGCCGATCCAGTTTGGCAACGCGGCCGACGTGAAGGCGACGGTGCTCGGCTTGCCGGTCGATCTGGACCTCGACGGCGCGATCGCCACCGACAGTCACAAGATCCTGGCGCAGGGCCGTATCAACATCACGGCGCGTTACCTGAACGTCGACGGCCTGATCCAGAGCGGGGTGCAGACCATCACGCTCAAGGTGGCTTCGAACTTCGCGGCGAATCGCACCCAGTCGTTCCTGGACGACAGCGGCAAGGCGCTGCCGGGCATCACGTTCGGCGCCGACGGCGTGCCGGTCAGCGGTTATTTCGACGTCGTCAAGCAGGCCATCGTGGTGGACGAGATCGTGCCCGGCGGCGGCGACATCACCATTGCCGGCAAGATCCTGAGCACCGGCAACGGCCGTCTCGAGGTGGCGCATGGCTACACCAGCGTCGACATCGACAACCAGAGCAAGTATCAGCTCATCCTCAACCGCATCGACACGTCCAAGCCGCGCAGCGGCCGGATCACGGTGATCGAGACCGAGGAAGGCACCAAGACCGAATACACGATCGATGCAAACGATGTGGTGACGGAGAAGTTCTACCGGGGCGACCTGGTGCAGGTGCCACCGCCCGACGTCGCCGCCCGGATCGTCTACACCCAGGTGGGGGCGGACCAGACGTTCGACCTGCGGGACAGCATTCCCGATCACATCGTGTACCAGCCTCAGGCCGGACTGCAGTATGTCTGGGTCGAAGGTCAGGAGGCGACCAAGACCACCGTCCGCGTTTACGAGAAGAAATCATTCAACCTGCTCGGCTTCGACTGGGACGGGCTCGTGGACGACAACAGCTGGACCAAGCAGGACATCTTCTTCACCGACAAGACGCCGTTGCTAGAGTCCGAGGTCGTGGGCTGGAACGGGCCAGCCAATCCGCCGGCGGCGTCGCCGTCGTATGCCATCGGCGACGCGTACACCATCGCCTACGAACAGAAGGCCGACAAGGCGGTCAAGATCCAGCCGGGCATCACGACGGTGCTGTACGTCGGCACCGACACCAGCAAGGGTGTGCTGAACAATCGCTACCAGCTCGACCCCGCCAAGGTGCCGAACACCCTGGACCTGGTGCTCACCGGGCAGAACTACCTCGACACCAACCTGTGGAAGGACGTCACGGCCAGCACGACCAGCGCCGACGTCGACTTCAAGAGCAGCTTCGAGAACTTCTCGCAGACCTCCAACACCGTGACCGAAGGCGGTGGCTGGCTGAGCTACAAGACCGTGCGCACCACCGTGACGCGCATCGAGGGCATCAAGGACTACTACACCCAGACGCTGAAGGCCGATCGGCCGATCGACATCATCTTCGCCGACGGGCCGCTGACGCCCTCGATCAAGGTGCATAGCGTCAAGGATGTGTTCATGCAGGGCAACATTGTCGCGCCGGACGTGCAGACCGTTGCCAACAGCATCGACATCACCTCCGACGCCGGGGCCGTGACCATGACGACGGCCTCCGCCATCCTCGGGGTGAGCCCGACCGTCCATGCCGGCGACAACGTCAGTGTGAACGTCGAGGGTAACAAGGGGCCGCTCAACATCTTCGCCGGCCTCGACACCGCGGAACTCGTGTCGGGCAAGGGCATCGTGGTGAACGGGGTACTGAACTCGCTGAAGACCGGCAGCACCAGCGCGTTGGTGATCGGACGGGTCGAAACGTCGCTCGGGGACGTGCTCGTCAATGCGCCTGACGGCATCACGGCCTTCGACGCCAGCTCGTGCGTGAAGGGTAATCTGGTCGAACTCACCGCGACCACCGGCGCGATCGGTGCGGCGGCGAAGCCGCTTGCGATCGATTCGGACGTGAAGGGCAATGGCGGCCTGGCCGCGCGCGCCCAGGGCGACATCATCATCGTCGAAAAGGTGGGTGACCTGAAACTGGCGGCGCCGAAGGCCTGGACCGGCGCCGCGTCGGTGCAGTCGGCCCAGGGTGATGTCACGCTTTACACGCGGTCAGGATCGATCCTGGATGCGATCTACGAGCAGTCGCGCCCGCGCACCGCCGAGGAAGCCCAGGCGGCGGCCGATCTGACAGCCGCGACCGGGGCGAAGGCGCTGGCCGCGGCGGCGGCATCGATTCGTGCCGACGAGGACCTCCAGACCACGCTGTACCACGACTACTGGAAGAACGTCCGCGCGGCTCACGCGACTGCGGTTTCGCGAACGCTGGCCATCGACAGCCTCGACGTCAAGACCACCGCGGGCGTCGCCGTCGACCAGATTCAGTTCGGCCAGTCCCATGGCCTGAATACCGGCGATCAGGTCTTCTTCCGCTCGGGCGCGGATCTCGGCACCGAGAACTATGCCAACACGTCCCGGTGGACTGCCGGCACCGTTCCGAACTACGACCTGGGCAGCGCCAACCCGACGCTCGTGCCGTCGCTCGCCAACGGCGCCGTGGTGCGCACCGCGGCCAACAAGCTGTACCGCTACATCGGTGATACCGCCGCCAACGTGGATCTCGCCACGGCAACCTTCGGCAACGTGAAGCAGTGGCAGGAGATCGGCGCGAGCTTCGACGTCGCCGCGATCGCCGCCGGCCAGCGCGTCAATCTCCGTACCGGCGACACGATCAAGACCGCGCAGGGGCGCGTCTACACCTACGCCGGCGCCGATACGTCTCGCACCAATCTGACCGACGGTTTCGTCTACTACGTCATCCGGACCAGCGCCACCACGATCCAGCTGGCGTCCACGCGTTATGACGCCGCCATCGCCAATCCGGTGAAGGCGCTCGACCTGCAGCTTGGCGGTGCCAGCGAGACCGCCGACACGTTCGTGAAGACCTCCGACCTCGTGCTGCAGCGGTATTCCTATGCCAGCAGCCCCGCGGTGGGCCCGATCGATGCGCGCTATGCCGCCATCGACCAGAAATACGGCGGCAGTTCCTACAACCCGGACTTCATCTTCAAGTACTCGCAGGCCGAGCGCGACGCGAAGATCGCCGCCCGCACCTTCAGCGCCGGGTCGCTGCAATACCCGGTGTCGGTGTCGCTCGTCAGCTACCTCTATCCGACCACCATCGTGCCGGCCGGGGTGAGCGCGGCGCCGGTGAGTGTCGAGACCCCGAACATCATCGGTCACCACGTGGCCTTGACGACCGCCGGGGCATCGACGCAGGTCGGGCGCATCACGGGTGTCGTGACGCTCGATCTGTCAGGCGGCTTCACTGCCCTGAGTCAGGCGCAGCAGGAACTGCTGTCTCGTGCCACCGTCAATGACGTGCTGTCGGTCGTGCGCAACGGGTCGACCGTCGCCAGCGTCACGGTGCGGGTGGTCGACGACGTCAACATCGAGGCGGATGCGGACCCGTCCACAATGACGCCAGTCACCGTTGCCGTCGACGCCGTGTCCGGCGCGGCGTTGCAGACCAACGGCGATATGCGCATCGAACACATCCGTTCGGGTGCCGGCGGCGATGTCCGCCTGCAGGTCGGCGGATCGATCACGGACCTCGGCGTCGCGGCGGATGCCGCCATCACGACCTACGGCAATCTCGTTCTCCGCAGCGGCGGCTTCGTTGCCGGTCTGAACGATACCGCGTTGCGCACGCAGATCGCGCCGACCGGCACCCTGAGCGCGGACGTCGGTGGCGTGTTGCGCCTGCGGCAGGTTGCGGCGGACGCCAACGTCGGCACGCCGCTGGCGATCAACGACCTGACCGTGGCCAACGTGAAGGCCATCGGCAGCGCCTACCTCGAGGTGATGGAAGGCGACATGCGGGTCGGGCTGGTGCGTTCCGACGTCGATGTGGACCTGCGTGCGCAGCGTTCCATCCTGGACAATGCGCCGGACGGCAGCGACACCGATGCGGCAGACGTGGTGTCGCTCGGCAACACCTTCCTGCAGGCCGGGCAGGACATCGGCGCGAGCGGCAATTTCCTCGATATCGACGTGCGCGGCAGGCTGGACGCGACCGCCGGTAGGGACATGTTCCTGAACAGCATCGGGTCGCTGACCATCGGGACCGCAACGGCGACGGCTGGCAACGTCACCCTGACGGTGCACGGCGACACCGGTATCGGCAAGATCAACGCGCTGGCCGGGACCGTCCGGATCGATGCCGATCTGGGCATCTTCGACACGCCTGCCGACGCCGCGAGCGATATCGATTCGATCAACGCCATCCTCGATGCGGTGACCGGAATCGGTACGCTGGCCAATCCGCTCGAGACTCGCATCGCGCGGCTGGAATCGCGCGTGAGCGGTGGCGGATTGTGGCTCGACAACACCGGGGACCTGACCATCGGCGGCATCACCAGCCAGGTCGGCGTCAGCACGGTCAATACGGTCGACGTCTCGACCGTCGGCACGCTTACCACGAACGAGGCGATCGATTCCGACCGCGGCCCGGTACTGCTCGACGCGACCGTCGATATCAGCCTCCAGGCTGCCATCACCACCGGCGGCGGCATCGCCACCGTGGCGGCGGACCGCAACATCGCCTTCGGCGCCGCGGCCTTCATCGACACCGAGACCGGCAGCCCGACCGTGACGCTGCGAGCGGATCGCGATGGCCTCGGCGGCGGCGGCATCACCATGACCGACGGCTCGTTCGTGAATGCGCGCGGCGGCCTGATCGATGTCGACGCCACCAACGACATCGTGCTCAGCCTGCTGCGCACCACCTCCGACGTCGCCGTGGATTCCACGGCCGGGGCGATCCGCGACAACGCGTCCGACCCGATATTCCCGCAGGAGATCATCGCGGCCAATGCGCTGCTGCGTGCCGCGACCGGCGTCGGTACCTCGACCAACGCGCTGGAGACCACGCTCGCGCGGCTCGAAGCGACCGGGGGGGCCGGCGGCCTATACCTCGACAATTCCGGCGGCCTCACCATTGGCGGCATCGTGAGCACCGCGCTGCCGGCGGCCGGAATCACCAACGGCCTGCTGGCGGCGAGCACGGTCCGCGTCACGGCGACCGGGTTCATGACGCTGGTGGAGGACGTGCAGTCGACAGCGGCGGATGTCACGCTGCAGGCGATCGACAGCCCGACCGTCACCTTGCTGCCGGTTGGCGACGGCACCTCGAGCACGTACTTCTCCGCATCCGACGGTTCGACGGCGGACGAGGACTTCATCGCCACCGCCGGCGCCGACATTCGAGCCGCTACCACGGCGACACTGCTGGCCGGCGACGATGTCCTGATCGATGTGGGCAGCCTGGTGCAATCCGGGGTGCAGAACACGATCCGCGGCGACAACGGCAATGCCGATTCAGGCACCGGCACGCGCATCGACATCCTCGGGTCGCTCGACTCGGTGACCAACCTGATCACCGGGGAGCGTCAGGACGACATCATCTACCTGCATCCGCAGGCATTGAGCGGCTGGACGCAGATCCTGGGCGACACCGACGGGTTGTCCGGTGGTCGGGACACGATCATCCTCGACCGCCTGCCCTCGGTGAACACGCTGCACGACCGCCCGAACCATCATCCGCTGTCCGGTCCGGAGGCCGTGCGCGACACCATCGACCTGGACGGTCGTGGCGGCACGGATACCTACGTGGTGAACGTGACCGGCGGCAGCACGAGCTACCTGGTCAACGTGCATGACACCGGGGCGCCGGATGACGGGGCCGAGACCCTGACCATCAACGGCACGGCCGCGAGCGACGTGTTCCTGCTGCGCGAGCATTTCGTTGCGCTGCTCACGCCTGTCGGCACCAATGCCCAGGGCCAGGCGACCTTCGCGCCCGCCGTGGAGCGCATCAACTACGACCGCACCATCAACGGGCGTCTCACGGTCAGCGCCGCGGACGGCGACGACCAGTTCTACGTCGACGACAACAGCGCCATCACCACGCTGGACGGCGGTCGCGGCAAGGACCTGTTCCAGATCGGACAGGTGTTCGGCACCAACCCGAACGGCTTCCACTATGCCGATCCGACGCGTCCGGACGATCCGCGTGTGGTCGCCGACGATGTCGCCAACATCGACCTCACCTCGCGCAGCGACGACATCGCCTTGCTGCAGATCAGCCGCGGCTGGTTGAGCCGTGGCACCAGCTACGCGCTCACTGCCTATGGCGGCGAGGATAACGACACGTTCAACGTGTACAGCAACAAGGCCGTGCTGCGCATGGAAGGCGAGGCGGGCAACGACAACTTCGTGATCCGCGCATTCATCGCCGAAGACAACATCATCGCCGATGGCGGTAGCGGCGACGACAAGTTCGAATACAACATCAACGCGCCCATCAGCATCAATGGCGGCGCCGGCTTCGACACCGTGGTGGCCATCGGCACCGAGAAGAACGATGCGTTCATCATCACGGCCAACGGCATCTTCGGGGCGGGGTTGAACATCAAGCTCGACGGTGTCGAGGAGGCCACGGAGGTCGACGGCCTGGAAGGCGATGACCAGTTCTTCATCCTGGGCACGCGTGACAACGTCGTCACCACGGTGATCGGCGGCCTGGGCAGCGACAGCTTCATCGTCGCCGGCGACGTGACCGCGAACGTGGTGAGCGGCAGCCTGGACGGGGTCGGTGCCGTGATCAACCACGGCGCCTCGAGCGCGGCGGGCAGCGCGTACGACAAGCTGCTGGTGGACGGCATCGCGCTCAGCGTTGCCGACCAGACCACGGGCAAGGTCGTGATCACCGAAACGTCCGGCGGTACCGCCGTGACGGAAGACGACGGATCGATCGACTCCTACGACATCTACCTGGTGCGACCCACCGGCGGGATCCAGGCGCTCACCAACGCCTACCTGACGGTGTCGGCGGCGCTCTCGTCGTCCTCGGACTCGCGCCTGGCGAAACGCAACATCGGCGATGTCGGCGGTCCCCACGGCGCAGGCTCGGTGCAGGTGTCGATCGACAACGGCAACACTTGGCTGGATGCGGCGGTGCTGAAGTTCACGGCAGCCGACTGGAACGCCGGCGCGCGCAAGACCGTGCTGGTGAGGGCAGCGCACGACGACGCCATCGAAGGCGCGCGCAAGGTGATGCTCAGCCACAGCCTGGACGTGGTGGCGGCCCCGGGCGGAGACGCCGCCGCCATGACCTACGACAAGACCGCGATTGCGAACGTGGAAGTCACCGTCCAGGACGACGACCTGGGCGCTCTTCTGGTGTCCGAGACCGGCGGCGGCACGCGTGTGCTCGAAGGCGG
>JANMWG010000031.1:0-4397 GCA_031393885.1 Betaproteobacteria bacterium | reverse complement strand
CGGATTGTCCCGCACCGGGCCGATGATCGGACGCCACAGGTTGATGAACGCCACGTGCCGGTCCATGAGATCGGTGAGTCCGGCGGCTTCGAGTATCTCCCGCTTGCGCTTCGGACCCGAGCGCTCGGTATAGTCGTTGTGCACCTGCTCGGCGGGCGTGCGCACGCCGGGCTCGTTGCGCGCTGCCCGCGCGGTGCTGCGCACGTTGTGGTCGAAGACGACGACGGCGCGCGCGCCGGTCAGCGACAGCATGGCGGCTTCCACCTCCGGATAGTAACGGGACCGCACCGCAGCCTCATCGTAGTAGTCGCCGAACACCGCCGGCAGCGTGCGCAACTCGAAACCGCAGTTGTCCAGGCCCAGTTCTTCGGCTTCCACTCGAATATCGCGAACTGGCACGGTCTGCCGCACGAAGGCCGGCCGAACGGTAGGCAATCCGCTGGCTGGCGGATAGATATGAATGTGCGGTGCTTCGTCGGCAGCGGCGAGGTAGTTCACTGGCGCATTCAAGACGCCGGCCCTGTCTGCTGTGTGCGGACGGCTTGCAGCTGAAGTCGATTGCATGATTGCTCCTGGAATGCGGTTGTGTCGACGCTGCCCCCGGGGTCAGCGCCCACAGGGTCCCCCGAGGACGCTGCGCCCCTCCCGGGGGGAAGGCGGAGCGTAGCGGAGACTGGGCGGGAACGTTACCTCACGCCTGCGCGCTGGCGCGGCTGGCGATCTGTTCGTACCAGCGCGCCACATTGCCGCATTCAGCGGGAATCGTGATGTCGGCGCGCTTGGCGAAGTCGATCGTGATGAACGACGTGATGTCGGCGATCGTGAAATGCGGGCCGGCGACGAAGGCGTTGCCAGCGAGCTGATGCTCCCAGAACGCGAAGAACCGCGCCATGCGCTTTTTGCCGCGATCGACCAGCGCCGGAATCTGCGGAAACCCACCGGGCACGCCTGCGACACTTCGATCCGCGAACATCGGTGCCGAGTTGCGCACCGTCTCGCTGGCAGCCTGCATACCTTCCACCTCCGCGCGCCGATTCCACATCTCGACGATCGCCACGTCCTTCGCGTCACGCCCCATCAGCGGCGGCGTGGGATGCAACGCCTCGATATAGCGGCAGATGGCGACCGACTCCCCGATGCAGGTGCCGTCGTCGAGCTCGAGCACCGGCACCACCGAGAATGGATTGATCTTGACGAAGGGCGCGCCGAATTGTTCGCGCTCGCGCGTGTTGATCTGCACCGACGGAATCTCGATGCCTTTCTCTGCCAGGAACATCCGCACCCGGCGAGGATTCGGTGCGAGCGAGAAATCGTATAACTTCATGTGCAAACTCCTGCTGTGTTGGTGCTGTATTGGTATGGAATACGACGCCGGCGGCGACTGCGGGGTGGTCATTTCACCATGGGTGGTGGCGATGGATCCAGCACCTGCCTGGCGTAGATCTTCTGCATGCCGCCCAGCCACCGGTCGTATTCCTGCCCCTTGCGGCGGAAGTAGTCCAGCACCTCGGGGTGCGGCAGCACCAGGAAGGTCTCGTCACGCATCGCCGCCACCACGTCGGCGGCCACCAGTGCCGGCGTCAGCATGCCGTCCCCCGCCGCGGAACGGCCGCCACCGGCCGTCATGGCGGCCCCTGTGGGCAAAGGCAGGAAACCCGCACGCCACGGCGCCCGTACGCTACGCGCAACCATTCCGCAAAGGCCAGCGCCGCGTGCTTGGTGACGGCGTACGGAGCGGATTCCACGATGGTGAGCAGGCCGGCAGCCGACGCAGTGACGACAAAGTAGCCTTCGCCGCGCGCGACCATCTCCGGCACCACGGCGCGAGCCGCCCAGACATGCGCCATGCCGTGCATCTGCCACATCTTGTCCCACAGCGGATCGTCGAGTTCGAAGCCGCCGGTGCCACCCAGAATGTCGGCGTTGGACATGAAGATGTCGATCTGCCCAAAGCGCGCGCGGGCGGCTGTGACCAGCGCCTGAATGTCGGTCTCCACGCTGACGTCGCAACGCAGCGCCATCGCCCGATCACCCCCGGCGGCGTTGATCGCCTGGGCGACTCCCTCGGCCTGTGGCAGGTTGATGTCGGCCACCACGATGCCGCGCGCGCCTCCGGCCGCGAAGCGTTCGGCCAGGCCGGTGCCGATGCCGCTGGCACCGCCGGTGACGATGGCAACCTTGTCTCTAATCTCCACGGAGGTGTTCCTTGACGATGGGGGATGCCGACACTTGGCCGGATGACCGCTGTTTACGTCGTTCGTGCCTATCTTGACTGCACCCCGCCTCACCCTACGCTCGGTGGATGACGCCGGCGCTGATTCAAGGCAAAGGCAGCGAACGGACGCGGATCGAGAGGTCTTCGATGGTGATGAGGCTTCCTTCGCCGACTGCTGCTTCAATGGCAGGCAGCGCCCTCTCGAGGATCGCGTTTACGTGAGGGGTTTTGGCGGATGACAGCCTGAGCGTGATGATGGAGGGACGCCTGCGCCCACTGATGGCCATTAAGGCCGAGAAATCGAGATCCTGGGTGAGCACCGTGCGGTCCGAGGATATGGCCGCCTGTACGATCGATTCGTCGCTCGCCGAGGCAGACATCAGGTCGCTTACTCGAACGATGTCGTGCCCCAGTGTCGTTGCCACGAAAGCTACGGTGTAGGGTGAAATGTGGATGTCGGCCAGTAGCCTCACGCCAGCACGGAAGTTCTCTCGCTGGCTAGCCAGGCGCCGTACTTGGCGGCCTGGAATACATCTTCATTCTCCAACTCTGGGTAGAGGCCGACGATTTCGCTCGCAGAGTAGCCATCGCCGAGAAGCTTCAGCACGAAATCAACCGTGATACGAAGCCCTCGAATGGTGGGACGACCGTTACAGATAGCGGGGTCAACCTTGATTCTGTCCAGCATGGGAACCTCCTGATCCGACGTGCGGAACTCCATTGGGATGCTAGCACGCGACCGGATGACCCCTGGTTGCGTCGTTCGCGCCCAACTCACGCTGAACCCGTCTCACCCCACGATCCCGATGTTCCACGGCACGAACTCGTGGTCGCCGAGGCCGAGCAGTTCGCTCTTGCTCCTCTCGCCCGATGCCACTCGCAGCGTGTGCTCGAGGATCTGCTTGCCCATCTCCTGGATGGTCGACGTGCCGTCGAGGATCTTGCCGCAATTGATGTCCATGTCTTCCTCGAGCCGCCGGTACACGGGCGTGTTGGTGGCGAGCTTGATGGACGGTACCGGCTTGGCGCCGAACATCGACCCGCGGCCGGTGGTGAACAGGATCATGTTGGCGCCGCCCGCGATCTGCCCCGTGGCGGAGCAGGGGTCGAATCCGGGGGTATCCATGAACACGAAGCCCTTTTTGCTCACCGGCTCCGCATAGCGGTAGACCTCCATCAGCGGCCCGGTGCCGCCCTTCATCGAGGACCCCAGCGACTTCTCGAAGATGTTGGCAAGCCCGCCGGACTGGTTGCCCGGGCTCACCTTGCCGTTGATCTGCGTGTCGCGGCCCGGTGTGTATTCCTCCTTCCACCAGCGGATGCGCTCGATGAGCTTCTTGCCCACCTCGCGGCTGCAGGCGCGGCGCGTGAGCGTGTGTTCGACCCCGTAGATTTCCGGGGTTTCGGACAGGATCGCCGTGCCGCCGTGGCGCACCAGCAGATCCATCGTGGCACCGAGGGCAGGGTTGGCGGTGATTGACGAGAAGCCGTCCGAGCCGCCGCAATGCAACCCGACCGTGATGTGGCTTGCCGGCACGCGCGTTCGCGTCACGCGGTTGGTATCGGGCAGCATCTCGCGGATCGCCGCGATGCCGGCCTCGATGGTCTTGCGCGTGCCGCCGGTGTCCTGCATCACGAACGACTTCAGGCGGATGCCGTCGATCAGTTGCTGCTCAATCCACCCAAGTTAGTGCCTGATCGAAAAGCAGTATTTGCTATACATATCAATCTATTGAATCTAAAATGCAGACACGAAGATTCGGCGCTTTGTGAGCCGGTTCGATTGTGCAAATGTGGCACGAGAAGATGATTTCATAGGTGAGTTCGTACTTCCGGGGGCCGCAGTGAGGCGGTCGTTAGCTTCAACTTTCCAAAACTTCATTTCTCCAAATCCATGCGCAATGTGATCAACCCCCAGATGTTGCTTGATGGCGCGGACATTGGTGCGATCTATCTCGACCCAAAATCGCGCGACGACATCCCGCAAATCTTGCGCGGGTTGCAGCACATCTACACCGAGCCACGGCTGCGTGAGCGGGTCTTCGCGATACTGCAGGAAGTCCTTCCGAACCGCGTAAAGGGTGAAGGCAAAGCGGATGCCGGCAACGGGCGCCCGGGAATGGAGCAATGGCGGATCCTGGTGCTGGGGGTGTTGCGGCTGGGCCTGAATGCCGGCTTCGAC
>JANMWG010000030.1:0-10164 GCA_031393885.1 Betaproteobacteria bacterium | reverse complement strand
TAACCCGCCCAGTTGCGCCCCGATGCGCCGGTGACGAAGCCTTGTGCGGCCAGGGTGCGCGCGCCGGCTAGCAGCGGCACGGCCGACCAGTCGAGTTGCACCTCGCAGCGTGCGCCGCGGGCCATCTCGAGCGCATGTCCGGCCAGGCCGAACCCGGTGACATCGGTCAACGCGTGCACACCCGGCAGTGCGGCCAGGTCGGGCCCGGGGGTATTGAGCTGGGTGGTGCAGGCGATCATCCGCGCGTAGCCGGCCTCGTCCAGTTCGCCCTTCTTCAGCGCCGCGGACATCACCCCCACACCCAGCGGCTTGCCCAGCACCAGCAGATCGCCCGGCCGGGCATCGGCGTTGCGCTTGACGTGCTTCGGGTGCACCAGCCCCAGCGCCACCAGGCCGTAGATTGCTTCGACCGAGTCGATGGTATGGCCGCCGGCGATCGGAATGCCGGCTGCCCGGCAGACCGAAGCGCCGCCTTCGAGGATGCGGCCGATGGTCTGCGTGGACAGCACGTTGATCGGCATGCCCACCAGAGCGAGCGCCAGGATCGGCCGCCCGCCCATCGCATAGACGTCACTGATGGCGTTGGTCGCCGCGATGCGCCCGAAGTCGTACGGATCGTCGACGATCGGCATGAAGAAATCGGTGGTCGCGATCAACGCCTGCTCGTCATTGAGCTGGTACACCGCCGCATCGTCGGCGGTCTCGATGCCGACCAGCAGTTCCTTCGGTACCGGCATTGCGGCGGTGCCCTGGAGAATCTCGGACAGCAAGCCGGGCGCGATCTTGCAGCCGCAGCCGCCGCCGTGCGACAGGGAGGTCAGGCGGGGTTCGGTGGATTTCGGCGGTGCGTTCATGGCGATTCTCGATGGGTGAGGTGGCGCACAGGGGGCAAACCAAGGGACTCGCTGACCAGGGCATGCAGCGCTGCAGTCTCGTGCGCGGGGCCGAACAGCGCGGCGCGCGCATCGCATTGCTCACGAAGACGAAAAAGCATAGTCGGCTCGTCGCGAAGTTGCTGGAGCAGCTTTGCAAGCACCGCGGTGCCGTCAGGTGGGAAATAGCCGTCGTAGTGCTCGCCCGGCAGGCCCACATTGCCATCGATGCGTGAAGCCAGTACCGGGGTGCAGCTGCGCAGGGCCTCGATCACCACGTGCGCTCCGCCTTCCATCCGGCTCGGATGCACCAGCACGTGCGCTGCCTGGATGCGCCTCGTTCAGGTCCTCGAGCAGTTGGTGCGCCTCGCGGTACAGGACCTTGTAGCCGCGCTGCACGGCCAGCAGCGCGAGCGCCTTCGCGGTGTAGCTCTTGCCGGTCCCGGGCGGGCCGATGAGCAGGGCGTCCTCGCGGGCATCGATGAATGAACTTCAGGGTGGCCAGTTCCATGACGCTGCGCCGGGGCAGCTTCGGGTTGTAGCCCCAGTCGAAGCTTTTCAGATCCTTGGTCTCGGACAGACCGCACAACGCATAGCGCCGGTCGAGCAAGCGCGAGTGGCGCCGGTCCAGTTCGTCTTGCACCAGCCAGGAGAAGGCCTCGATGAAGTCCATCTCGTGGCTGGACACGGCCAGGGCTCGCGCCTGCAAAGTGTCGCTCATGCCCGACAGACGCAAACCAAGGTCGCCACAACCGACGACTACCATTTTCGATGAAGTCTCCGAGGCGAGGCGGGTCACCAGTCCCTTCTCGAGATTACTGAGACGGTGGCTTCCACCTGCGACAGATAATGCGTGCGGTCTGCAGCTTTGGTCATGGAGCCTTCCGCGCGCACAAGCCCACCGGTTACGACGAGACAAGGTCGATTCGGGCCAAATTCACGGTGTGACCAGCCAATCGCGCTGCCCTATAGGAATCCAATGGAAATCCAAGGGAAGATCGCCACCAGTATCAGGCCGATCAACAGTGCAAGCATATAGCCCACGATCGGCTTCAGCCCTGCGTTTGGGTCGACACGGCTCACCGCGCAAGCGGCGTAGTAACCCACACCTACGGGCGGCATGAACAGCCCGAGGCCCATCGCCAGCACTACGACCATGGCGTAGTGCACCTCATGAATCCCCAAACCTTTAGCAATCGGGAAGACGAGGGGACCAAAGAGAACGAGCGCCGGAATTCCCTCCAGGACGCTTCCCAGAACAAGGAACGCGACAATTGAAAATGCAAGAAAGACCGGGGCACCGCCAGGCAGGCGGGTCATCACTGCCGCCAGGTCCCGCGAGAATCCGGATTGAGTAATGGACCACGCGACGGCTGTGGCTGAGCCAATGATGAAGAGGATCGCGCCGGACAGTGAAGCTGTCTCCACCAGCATCCGACCCAGGCGCTTGACGTCGAAGTGCCTGTAGACGACCACACCGATGATGAGCGAATAAGCGATTCCGATTGTCGATACCTCGGTGGCAGTCGCGACCCCCTCCACCACGGCCGATCGGATGACAAAAGGGAGCGCCAATGCCGGCAGGGCAACAAGAAGCGCCCGCCCAATCTCATGGCGGGTCGCCCTCCTGACTTCCGCCAAGTCTTCTCGGCGGTACCGCCACCAGACGACCGCGCACAACGTCAAACCCAATACAACCCCGGGAAACAGGCCCCCGGTAAAGAGTGCGGCGATGGAGACGCCCGTCACCGACCCGATAGTGATCAGTACGATACTCGGCGGAATTGTTTCGGTTTGGGCACCCGTTGCGGCAAGCAGTGCGACAAGGTCCCCCGGTTTCGCACCGCGCTTTTGCATCTCGGGAAACAGCGCCGGCGCGACGGCAGCCATGTCGGCCGTCTTGGACCCGGAAATACCCGACACCAAATACATCGCACCGACCAGCACATACGAAAGTCCCCCGCGCACGTGGCCAAGCAAAGTAGCCAAAAAACCGACCATCGCGCGAGCCATTCCGTTAGCCTCGATCAACAGCCCCAGGAAAACGAACAATGGGACCGCAAGAAGGATCAGGTGACTCATACCTTCGTCGATGCGACCCGTCAGGACGACTATGGGTGCGGCGGTCGCGACGCTGACATAAGCCAGCGCAGACAATGCAAAAACAAATGCGATGGGAATGCCGAGCGCTACACCAACGCCAATCATGCCCACAAAAAATATCAGCAAGTTCCAATTGCCCAACTGCAGAAGCACGGGCTTCAGCACGAACAAAAGGCCACCGAGAAGCGCAACCGCCGAAACTGCATAAAAAATGCCAGCAAACTCTTTCTCACGAACAATTCTGCAGACTCCAAACACCAGCATGAGCAGCAATCCGGTAGGCAATGCTGCGGACCTCCAGGCATTGGATATCTCGAGCGCCGGCGTGATGACAACCCGCTCATCGGCCGCGTACTCGATGGCGGGGTACAAGATCAGGAACAGGAAGATGACGGGGATGGCGAGCGCCAGAAGCTCCAGCACAGCCTTTGCGGAAGGTTGCGCGATGCTGACCAAGGCAGTCATTCGCATGTGCTGTCCACGTTGAAACGCCAGCACCGCGCCCAGCATCGTCAGCCAAACGAACAGGATGGATGCCAATTCATCGGACCAGGTGAGTGGCTCGCTAATTACGTAGCGCGCCACCACTCCGGCAAAAAGAATCCCGATTTCGAAGACCAGGATAACAGCCGCCATGACTCCCGTCAGGCGAAGCAACCCACTTTCGAATAAGTACTGTCGCCGGGCTTGGCCATCGCCGATCGTCGAAGTGGTCATTTTTCAACACTCGCTAGTGGAATCCGAGCCTTTAGGCCAGCTTGCCGGTCACGGATTCGAGATGGCCCCACGCCGCCTCGCCCATACGCGCTTTCCACTCGCCGTAGAAGCCGCTTTGCCTCAACTTCTCGCGGAAGCCATCCGGCTTCACGTCCACGAACTGGATGCCCTTGCCAGCCAATTCTGTCTTCAGGCTGGAATTGAGTTTCTCGACGTCCGCGCGCTGCTTCAGAGCTGCTTCATTGATGTTCCGGGTCACCACGTCGCGCGCCGTAGCCGGCAAGGCCTCGAGCGAACGGCGATTTGCGACGAACCAGAATCCGTCCCACATATGGTTCGTATTGGAGATGTACTTGCCTACCTCGTGCATCTTCGCGAAGTAGATTCCGGCCAGCGGGTTTTCCAGGCCGTCGGCGACCTTGGTTTGCATCGCGGAGTATGTCTCACCCCAGGGAATGGAGACCGGCGATGCTCCAAGGGCCTTGAACATCGCTGTCCAGAGCGGACTTGGTGGAACGCGAATCTTGAAGCCCTTGAGGTCGTCAGGCGTGCGGACCGGCTTGCTGACGGAAAGCGTCTGGCGGAATCCGTTGTCCCACATCTTGTCGAACGCCACCAGATTAGCCTTTGAAAAGGCGTTGATGACGTGCTTGCCCAACGCCCCATCCATAGCGCTCCAAACTTCGGCATAGTTGGAGAATGCAAATCCAATCCCATTGATCGCGGCAACAGGCACCAGAGTGGCGAGTATCAGGCCCGTCTGCACAAAATAATCGATCCCTCCGGAGCGCAGCTGCGCAAGCATGTCCGCATCTGTGCCCAGCTGGCTTGCAGGGAACACCTCGATGTTGACTTGGCCGTTGGTCTGTTCCTTGATTCTGTCGCTCGCTTCCCGCAGCCGGACGTTCAAGGGGTGATCCACGGGCATGATGTTCGCGCATTTCAGCTTGAACTGCGCCTGGCCCCATACCGTGGCAGGGAGTGCGAGGGATGCGCCCGCTGCACTCGCGGCGCCGACAACGATCTTGCGCCTCTTCAGGTTCATGGTGCTTTCTCCTGGAAATTTGGTTGTAGTCTCGCATCGAAGAAAATCAGGATGACCGCTCATCCTCGCCAAAGAATTCCAGCAACTGATTGGCAATGAACTCGGGTTGCTCTTCCGTCACCCAATGTCCGCTGTCAGGGACAAGTCCTCCCCGGACGTTGACCGCGACTCGTTGAAGTGACTGCATGGTTTCCATCCCGCGTCCGAAGCTCTGGTCGCCTCCCAGGGCTAGCACGGGCATTTGCAGCTTCCCCCGTGCTTCCAGAATCGCGCGGTTATCCTCGGCGTCCTGGGGCAAGGCCCTGTAGAAGCCGAACATCGCGCGCATCGCGCCTGGTTTGACGTAAGTGCGCAGGTACTCCTTGCGATCCTCTTCGCCGATGCAGTTCGGGAGGTAGCCGTAGTTGTCGAAGAGCCAATTGATGATGAGATGCTCGCGCCCCAGGAAGAGCGCTTCCGGCAGGTCAGGCGTGCGAAACAGCGCGTGATGCCAGCGTCGGCCGCCCTGCGAAAAATCCGCTCCGTCTCCGGGAATCGCTACATCGAGGATCGCAAGGCGGCGCACCGCTTCGGGATGATGGGCTGCAAGGGAAAACGCTGTCGGGCCGCCCCAGTCATGTCCCACGAGATGGAACTCACGAATGCCAAGAAATTGCAGCAGGCGCCAGACATCGTTCGCAACTGTCTTCTTGTCATATCCCCCTACAGGGTGGGACGAGTCGCCAAGCCCGCGCAGGTCCGGCGCGATGACTTTGTACTTCTTCGCCAGGTGGGGAATGACGTGACGCCATTCGTGCGAGGTTTGGGGAATTCCGTGCAGGAGCACGACCGGGAACCCATCCCCAGCTGTGAGGTAGTGCAGGATGACATCGCCCAGATTGGCGTGCTGATGACTGACCGGGCTCATTTGGCCTACTTGACCGGTTTCGGAATCTCGCCTTGATAGGGATCCCTTTGGTAGTCACACATCACCGCCGAGTCGTCCCAGGAGCCCATGCCGCTGCCGCTGACCGAGAGAAAGGCGTTGTATGCGGCACTGGCAAGCGGCGCTGAAAATCTGGAAGCGCGTGCGGCGTCGAGAACAAGCCCCATGTCCTTCACGAAGATGTCGACTGCAGAGGTCACTTCGCCGAATGCTTCGGCGATCATCCTGGGTCCCCGGTCCCCCAGCATCCATGAGTTCGCCGATCCGCTGCACAGCAGCTCGCGGGTGATGTCCAACGGCAGGCCCTGTCGCTTGGCGAGGGCCAGAGCCTCTCCCGCTGCGGCCAGGTGAACGCCGCAGAGAAGTTGATTTATCACTTTGACCTGGGCGCCAGCCCCGGGTTTCTCCCCCATGTAATAGATGCGGGCGCTAAAAGCCTCGAGGACTGGCTTGCTTTGCTCGAACACCTGCTTCGCTCCGGCCACCATCACGGTCAGTGACCCCTTGGCCGCCCCTGCAGCGCCGCCGGTGACAGGTGCATCCAGAAGGTGGATCGAGTGCGCGGCGAGCCGAGCGCCTAGCGCGGCGACATACGCGGGAGGCATGGTGCTGCATGCGATGAAAGTCGAATCAGGCTTCATCGATTCGGTGAGGCCGTCTTCCCCGAACAGAATCTGCTCCGTCTGTGCGTCATTCACGACAAAGCTGATCACCATGCCGCATTGGCGGCCCAGCTCCTTCAAGCTAGGGGCAAATGCAGCGCCTCGCTCTTCCACCCAATCCTTCACTTCCGGGCGAACGTCGTAAGCCACCAGCTGGTAGCCTTTGGCCACAAGATTATTTGCTACGCCGCGTCCCATGGCACCGAGCCCGACGAGGCCAATGGTCTGATCAATCATTTCAACCACTCCTTGATGGATTTGCAGATCGCCTCCGTGGAAATTCCGTACCGATCGTGCAGCGTCGGCAGCGCGCCTGCGTCTAGAAACGCATCCGGCAGGGCGATTTGCCGAAACGCCGGATTGATTCGTGCTTTGAGAAGTTCTATCGCCACTGATTCACCCAAACCGCCTACCGTGCTGTGGTTTTCAGCCACCACCACCAGCCGGCCTCCAAGCCTGCACTCCTGCACGATGGTCTCGACGTCCAGTGGCTTGATGGTCGGCACGTGCAACACCGAAACGTCTATGCCTTCTTTCTGCAGGGCTTCGGCGGTTTCGAGCGAGCGCATAGTCAGTATGCCGGTGGAAATGATCAACACCTCTTTGCCCGGCCGCACAACCTTGGCCTTCCCCCATTCGAAGCGGTAGCCGTAGTCGTCGAGCACACGCGGCACTTGACCGCGCAGCAAGCGCATGTAGACAGGACCCTTGTACTGGGCCATTGCAGGGACCATCTCCTCGATCTCCCCGGCATCGCAAGGATCGAGTACTGTCATGCCAGGCGTCGCGCGCATCAGCGCCAAGTCCTCGCAAGCTTGATGGCTGGGCCCGTAGCCGGTGGTGAGGCCGGGCAGCGCACAAACGAGTTTCACGTTGAGCGCGTCTTCGGCAATGATCTGATGGATAAAGTCGTACGCGCGCCTGGTGGCAAATACGGCGTATGTCGTGACGAAGGGAGACAGTCCCACCTTAGCCATGCCGCCGGCGGCTGCCATGAGCAATTGCTCCGCCATTCCCATCTGGAAGAAACGCTCGGGATACGCCTGCGCGAAGATGTGCATGTCGGTGTACTTGGCCAGGTCCGCAGTCATGCCGACGATGTCGTCCCGGGTCTGGGCAAGCTCGACTAGCGCCTTTCCGAACGGCGCGGCGGTGGTTCGCTGGCCTTCGGATGCTATGGAGGCGATCATCGCCGAGGTGGTCAGGCGTGGCTTCTTCTCGGTCGTGGTCATGCTTGGCTCCCGCTTTCATTTGCATCGATGATGTGAATGGCTTGCTGCCACTCGGGCGGATCGACTCGAATGAAGTGGTTTTTCTCGCGTTGCTCCAGGAAGGGAACGCCCTTTCCCATCAGCGTATCAAACAGGATGATTCGCGGCTGCTGGACCGTGTGCGAACGTGCCGCGTCAAAGGCCTTCAGTACCGCCGAAATGTCGTTGCCGTCGGCGCGCTGCACATGCCAGCCAAAGGACTGCCACTTGTCAACGAGCGGCTCAAAGGCCATGACTTCCCGCGACGGCCCATCGGCCTGCTGGTTGTTGACGTCCACCAGGCAGATCAGGTTGCCCAGGCGGTGGTGGGACGCAGACATGGCGGCTTCCCAGGTCGAGCCTTCATCAAGCTCGCCATCCGACATCGAGTTGTAGACGAAAGCGGGGCTTCCCTTGTAGCCCAGTCCCAGTGCCATTCCGACGCCGATCGACAACCCCAGACCGAGCGATCCACCGGACATTTCCATGCCGGGGGTATAGGCAGCCATTCCCGACATCGGGAGACGGCTGTCGTCACAGCCATAGGTTTCCAGCTCGCTCTCAGGAATGACACCCGCGTCGATCAGGGCTGCATAGTGGGCAATTGCATAGTGGCCATGCGACAGCAAAAACCTGTCTCGGCCCTCCCATTGCGGATCGCCAGGCCTGAAATTCAGCGCGTGTCCATAAGCTACGGCAAGAATCTCTGCCATCCCCAAGGCTTGCCCGATATAGCCTTGGCCCTGGACTTCTCCCATGCGCAAGGCCAGTCGTCTGATGTTGTTCGCGCGTCGCCTCAGGGCGTCGATGTCTGCAGATTCGTTCATTCGATCTTTCGTGTCCGCCTGCTTGGCAACGGGCGTGGCCGCACGCAGTTGGCCTCGAGGCAGATTCAATGGGTTGGCCGGTAGGACTTGTCTCAGCGCGAGTGCCCGCTCTTTAATCGACTAGCATCTCGTGGGCATGATGATCGAACAAAATCTTGATCGCGTAAAGAAAATAAAATCGGTCAATTAATGAATCAGTTTCACGTTTCCTTTTCGGCCTTATGTGCCCCCAAGAGGATGGTGCGTGCGGGTTTACAAGGGGAAATAACGCATTTGGTCATTTCAACAAACGTTGAAAATCTACAGCTGGTGAAAATCATTGCGGGCAGCAAGCGACCTCCGAACGAACCCCGGCTCTCCGGCAGATCGACTGGCTCGAGTGTCGCCCGGCCATTTGCCGAATGCGGCCGATGTCGAATCGCTGGGACTCCCCGTCTTTTCCGTCACGCCGGTTTGCCAAACCGCCGACCAGTAACAATCACGCATTCGACCAAGAAAACAATGCTGCCTGCTCCAGCACGGTCTCAGTCGCCTTCTCCTGCTTGTCGGGCGGATAGCCGTAGCGCCGAAGTATCCGCTTCACCAGCACGCGCAACTGAGCGCGGACGTTCTCGCGCAGCGTCCAGTCGATTGTCACGTTGGCGCGAACGGTTCTGACGAGTTCCTGCGCGATCGCCCGCAAGGTCTCGTCGCCCAGGACTTTCACCGCGCTGTCGTTCGTTTCCAGGGCATCGTAGAACGCCAGTTCATCTTCGGTGAGTCGCAGCGACTCGCCCCGCGCGCTGGCCTCGCGCATCTGCTTGGCGAGCGCGATCAGTTCCTCGATCACCTGCGCCGCTTCGATGGCCCGGTTCTGATAGCGGCGAATCGTCTGCTCCAGCATCTCCGCGAACGAGCGTGCCTGCACGACGTTTTTGCGTCGCCGCGTGGACAACTCGCCTTTGAGCAGTTTCTCGAGCAGCTCCACGGCCAGGTTGCGCTGGGGCATCCCGCGCACCTCGGACAGGAACTCTTCCGAGAGGATGGAGATATCGGGTTTGGCGAGACCCGCCGCAGCGAAGATGTCGATCACCCCCTCGGGCGCCACCGCGCGCGAGATGATCTGCCGCACCGCATGCTCGATGTCCTCCTCGGGCCGCGCGTCGCCGGGCGCGCGCTTGGCCAGCACCGCCTGCACTGCCTGAAAGAACGCCACGTCGTCGCGGATGCGCAGCGCCTCGGGGTGCGGCACCGACAGCGCGAAGGCCTGAGACAGTTCGCGCACCGCGCCGACGCACCTTTCCTTTCCGTTTTCCTGCGCGAGGATGTGCTCCTGTGCGAGGGGCAACAGGCCAAGGCGCTCCGGCGCCGTACCGGTAGTCCACTTCGACCAATCGAAGCCGTGAAAGAGCCCGGCGCACACCTCGTACTTCTCCAGCATCACGGCCACCGCTTCGTCCTGGTCCAGCGCCGTGCGTCCGGTGCCACCGCTTTCCGTGTAGATAGCCAACGCCTGCTTCAGCTCCTGGGCGAGACCCAGATAGTCCACCACCAGCCCGCCGGGCTTGTCCTTGAACACGCGGTTCACGCGTGCGATCGCCTGCATGAGGCCGTGCCCACGCATCGGCTTGTCGATGTACATCGTGTGCAGACTCGGCGCGTCGAAGCCGGTGAGCCACATGTCGCGGACGAGCACGAGCTTGAAGGGGTCTTTCGGCTCGCGGAAACGCTTGGCCAACGTCTCGCGCCGCGGTTTGTTGCGGATGTGCTGCTGCCAGTCGTGC
>JANMWG010000390.1:0-1931 GCA_031393885.1 Betaproteobacteria bacterium | reverse complement strand
AGCCGGAAGTAGTCAAAGCCGAGCATGTCCATCAAGCGTGCCGGCCGGCGTTCCGTCTCGTCCAGTTGCTGCCAGCGGTTGAATTGACCTTGGGCCAGGCGCACGGTGGTCTCGACGCTTGGCAAACCATGTTCGGCCAGCGCATCGTCGCGCCCTTCGGTGACGAAGGCGATCTGGTTCTTCAGGTCGGCCAGGCGGTTGTTGACCGGTGTGGCTGAGAGCATCAGCACCTTGGTCTTCACGCCCGCCTGAATGACCTGCTTCATGAGCCGGGTGTAGCGGCTGTCTCGATCGCGGTGGTTCTGCTTGTTGCGGAAGTTGTGCGACTCGTCAATGACGAGCAGGTCGTAGTTGCCCCAGTTCACATGGGCCAGATCGATGTCGCCGGAGCTGCCACCGTCGCGAGACAAATCGGTGTGATTCAGAACGTCGTAGTTCAGCCGGTCGCCCGCCAGCGGGTTGCGGCGGTCGTTGGCTTTGTAGAGCGTCCAGTTCTCACGCAGGCGTTTGGGCGCGAGGACCAACACCCGATCGTTGCGCAGCTCGTAGTACTTGATGACGGCGAGCGCCTCGAAGGTTTTGCCCAGGCCGACGCTGTCGGCCAGGATGCAGCCGCCCAGCCGTTCAAGTTTGTCGATCGCACCCACGGCGCCGTCGCGCTGGAACTTGTAGAGCTTTCTCCAGACAAGCGTGTTGCGAATGCCCGTGGCGCTCTTGATGATCCGCTCTTCGTCCAGCTCTTCGCCCAAGTCTTTGAACAGGTTGTAGAGCACGCCAAAGTAGATGGTCGACGGCGCTTGCGTGTCGGCGAGGCTTTTGACCTGGTCCAGCAGCTTTTGCCTGGCGCCCGGGCCCTCGGGTGAATCCGGGCCCACGGCTTGCCAAGTGGCTTCGAACCACTGAGCAAACAGCTGGCGTTCAGCTTCCGTCTCTGAGCACTGGATCAGGCTGAACTGATTGCCAGGCGCAAGGCCCAGACCACGGGTGGTGAGAGAGCAGTCGCCGGTGATGGCAACGCCGCGAGGCCCCCCGGCAGCGTTTGCATCGGCAGAGTGCGGATCGACATGCACGGCCTCGGTGATGAGGGCAGACTGCGGCAACTTGCCCGGAACCAGGCGCAGCTGGGCAGCTTGGTTCAACCACTGCAGCAGATCGGCAGCCAGCCCACGCGCTTGAAGCCCATTGCGGCGTTCTCGGTCGGCATCATCACCGAGCAAGCCACCGGCCAGTGAATCGGCTTCCCTGTCTGCCGCCGCAAGAGCGCCGCCCACCCTCGGCGGGCTGGCCAGCGGGTTCGACAGCAGCAGCCGGGTCGGGCCCGCCGAGGCCAGCAAGCTTGCGAGCACATCGAACGCGAACAACGACAGTCCGTCGCTGGCCGCATCGACTCGTGCGCCGGGCCGCAGATGCGGCGAAATCTGGTCCAGCACGCGGTCGGCGCCGATGTTCTTGATCAAACGCATGGGCCGCTCTCGCCGTATTGAAGTGCATGACAGCAGGCAACGGCCCGCCTGCGCTCAGCGCCGCGGCGCGGCCGCCAGCAGCTCGCGCAGCTGCTCGTTCCAGAACTTGGCCATGCCCGTCGTGCCGTGGCCGCGCGTGTCTTCGCTGGCGGGGATCAGGTAAAGCCGCGCGCCCGGGATGCGCTTCAGCTCGAGTTCCATGATGCCGAGTTCGGGTGGGTTGCGTTCGTCGTCGGCCGAGTTGATGGCGAGCAGCGCGGCCTGCACGCGGCCCAGGCCCGGCGCGGGGTTGTAGTCGCGCGACGACTCCCACTGGTAGAGGTAGTCGTTCGCGTCGGCGGTGAACGGCGCGGCGAGCCGCTCGTCGATCAGCTTGTCGGCCGCCTCGCGCGTCGGCGCGGCCTTGTGGTAGGCCTGCGAGCCGCCGAGGGTGGCAATGCCAAAGTAGGCGTTGGCCACACGCAAGGC
>JANMWG010000466.1:0-3311 GCA_031393885.1 Betaproteobacteria bacterium | reverse complement strand
TCGACGGCGACGATCTCGACCTGCTCGTCGCCACCCGGCGTGTGCACCGTGACCACATCGCCTTCGTGCGCTTTCATCAACTGGCGCGCCAGCGGCGAGATCCAACTGATGCGGCCGCGGCCGACGTCGGCTTCGTCGATGCCCACGATAGCGTAGGTGCGTTCGTCGCCGCCGACATGGCTGACAGTGACGGTGGCGCCGAAGAAGACCTGGTCGGATTGTTCGCGTGTGGCCGGATCGATGACCTGGGCGTTGTCGAGGCGCTTGCTGAGAAAGCGGATGCGCCGGTCGATCTCGCGCAGCCGTCGCTTGCCATAGATGTAGTCGGCGTTTTCCGAGCGGTCGCCGTTGGAGGCGGCCCACTGGATCACCTTGGTGAGTTCCGGGCGCTCTTTGTTGAGCAGTTGCAGCGCTTCGTCCTTGAGGCGCTGGTAGCCGCCCGGTGTCATGTAGTTTTTGCTGCCGAGCGGCAGCGACGAGGGTTCCTCGATCTCGTCTTCGTCCTCGTCCTGGTCAGATTCCTTGGTGAATGCTTTCGACACGAGCTGCTCCCCCAAAGCGTGGATTGTAGGCGCGTAGAATCCCTGGCTCCATTTATTGCAAACGGAGTCGGTCATGACGATCAAGGTCGGAGACACGCTGCCCGCCGGTCAGCTATGGGAATTCATCGAAGAAGAGACGGCCGGGTGCAGTCTCGGCCCCAACAGTTTCGAGGTCGAGGCGCTGGTCAAGGGCAAGAAGATCGCCGTGTTCGGGCTGCCGGGCGCCTTCACGCCCACCTGCTCGGCCAAGCATGTGCCCGGCTTCGTGCAGCACGCCGCCGAGTTCAAGGCCAAGGGCGTGGACGAAATCTGGTGCCTGGCAGTGAACGATCCGTTCGTGATGGGTGCCTGGGGCCGCGAACAGAGCGCCAAGGGCAAGGTCCGCATGCTGGCCGACGGCTCCGCGCTCTACACCAAGGCGCTCGGGCTGGAACTCGACCTCATCGCCCGTGGCCTGGGCGTGCGCATGCAGCGCTTCTCGATGCTGGTGGACAACGGCGTGGTGAAGGCGCTCAACATCGAAGCGCCGGGCAAGTTCGAGGTGAGTGACGCGGCGACGTTGCTGAAGCAGGTGTAGCACCGGCGGTCGGCGCGGGCACCAACCCGCGCCGGTCGTTGCCTGGCGTTACTTCACGATCGCCTGATACACGGCGGCGTGCACCTTCTCTTCGATGTCGGGCAGCCGCGGCACGCGCTGGCTCATGAAGACGATGGCGAGGTTCTCCTTCGGGTCCATCCAGTAGCGCGTGTTGTAGATGCCGGCCCACATGAATTCGCCCACCGAGCCCAGCTCTGTCAGGCCGCGCTCGGAACGGATGCCGAAGCCCAGGCCGAACTTGTCGCCGAGGTTGCCGGTGGCGGCCGGATCGAGCGTGTCCCAGAGGCTGATGGTGCCGATCGCGTTGGTGCGCATCAGCTCGACGGTTTTGGGGCCGAGCAGGCGCTGGCCATCGAGGGTTCCGCCATTGAGCAGCATCTGCGTGAAGCGCAGGTAGTCGATCGCCGTCGACGTGAGGCCCGCTCCGCCCGAGAAATAGGTGCGTTGATTCGAATAGGGCAGGTTGGCAGAGAACGCCAGCGTGCCCCAGCGGATCGGCTCGTCACCGGCCTTTGTCATGCCGCCCTTGCCGTCGGGAATGTACAGGCCCACCACCCGACTGCGCTGCGCCGCTGAAACGTAGAACTGCGTGTCGGTCATGCGCAATGGCGTGAAGATGCGTTCCTGCATGAACCGGTCGAGCGGCATGCCCGACACCACTTCCACCAGACAGCCGAGCACATCGGTGTTGATGCCGTACTCGAACGCGGTGCCGGGCTGGTGCAGCAGCGGCAGTTTCGCGAGCTTGCGCATGCCGTCGCACACGACGCCTGCGTTGGGCGTGAGCCCATCGGAGACGCCGCCTTGTTCATAGACTGCGGCCGCCGCATTGCCCCAGAATCGGTAGGTAATACCCGAGCTGTGCGACAGCAGATCGCGGATGGTGATCTCGCGATTCGCCGGCACGGTGTCGTAACCCGCCTTAGCGTCTTTCGGATCGCGCATCACCATCACTTGCTGGCCCTTGAACTCGGGGAGGTACTTCGACACCGGGTCCTTGATGAGCAGCTTGCCCTCTTCCTGCAGCATCATCACCGCCACGCTGGTGACGGCCTTGGTCATCGACGCGATGCGGAAGATCGCGTCGTCGGACATCGGCTTGCCTGCTTCGGCGTCGGCGGCGCCGAAACTCTTCAGGTAAACGAGTTTGCCCTGGCGCGCGATGCCGACCACCGCACCGGCGAGCTGCCCGTCGGCGAGGTAGGGTTTCAATGCGCCTTCGATGCGATCGAGCCCCTCGGACGAGAAACCCGCGTCGGCTGGCGCGGCCTTCGCGAGGTCGGCGGCGGTCACCGGTGCCATCGATAGCTGCATGGCCATGCCGGCCGCAACCAAGTTTAGCAATATTCGTTGAATGTTCATGCTGATCTCCTCCGTCGTGAGATGTGTGGCAGCTCGTTGACTGCCTGTGGCCAGTATAAGTGCGCCGGCGCCCGCGCGGGTAACCCGCCGGGCAGGCGTAAAGTTGTGGACTTCAACGGATGTGGGGCGTAACCAGCGCGGATCCGGCATGCCAAAAGTCGTCTTCGCTTCGCACGTACAGCGGCACGTGTCCGCACCCGACGCGATGGTCGCGGGTGACACCGTGCGCGCGGCGCTAGCAGCCTGTCGGGCTTAGGTGTTCGATAGCGAAACGGTGGGAGAGCGAGGCCAGATTTTGTCGATTTCGATGCGCATATCGGGAATATGCAAGGAGAAATCGGCGAGATATGGACCGCTCCCCCACCGTTGCAGCCGAATCATCCTGAGTCCGACAGGCTGCTAGATGCCGTGTTCGCCGGCAACCGGCCACTGCGCGGACTTGCCGGTAATTGTTCTGCCGCGACGCTGAATTCGAGATTTCTGGTGCATTTTGCGCGCCCAATGACCAATTGCAACGATTTCGGTATTGTTCAGGCGGACCTATCTCTGCTGCTGCGTTAGCAGCAACAGAAATCGCGAACTAAAGTGGTATAGGCCGCTTTCTTGTAAGGCCGGCGTATTCGCTCGGCCTCTTGCTGCCGCAGGACAGCACCCAGGCGTTGAACGTTGCGCGCCGGCAATTTCGTCGAGTGGTCCATGCACCGCTACGTGATGCACCGGGGCATCGATGTCTTCGTCCTGCGCGCGATCTACGAGCGCCACACCCGCCAGCATCACCAGTATTTTTCCGACGTCGAACCGACGATCGA
>JANMWG010000297.1:0-1896 GCA_031393885.1 Betaproteobacteria bacterium | reverse complement strand
GACAACTACACGTTGCTGGTGGTGCCGGCCCTGGCCGTACTGCTGATCGCGCGCATGCAGTCGATCGGCGGCCTTGCGGTGGCGTCGCTCGGACTCGGCGCGTTCCAGTCGGTGCTGACGTTGTTGGCCTCCAAGCCGTGGTGGCCCGTGTGGGCGCGATCGGGCGTCGAACAAGTGGTGCCGTTCCTGGTGATCGTGGTCATCCTGCTGCTGTTCAGCAAGCGGCTACCTTCGCGCGGTTCACTTCAATCGGTGCGCCTTCCTGACGTTCATGTTCCCCGCATCCGCCTGGTACCCAGTGCCATCCTGCTGGCCGGCTGCATCGCGCTGATCGCATTCACGAGCGGGCCTTACCGGTTCGGCGTCACCTATTCGATCATCATGATGCTGCTGGCACTGTCCTATGTGGTGGTCACGGGATACCTCGGCCAGATCTCGCTATCGCAGACGGCGTTCGCCGGCGCCGCCGGGTTCGCCTTGTCGAAGTTGACGCTCTTCTGGAGTCTTCCGTTTCCGCTCGCGATACTGCTGTGCGCGGTGGTTGCAGCCGTGCTCGGGATGGTCGTGGCGATGCCGGCCTTTCGCATTCGCGGAGCCGAACTGGCGATCGTCACGATCGCGGCGGCACTGGCTATCGAGCGGTTCATTTTTGCCAACCCGAGCTTCACGCCCGCTGAGGGCAATCCGATCGCGTCGCCCAGTTTGTGGGGGTTCGATCTGTCCATGCGCTCGGGTGCCGATGTCAGCCGGATCCAGTTCTCGCTTCTGGTGCTGGCGATCGCCTGCGTCGTGGTCTGGGGATTCGTTCGGCTGGCGTCTGGCGAGACCGGGCGAACATTCCTGGCGGTGCGCGCCAACGAGCGTGCCGCGGCCTCGGTCGGCATCGATCCGCGCCGCACCAAGCTGATCGGGTTCGGCTTGTCGGCCTTCATCGCAGGCATCGCAGGATGCCTGATGGGTTACAGCGCGGGACAACTGTCCTCGGCGTCGTTCACGGTATTCGTTGGACTGCAGATTCTGGCGGTGGCCTATCTCGGCGGCATCACGTCGTTCGGCGGCGCGGTGGTTGCCGGCTTCATCGCACCGCTGGGCATCATCTACGTGATCATGAACAAGGTACTTCAGATCGGCGATTACTACGCGTTGGTGTCGGGCCTGCTGTTGATCGCGACGGCCATCTTCAATCCGCAAGGGATCGCGGGCGAGACCCGTCGACAGGTCGAGTGGGTGCGTCAGCGCCTGGGCCGGCGCGCTGTTTCGTCCAATGCAGTGGCGACGCCACCGATTGCACGCAGCGGAGAAGCGCATGCCCGATAGCCAAGGTCTGAGCCTTCAAACCCGCAATTTGAGCGTTCGCTACGGAGGTGTCGTGGCCAACGCGGACATCAGCCTGTCGGTACCGCCCGGCAAGATCGTCGGCTTGATCGGCCCGAACGGCGCCGGAAAGACGACCCTCGTTGACGCGGTGACAGGCTTTGCCGAATACGCGGGCTCGGTATCGCTGGGCTCGGTGTCGCTCGACGGGTTGCCGCCGCACGAACGTCGCCGGGCCGGCCTTTCCCGAACGTGGCAGTCGGGCGAACTTTTCGCCAACCTGACCGTGACGCAGAACGTCGAAGCCGCAGCGCGATGGGGCGGGCCCGGCGCGGTCTGGCGCGACCTGTTCGCCCGACGGCGGGCCGGCCCCGACCCATCGGTAGAACGGGCCCTGGAAGCAGTCGACCTGCTGCAATTGGGTCAGACGCTGGCACGAGTCCTGTCGCTCGGTCAGCAGAAGCTGGTCGGCGTTGCGCGCGCACTGGTCGGCAATTGCAAGTTGCTGCTGCTCGACGAACCCGCTGCTGGACTCGACAGCCGCGAAAGCCTCGAATTTGCGACCCGCCTGCGCCAGCTCGT
>JANMWG010000286.1:0-54979 GCA_031393885.1 Betaproteobacteria bacterium | reverse complement strand
GTGTCGCCAGCCTTGAGCGCGACCACACCGCCGGTGCGCGCCGCCCGCAAGGTTCCGTTGAGCGAAAACACCTTGCCGGCGTAGTTCGGTGCCGGCGGCACAGGGGCGCCGGCGACGCGCTTGTTCTCGACCGCACAATCGTCGCCACACAGCCGCGCGACAAAGTCGGTGCCGCGCACGCCGATGGTGGCGGTGGTGGTGCTGAACTCGAACGCCGTCGGCTTGCGCTTGCCGATCAGGCCGGTCAGTGTGCGCAGTCCGCCCTTGAGCAGACGCAGCGCGACGTTGTCTTCGGCCGGGCGATCGACCGCGAACCGGTAGCGTTCGAGCTTGAACGCGCTCGACGGCCGGATCGCGATCTGCGTGCCATCGGCGAGATCGAGTCGCGCCTGGCTCGCCGCTTCGGTGCGCACCGTCTCGCCCGCCGCCAGCGCGGCGCCTGGTGCGGCCAGGCGCACGACCCCATCCGGACGTTCGATCGAGACCACGCCGGTCACGGTAACGGCCTTGCCGGCCTGCTGCGCGAAGCCCGGCACCGCGGCCAGCAGGAGCGCGATTGCGGCGACGATGTGGGCAGGCGCGCGCATCAGCGGCAGCTCGGCAAGGAGGGGTCGTCTTCCCCGGGACGCGGCCCTCGCCGGAACGGGAACTGTGCCCCACGCTCGGCCGCGATCACGTTCGCGCCGGTCGGGTCGAAGGGAGGGGCGCTCCCCTGACCGTAAGTGATGAGCAGATTGCGGTCGAGCACCGCCACCTGTCCTCCAGCAAAGAAGCCGCTGTCGCCGTCGGCCACCACCGCCTTTCCGTTGACGGTATAGCCACCGCTGCTGCGCGTCGGGAAAGCAAGGTGGATCGTGTCGGGCTGGGCCGCTTCGATCCGCGCGAAAGCGCGCTCGCCGGCACCGGCGGTGAGGACGATGTTGCCGCCGACGCTCATGGGACTGGCCGCAGTGCCCACGTCCGGATGGCCGAAGACGCTGGCAAAGGTGTCGCTGCCCGTTCCTCCCTCGAGAACCAGATCGCCGCCGATGTTCATCACACATTCGGCCGACCGGCTGCCGATCCGGGCGAACGAGTTGGATCGGCTTCCGGCGACGATGTTCACGTCGCCAGCGACATTGGCGACGACACGCCCGCCGCTGGCGACGATTTCCGTACCTTGTTCGCCGGCACGGGACGCGAGGATGTCCAACGATCCGACGTTGATGGCGATGCTGCCGAAGCTGGACGTGACGCGGGCGTCGCGGACGCTCAGGGCACCCGGCGTAGCGATCTCGAGGTTGCGCTCGGCGGCGACATTGCCGTGGATGTCGATACCGTTCCGGGCGACCAGCGACAAGCTGCCGCCGCTGAGGATCGACCCATCCACCTCCACCACGAGCCGGCCGGCCGTCATGACCAGACTCGCTGCGGTCGATTGCACCGGCCCAGCAACCGTGATGACGCTGCCGGTGGCGCCGGTGACGATCACTCGCCCGCCGATGCCTTCGGCACCGTGGGAACCGGTGCCGAGCGCGACGCCGCCACCGGTATTGCCCAAACCCACCGCGGTCGTGGCGACATCGCCCAGCACCAGCGAGCCGGTGGTGGCGAAGTGCCCGAGCGCGGCCTGACTCACGTAGAGCATGCCTTGCGGAGGATCATTGAGGACACCACCGACTTGCAGGACCGTGCCGGTCGTCCCCTCGGGAGCGATCAGGATGTCCTTCGCGTCGTAGGCGATGCCGCCGGTGGAGAACGACGGTCCGAACTCGAGCACGCCGGCGCGCAGCTCGATGCGTCCGCCCGGTGCCCGCACCAGTCCATTTGCCGTGATCCGCGACGGCGCACTGATCGACAGCAACCCACCGGCTCCGGTGGTGGTGATGGCGGTGGCCGGATCGAGGAACACCGAGCCGATACCGATACCGATACTGTCCTGGAGACGGCTGCGGTTGAGCAGCGCGATGTTGGCGCCGCGGATATCGCGCGCCGCGATGTCGCCACCGGGGTTGAAACCCGCGCTCGCGTTGGCGGCGCGACGCCCATCGTGAATCTCCAGGCGCACATCGCCGGTGCCGGCATCGATGACCGTGCCTGCCGCCATCTGGATATCGCCCCGGCCCTGGTCACGATTCGCCGCCACCACGCCGGTCGCGGCACTACCGGTGTTGATCTGCTCGTTGGCGATGACGGTGAGGTCGCCGTTGGCGGTGGTGATGTTGCCGTTGAGTAGCACCCCGCGGCCGGCTCGCAGAGTCAACGCGTGCGCGCGGGTACCACCGACGGTGATGTTGGTACCGGTGACCAGCGTGATGTCGTTGTTGGCTTCGAGCACCAGGTTGGCCGTGGCGAGCGCGGTCGCGACATCGATGCCGCGGATCGTGACGTCGCCACCGGGTTGATTGGTGAAGGAAAGTCGGCCGATCGCTGTGCCGCCGGTGGTCGACACATCCACCAGCATCAGGCGGCCGCCGCTGACCGCCGCCGATGCCGACGGAACCGTTGGTGCGTATAGGTAGAACTGGTTGCCGTTGAAGAGCGCGTGCACGTCGGTGCCGATCTCCGAGGATCGCTCCCCATACCGGGCGCCGGCGACCGGGCCGACCAGGCTGTTCGCCCGGCTGACGACGCCATTGCCGTCGAGGGGCCGACCGGTCGTCGCGTCGACCCAGGTGATGGCGCCGAGATCGGCCGAGGCGTTGTCGGTCCAGTGCGAACTGAGGACCAGGTAGGCGTTCGCGCTCAGCGTGAGCACGCCGTTTCTGCCGACCTGCTGGTTTGCCGAGCCGCCGACGATGCTGTTGGCGGCCGACACCACCCCCGTGACGGTGGTGCTGCCATTGCCCAGATAGCTGACGGCACCCGCGCTACCTTTCCAGTTGGGACTCTTCAATACCGACGCGCCGTTGCTGCCGACGCCTTCGATGCCGTTGCTGCCGACGCGATCGTTCGCGGTGCTACCGACCAGGCCGTGCGCCGCAGCGAACGCGGCATCGAGGGTGCCCTTGGTGTAGTAGGTCATGGCGCCACGGGCGCCGTTCCAGTCAGGACTCAACACCACGCGCTGCTGGTTGCTGCCCGCGCCATAGGCGGTGAAGCCGCCGGATCCGACGCGATCGCCGGCATTGGCGCCTACGAGGCTGTCGGTCGGACCGATCACACCCGAACCGCCGCCCGCGTCGACGAACCTGATCGCGCCGCGATTGCCGTTCCAACTGGTGGACCCGACCACGGCGACATTGCCGCCCGGGTTGGCGAAGAAACTGCCCTGGTAGGCAATGCTGTCAACGGGCGACAACTCCCCGTCGCCGGGCGACGACCCGACGATGCTGTTGGTGGCGCCGATGGTGCCGAAGGTGTTGCCGCCGGTGCCGAAGATGGCGCCGTCGGCCGCGATGAAGGTGACTGCGCCGCGGCCGCCATTCCAGCCCGGGCTGGACACCACGATGGTGTCGTTGACCGTATTGATGTTGTTGCCGACGCCGGCACCGACCAGACTATTGGTGGCGCCGATGATGCCGGTCACCGCCGTGGTGCCGTTGCCGAGCCAGGTCAGCGCGCTGTTGCCGCCATTGAAATCGGGGGAGTACAGCAGGAAGCGCGAACCGCCACCCACGAAGACCTGGTGAATGTCGTTCTGCACATGGCCGATAGCTTCGTCGGTCGCATTGCCGACGAAGCTGTTGACGCTGGAAAGCGTGCCGAAGGTGGCATTGTCGGCAACGCGCTCGCCCGTTCCCGAACGGAATAGGGTCACGGCACCCACGCGCTGGATGTCACGTGCGGCATCGCTCCAGTGCGGGCTGCCGATCAGGTAAGAGCCGTTGAAGAGATCGCGAAACTCCTCGCCGACCCGATCACCGGCCGCCGTGCCGACAATGCTGTTGCCGACATCGACGACACCACCAATCGTTGTCTGTCCAGGGAGGCTTCCGTCCAGGGCGCTCATCCAGGTAACGGCGCCTGTTTCCGAGTTCCAGCGTGGACTGCGCACGACGATGCCGGGATTGGTCACGCCGAACGTTTGACTCACGGCGAGCCCGCCCGCGATATCGGCGCCGATGCGGTCGTTGGCGAACTTTCCGACCAGGCTGTTGCTTGCGGAGGCGATTCCCGCGGCGCCTCCCGCGGGAACATTGCCACTATCGCCCAGCAGGTAGGTGACGGCGCCTTTCTCCGGATTCGACGCGTCGTCGGTCCAGTCGGGACTCAGGACGAGATAGTTGCCGCTGGACAACTGCTGCACGCCGCCGGAACCGAAGCGAGCGCCGCTGGCGGCGCCCGTGAGGCTGTTGGCGCGGCTGACGACGCCGATGTTGTTCGACGTACCCGCGATGAAGCCGGTGACACCGGCCACCCAGGTCATCGCACCGACCTGGCCGAGTACTGTTCCATTCCCGTCGTCGAAACTCCATTCGCTCGAGTGCACGACGTAGTTGCCGTTGGAAAGTACCGTGACGAAACTGCCGACGCGGTCACCCGGGGTCGATCCCCGCAGGCCGGGAACAATGGAATCCGGCGTACCGGTGACGCCGGTAGCACCATTTGCCCAGACGACCAAACCTCTGCCACTGGACACTTCCGGGCTGGCGATCACGAAGTTTCCGGCGGCGACGTTATAGATGCCACCGCTGCCGATCCGGTCGCCGGCGGATATGCCGACGAAACTGTTGGCGGCAGTGACCACGCCGACCACACCGGTCACGCCGTTGCCGAAAGTGACAGCGCCGGCGTTGGCGACGCCGTTGACCTCGTTGGTCCAGTTCGGGGCCACCACGAGGTAGTTGCCGTCATCGCGCACCCGAACATCGTCGCCGATACGCTGATTGCCGCTGCCCCCGATCAGGCTGTTGGCGGCAGTGACCTCACCGGCGATTCCGGTGTTTCTGGAGACGAAGGTCACCGCACCATTGGCGGTCTGCCCCGCGCCGACATCGCTCCAGCCGGGATTGGCCACCAGGTAGTTGTCGACGAAGCCGCCGGTGAGCGTGACGATGCGCGCCTCGTTCATGCTGCCGGGCGCGTTGCCGATCAGGCTGTTGTCGGCGCCGACCACGCCGCTGTGTCCGGTGTTGCTGAAATTGAAGGTGATGGCGCCGGCGCCGGTCGCGTCCCTGGCCGGGTTGCTCCACTTCGGCCAGACCACCGCATAGCCATCGCCCTGGAGAATTTCCACGCGCATGTTGACGCCATCGCCTGCGGTCGAACCGATCAGACTGTTGGTGGCGTCGACGGCCCCGACGACCGGACTGTCGACGTTGATAAAGGTGACTGCGCCGCGCTCGGCATTCCACTTGGGGCTGATGAGGACCCGGCCGGCACTGGTGCTGTTGGACAGAACCACGATCGGCGCATCGCCGACCCGATCGCCGGCATGCGTGCCGACCAGGCTGTTGAGCGCCGACACCACACCGGTCAGGCCGGCGTCGGTATTGCGAATCGTGAAGGCACCGGCATTGGCAGCCGTGGTTTCCGGATTGGTCCACTGCTGACTGCCGATCCAGATCGTGTTGCCGCCGACCAGGCCGATGCCGCCGCTGCCGATGTGGTCGCCCGCTGTACCGCCGACCAGGCTGTTGCCGGCGCCGACCACACCCGAAACCAGCGAGCCTGGCGTGCCGAACGTGAGTGCACCACGACCATCGTTCCAGTCTTCGCTGCGGATGACGTAGTTGCCGTTGTTCAGGAAGAAAGTGCCGTTCGCGCCGACCCGGTCGTTCGCCTTGCTGCCGGTCAGCGCGCCGATCAGTGCACGCGTGGTGCCGTTGAACAGATAGGTCGCGCCGGCGTTGGCGAAACTGCCGACGGTTGCGTCGGGTACCCGCACCAGCAGGTTGCCGCTGAACAGCAGACTGGTGTTGAACGAGGACCCGAAGTTGCCACCCGCCGTGGGATTGGGGTCGATGAAATCGCCGACGATGTAGCCACTGCCTCCGCTCGGCGCCGAGTCGTCGATGATGATGTTCTTGGGGTCGAGCAGCAGCGAGCCCGTTGCTCCCCGCGCGGCAGTGGCGTCGGTATTGCCTGAGTAGCGAAGGTCGCCCGCACCCGAGACTTCGGCCATTCCGCCATTGCCGCCATTGGCGCCGCCGCGAACCGAGATCGAGCCCGCGAATCGCGTCGACCCATCGGACCACGCGACGACGGTGCCGCCATCACCACGCACGGTGGCATCGCTGCGCAATGACACCGCGTCGCTGACGTAGACCGACTGCGAATTCGGGGCGCCCGCGTCGGCACCATGAAAATCGCCGCCGATGCGGATCGCGCCCCCGCCGGTCGTACCGCTAGAGTCGGCGCTTGCCGCGACCAGCGCGATCCGGTCGCCGGTCAAGGTGATGCGGCCACCGTTTCCGGCCGACGCCATGGCTTCGAACCGACCGGAACTGTAAAGCTGCCCGGCCCCGGCATCGACGCGGATGTCGCCGCCGCGACTAACACCATTTGCCGACAGGATCGATGACTCGGTCTGCCAGACATTGCCGGACGAGCGCACGGTGATCTCGCCGCCGAAGGCACCGTCTGCCCGGATCGCACCGCTTTGAAAGACACTGCCAGCGGCAATGCGGATGATGCCGCCGTCGGTGTTGATGGACCCGGCGTGCGAGAAGAAGTCGGCGGAGATCTCGACGCTGCCACCGCCGGCACCGCCGGCGACGATGCTGCTGCCGGGGTCGGTGATTACACTGCTTGTCGCCTTCAGGATGACCGACCCGTTCTCGCCCGCGACCGCCATGGTCGCGCTGATCGAACCACCCTGGCGGATGGTAGCGGCGTAGATGCCGACATGGCCGCCCACGATGCGGCCGACATTGACCGCCTGATCGGCGCCGGCGGTCAACTGGACCTGCACGTCGGGACGCTTGCTGTCGATCAGGGTGACGCTGTGGCCGGCGGCGAGCACCACGGAACCATCGGGCGCGGCGATGACGCCATGGTTCTCGATGGTCGGTGCCACCAGATAGATGCGGCCACCGGAGGCGGCCTGGAGCGTGCCATCGTTGCGGATGGAACCGGCGCCGGGCTGGCCCGAGAACGACAACCGGCCTGCCAGGAAATCGGCGTTGGACAGGTTGAGCGTGGATGCGACGAGCCCGGCGACGTCGACCGTCGATCCCGGGCCGAAGGCGATACCGTTGGGGTTGATCAGGAACACCCGACCATTCGAGGTGAGCGCGCCGAGGATCAGACTGGGATTGCCGCCGACGACGCGATTGAGCACCTGGCTTTCGGCCGACAGTTGCTGGAAGTGGGTGTGCTCGCCAAGCCCGATCGAGAACGACGCATACTCGATGATCGCACCCGGTGAGTTGCTGATGGTCAGCATGCCACCGGTGGTGGTGAAGCCGGCGCTGCCCGACGTCACGTGCGCACCGGTTGGATTGGCGTTCACCGCCATTGGAAAACCGGCAGCGATGGCCATGCAAAGCAGCTTGCGCCGCAGCAGGATTCGGGGGGTAGGTCGCGCCATGATCGGCTCCCGTTGGTTCAGTTCAGAACAACCACGCAAATGCGCCTTGCAGGCGCTGGTCACCACGGCCCTGCAAGCCGCCGGGCTGCATGACCGTGCCGTAGTCGAGGCGCAGGCTGATGTTGTTGCCGTAGAACAGCCGCAGTCCGACACCCGCGCTACTGACCGCTTCGCCCGGTTTCTCGCTGGGCAGCGCGCCGTTGCGCTTGAGCTGCCCGTAGTCGAAGAAGATCAGCGCGCGCGCGCTGACGCCGGCATGAAGACGGGCACCGAAATCGGGCGAATAGCCTTCGAGGCTGGTGCGCAGGCCGCGATCGTTGGCGATCTCGCGCTCCGTGAAGCCACGCACGGAATCCATGCCACCGAGGCCGAACTGTTCTCCCGCCACCAGCATGTCGTTGGTCAATTGGGCGTTGGCCGCGGCGCGCAACTGGAAGTCCCGGGGCAACTGCCGGGTGTAGCTGGCCGACAGGCGATACAACGTGTAGTTGGTCGCGGCGCCGCGCCGGGCACCCGGTCGGTTGAAGGCCGCCTGGTCGCCATCGCTGCCGCCGGCGATGTTGTGATAGGCGCTGAGAAATCCGGACAAGTCCTGATCCTGTTGATGCCATCGGCCGGACCAGGCGACGCTCACCGGGTGCAACGTGAGGTCGGGGACGAGGCTTCCGCTGGAGCCGGCGAACCGTACGTCGTTGCGGTACTCGCGCCAATCGGCGCCGAAGATGATGCGCTGGTCGAATTCGGCGGTGCGCGGCAGGTTGAAGTTGTAGCGGGCCGTGTAGAAATTGCCGCTGCCACTGATACCGAACCGGCCGGCAGACGTGTTGACCGTGCCTGAGTCGACGTCCGAATACACATAGGCGAACTCGACCGAGTCGCCCAACTGGTACAACGGAATGCGGTAACCCAGACCGATGATGGACACGCGATTGGGATAGGCGGGCGACGTGATGTATTGCGCCGAGAGCGCCTGATCGCGGTCGAACAGATTGGAGTGCTGCACGGCCACGTTCGCGCGCAGGATGCCGGTGGCGGAGGTTCCGGTGGTGTCGACGCCGAAACCGAATCGCAGCGGACTCTGATCGCGCACCTTGGCGACGGCGTCGACCGTTCCATCGGCGTCACCTGCCCGCAGCAGGACCTGCGTCTGCTTGGAAGCGTTCTCGTTGGCGGTGAGAAGATTTCGCGCGACCTGGTCAACGTTCGGGCTGGTGCCCGGCACCAACGCGGGCAGCGACCGCCGGATGTTGTCAGCGCCGAAGTGGGTATTGCCTTCCACTATGACCTGGCCGACCTTGAGTTCCCGGACCTGGAAACGCACGTCGCCGCCACGTATCTCCTGCTCCGGAATGGTGACCTGAACGGCGGTATAGCCGGCGTCGGCATAGACCTTGGTCAGGGCGGCGAGGGCCTGCTGGATGGTAGCGAAAGCTTTCTTCTGGCCGGTGAACGGCGCGAGTGCTCGGTCGATGCGCGCGGCCGGCAGCAGGGTATTGCCGTCCACGACATAGCGAGCGATGTCGAAACGCGGCCCTTCCGGGACGGCGGTCGATTGGGCGTGACTCGACAGCGGACCCAATGCCAGTGCGAGCGCCACCCATGCCAGACGTGTCTTCACTCCCCGAATACCCCCGTATCGAAACTACTTGTAGCCTAACCGTACTCGAGCATCACTGGCAATCAAATGCTATCGTTTTGATCGATTTTTAACTCGGGTGCGCAGACTACGCAAACCTCGCGCCAGTTTATGGTGGTTGAGCCTTGAACGTGTCGCACGCCCCGATATCTCCCGAATCGAGGCCGCGCTTGAACCAGCGCACCCGTTGTTCGGAACTGCCATGTGTGAAGGTTTCCGGCGATACATGTCCCTGCGCCTGCTGCTGCAACCGGTCATCGCCGATCGCCGCCGCCGCTGCCAGACCTTGCTCGATATCGCCGGCCTGAAGTACCCGCCGCGAACGATTGGCAAAGTGTCCCCAGATGCCCGCCAGGCAATCGGCCTGGAGTTCCTGGCGAACCGACAGCTGATTGGCGCGCCCGGGTGAGCGCTGACTGGCGGCCTGCACCTTCTCGGATATGCCGAGGAGGTTCTGGACGTGATGGCCGACCTCGTGAGCGATGACATAGGCCTGCGCGAAGTCGCCCGGCGCCCCGAAGCGATCGGCGAGCAGGCGATAGAAATCCAGATCGATGTAGACCCGGCGGTCGCCGGGGCAATAGAACGGGCCCACGGCCGACTGCGCCGTTCCGCAAGCCGAGTGCACCGCCCCGGTGAACAACACGAGCTTCGGTTGCTCATAGTGGCTGCCGCTCTTGGCGAACAGGTCACCCCAGGTGTCTTCGGTGTCGGCCAGAACGACCGACACGAAATCCTCGAGCTTGTCCTGCGCCGGATTCGGGGGCGCGGCCGGTTGCTGGACCCCGCTACCGACCTGCCCGGCGCCCTGGAGAATAAGACGCGGGTCGACCCCGAAGAACATGGCGATCAGGGCGATGACAACCACCCCGATGCCGCCGCCACCGGCCAGACCGCCAGGAATGCGCATGCCGCGACGATCTTCGACGTTGCCGCTGCGCCTGCCGTCTTCCCAATCCATGATGATTCTCCGGATGTCGAGAGCATGCTATCACCCGCGCCGGTGATTGGCGCTCCACACGCTCATCGAACGAATCATGCCCGCATCGCTGCGAGCCATCGCGACCGGGACAGGTTCCGCGTCAGCGCTTGGGTCTGGCCGCGAACTGCTCCCGCAAACGCGCCTTCTGCACTTTTCCCATGGCAGTTCGCGGCAGATCGTCGACCACGTGCACGCGCTTGGGCACCTTGTAGTTGGCCAGTCGCGTCTTGAGATGCGCTAACAGAAGAGCCTCGTCCAGCGTCGCACCGGGCCGGGCCACGACGACAGCGGTGACCGCTTCGCCGAAATCCGGATGCGGAACACCGATCACGGCGGACTCGAGGACACCCTCGGCATCATCGAGGACCAGTTCGATCTCCTTCGGGTAGACGTTGTATCCGCCGGTGATGATGAGGTCCTTGGCGCGGCCGACGATCGAGAGATAGCCCGTGGCGTCGAAGATGCCGACATCGCCGGTACGGAACCAGCCATCGGCGGTGAACTCCTCGGCCGTCTTCTGCGGCAGGTTCCAGTAGCCGGCAAACACGTTGGGGCCGCGTATCTGTATGGCGCCGATCCCGCCTTGCGCGAGCGCGCGGTCTTCGCTGTCGGCAATCCGAACGTCCACGCCGGTGAGGGCAGGTCCGACGGTGCCGCCCTTGCGTTCTCCCGCGAGCGGATTCGAGGTGATCATGCCCGACTCGCTCATGCCGTAGCGCTCGAGGATGCGTTGGCCGATGCGTGCCTCGAAGTTGCTGAACGTATCGACCAGCAGCGGTGCCGATCCGGACACGAACAGCCGCACCTTGGCGGCAACGGCGCGAGTGAACCGGGGCTCGGACAGGAGCCTCGTGTAGAAAGTGGGCACGCCCATCAGAACCGTGGTGCGAGGCAGATCGCGCATCACCAGCGAGATCTCGAACCGGCGGTGGAACAGCATCCGGGCACCCGCCAGCAGCACGCAATGCGTTGCCACGAACAGGCCGTGGACGTGGAACAGCGGCAGCGCGTGGATCAGCACATCGGCGCCGGTGAAGCCCCACGCCCGGACCAGCGTTTCGCCGTTCGACAACAGGTTGCCATGGGTGAGCATCGCGCCCTTGGAACGACCGGTGGTGCCCGAGGTGTAGATGATCACGGCAAGATCGCCAGCAGCGGCATCGACCGGATCGAATCGAGCGACGTGCTGCCGCGCTTCGGTCATCAGGCTGCCACCGCCGTCGGCGTCGAGCGTCAGGACGGCCCTGACGCCAGCGGCCGCAGCGATGTCACCGAGGACGTTCTCGTCGCCGGTGCGGCAGACGAACAGGGCCGGCGAGGCGTCCTGAAGGAAGTAAGTGACTTCGGCGGGCGTGTAAGCCGTGTTCAGAGGCAGATACACCAGGCCGGCTCGCAGGCAGGCGAGATACAGCGCCAACGCCTCCGCCGACTTGTCCACCTGAACGGCGATGCGATCGCCACGACGCGCCCCGGCGCCCACCAGTGCCTGCGCGAAACGGGCCGACAGATCGGCGAGATCGCCGTTGCTCCAGATATCGCCGGTGTCGGTTTCCAGCAAGGGGCGGGCGTGATCGTGCAGACTTCGGACGAAGAAATGCACGAACAGGTTCGCGTTCATGCGTTGCCCTTCAGGCCAACACCGGGGGGGCCGGCCCGACCGTCGATGACGCCTGCGGCGATGAGGTCCGGGTGCGCCGCGACGCCGCGCCCGCCCAGTACGCCGACAATCGCCGCCCGCGGCAATGTGCCGATGCTCGCACCGGGCCATGCGACAACGGTGTCGGCCGCGCCAGCGAGCACAACATAGACCGCTCCGCCCGCTTGCCCCGTGATCCACAGTTGGACACGGCGCCCACTGGCGCGCAGGCGAAAGAGCATGGCTCCCAATTGTGCGAGCAGCATCGAGAACGGTTCTGCCTCATCGCTCGACGCCGCGGATTGCCCCGGCGAATCGAGCAACAGGATCACGGGCACGACACCCGGTTCGAGTGCTATGGCGGCGAGCAACGATGTCATCCGTTTGCAGGCCGCCGGGGTGACAGGCACGCCATCGACCAGCCCGGCGACACGATGCATCGTGTCGGTGACCGGCGCCGTGCCTTCCACCATGTGCCCGGACGCGCGCAACTCGCACCCTTTCGGGAACCACCTGGCGAATGTGCAGGCGTCGACTCGCTCGCCCTGCAGGTCGAACCTGGCCGCATCGACCGCTTTCGGTGGACATTTCGGAACCGGTTGGTCGAGGCAACGGGCGAGCGCCGTGCGGACGGTGGCGGCGTCATCCACCGACAGCGTGCCGGACCTGTCGGTGAGCACCCGACGCTCGTTGGCGTACAGCGCCAACACGTCTGCTGGCCTGGCTGCGGGATCCAGTGCGAGGACAGCCTTGGGACCGGACAGACCGAACTGGCCACCGGCGATGTAGAGGCGGGCGAGCGCGCCGAACGCAACCAGGCTGGCGCCGCCGAAACAGTGATGGCCAAGCACGGCGAGCACCCGGACTCCCGCGTCCTCGGTTTCGAGCATGACGCGCTGCAGACGACGGAAGGCACCGAGTACTGCAACACCGTCCGTGAGCCTCGCACCTGCGGAGTCGAGCAAGAGCACGAGCGTCGAGCGCTGGGTCTTGGCACGCGCCAGTGCGGAGATGAGCCTGAAGGCATCGGCCGAACCGATCGACCCTGCCGCATGGCTTGGGTCGGTGGCGGCAATGATGACGGGTCGCCGGTCGAGCATCCCGCTGGCTACGATTACCGAGGTGTCGTCTGCCTGGTCACACCATCGAACAGTGTCCGGATCGAGCAGGAAGCCGATTCGGGCCGATGCCGGGAGATCGAGAAAATGTGGCACAGCCCGGGTCAGGCTTTGCACCAATGCCGCATGATCTCGATGAACGCGTCGGTCGATTGAACGACTCGCTCGAGCTCGCAGTATTCGTCGGTCTGATGAGCCATCTGCGGTTCGCCGGGCCCGAGGATCAGGGTGGGCGGGTTGCCGTAAGCCGGCTTGAGCGCAGCCGCATCGGTGAAGTAGGTCGCGGTCCGGGCTTCCGGGCGGGTACCAAGATAGGGTTGCATGACATCGAAGACGCTCTGCACCCATTCGTCATCGGGGTCGGAGTAGACCGATTCGACGTCGAGCAGCGTCTCGAGGTGCACGTCCGGACCAAGCACCGCGCAAAGTTCATCGCGGATGTGGGCATGTTTCTGCGTTGGCACGGTACGGATATCGATACCGATCCGCGCCTGATCGGGCACCGAGTTGATGTTGAGCCCGCCATGGAACGTGCCGACATTGAGCGTGCCCTGACCCATCATCGCGTGGGGTGGCGTCGAGAACCGGAACTGTTCCAGCCTGGTCACGGCGTGGGCGCCCTGGTAGACGGCGTTGATTCCCCGCTCTGGCATCGAGCCGTGGGCGGTGACACCGGTTGTCGTGGCGTTGAGCCAATAGGCGCCGCGATGCCCGACATACGGGTAGTTTGCCGTGGGTTCAGCAACGACGATGGCGCCGGCACGGCCGATGGCACCGGGGGTCTTGAGCAGTTCGAACGCGCCCATGCACCCGGTCTCCTCACCCGCGGTGATGACCAGCGAGACACCAGCGGTGCGTTCGAGGTGCGGCGCGAGCGCGATCGCCGCCGTCACAAACGCGCCGACACCACTTTTCATGTCGCTGGAGCCGCGGCCGTAGAGGCGGCCCTGGTCGGTATCGCCGGCAAAAGGATCCTTCGACCACGCGGCGGCGCCGAGCGGAACGATGTCGATGTGGCCGGTGAAACAGATCGGCGCCCGTTCGTGCTGGCCACCGATGGTGGCAATCAGGTTGGCCCGGCCTTCGCCGCACGGGTGATAGCGCACCCGATAGCCGGCCGCTTCGAGCAACGTACCGATATGCCGGGCACAGGCTTCTTCCTGCCCGGGAGGATTGATGGTGTCGAACCGCAGCAGGCGCTGCGTCAGGGCGATGACTTCGGCGGCTTCAGGCATGGCGATGGGCGACGCACGTTGATGTTGGCGGGAGTGTCGCATCAATCCTCGCCCGGAACACGACCCGTCCCGGCATTCCGGCCGACACGCCGCCCTGCCAATCATGAAACCCGGGGATTCTCTCCGGGCCAGAGCGAAGGGAACTCAGAAGCGAAGGGGCGGCATCCAAAGGGTCCTCCGAGGAATGCTGCGCCCCAAGGGGAAGGCGCAGCGCAGCCTGGGGGTGGGTGTCACCTCAGCGCTTGCGCAGCCTGCGAATAGCGGCGAGTTGCGCCGCCAGTGACGACAGTTCCGCTTCGACCGTTGCGATCTCGGCGTGGTCCTTGGCGGAGCGAAGGGCCTCTTCCGCCAGGCGCTTGGCTTCCAGCGCTTTGGTTTCATCGAGATCGGCGCCGCGGATGGCGGCGTCGGCGAGTACCGTGACCACCTTGGGCTGCACTTCGAGATAACCGCCGGCGACGAAGATCAGCTCTTCGTCGCCGCCGCCAGCCGGCTTGATCCGTACGGCGCCAGGCCGGATGCGAGTGATCAGGGGCGTGTGCTGAGGATAGATGCCGAGTTCGCCGGCCTCCCCGGGCAACACGACGAACTCGGCCGCACCCGAATAGATCGCCCGCTCGGCGCTGACGACTTCTACCTGGAGAGTATTTGCCATTTGAGTCCTTGTCGGCGCGGCAACTGGAGTGGCCGCCACGCGATATGCATCAGTTGAGCGTCTTGGCTTTCTCGAAGGCTTCCTCGATCGCGCCGACCATGTAGAAGGCCTGCTCGGGCAGCGCATCGCATTCGCCTTCCACGATCATCCGGAAACCCTTGATCGTGTCCTTCAGCGACACATACTTGCCCGGCGCACCGGTGAACACTTCGGCAACGTGGAACGGCTGTGACAAGAACCGCTGAATCTTCCGCGCCCGCGACACGGCGAGCTTGTCTTCCGGCGACAACTCGTCCATGCCGAGAATCGCGATGATGTCGCGCAGTTCCTTGTAACGCTGCAGCACCGCCTGGACTGCACGGGTGGTGTTGTAATGTTCGTCACCGATGACATTGGGGTCGACCTGCCGGGAAGCGGAGTCGAGCGGATCGACGGCCGGATAGATGCCAAGCGAAGCGATGTCGCGCGACAGCACGACCGTGGCGTCAAGGTGGCCGAAGGTGGTGGCGGGCGACGGATCGGTCAAGTCATCCGCGGGGACATACACCGCCTGGATCGAGGTGATCGAGCCGACCTTCGTCGAGGTGATGCGCTCCTGCAGCTTGCCCATTTCTTCGGCCAGGGTGGGTTGATAGCCCACCGCGGAAGGCATCCGGCCGAGCAGAGCGGACACCTCGGTGCCGGCGAGGGTGAAGCGGTAGATGTTGTCGATGAAGAACAGGATGTCGCGGCCTTCGTCACGGAAACGCTCCGCCATCGTCAGGCCGGTGAGCGCCACCCGCAGGCGATTGCCCGGCGGCTCATTCATCTGGCCGAACACCATGGCCACCTTCGATTCGCCGAGGTTGTCGAGCTTGATGACGCCCGCTTCGGACATCTCGTGGTAGAAGTCATTGCCTTCGCGGGTGCGTTCGCCCACACCGGCGAACACCGACAAGCCCGAATGCTGCTTGGCGATATTGTTGATGAGTTCCAGCATGTTGACCGTCTTGCCGACGCCGGCACCGCCGAACAGGCCGACCTTGCCGCCCTTCGCAAACGGGGCGACCAGATCGATAACCTTGATGCCGGTCTCGAGCAGTTCAACCGACGGCGACAGTTCATCGAACTTCGGGGCGAGTTGATGGATCGCGCGGCGTTCGTCGGTGACAATGGGCCCGGCGTCATCGATGGGGCGGCCGAGCACATCCATGATGCGACCGAGGGTGCCAGCGCCGACCGGCACCGATATCGGGGCGCCGGTACCGAACACTTTCATGCCGCGCCGCAGACCGTCGGACGAACCCATGGCGATGGTGCGAACGATGCCGTCACCGAGCTGCTGTTCGACTTCGAACGTAAGACCCTTTTCCGCCAGCAAGTTGGTGGGATCGTCGGCGAGCACCAGGGCGTCGTAGACCTTGGGCAGGGTCTCGCGCGGGAATTCGATGTCGATCACAGCGCCGATGCACTGGACGATGGTGCCTTGAGCTTGGGACATGATGTGACTTCCTGGGAGGAACGAATGCGGTTGTTCAGACGGCGGCAGCGCCGCCGACGATTTCGGATAGTTCCTTGGTGATCGCGGCCTGCCTCGACTTGTTGTAGATCAGGGTCAGTTCGTCGATCACGGTGCCGGCGTTGTCGGAAGCGGACTTCATGGCCACCATACGCGCCGACTGTTCGGATGAGATGTTTTCGACCACGGCCTGGTAGACCAGCGCTTCGATGTAGCGGGTCAGCAGTCCATCGAGCACGCTCTGCGCGTCGGGCTCGTAGATGTAGTCCCAGGTGCCTTCGGGCACGGCGAGCTTGTCGCCGGACAATGGCAGCAACTGGTCCATCGTGGGTTCCTGCTTCATCGTGTTGATGAACCGCGTGCTGAACAGCACAAGGCGATCGAAGCGGTCGTTGGTGTAGCCGTCGAGCATGACCTTGATGGCGCCGATCAGTTGATCGATACCCGGCCGGTCACCGAGTTGCACAGCCGAGGAGACGATGTTCGCCCCCATGCGCTGCATGAAGCCCAGCCCCTTGTTGCCGATGCAGCACACGTCGACTTCTTCACCCCCCGCCTGCCATTCCTTGATGTGCTGGAGCACCACGCGAAGAACATTGGTGTTGAGGCCGCCACAAAGGCCCTTGTCGGTGGTGATTACGATGACGCCGACGCGCTTCACGGTGTGGCGTTCGATCAGATACGGATGGCGATATTCGGGGTTGGCGTGCGCCAGATGCGACGCCACCGAACGGATCTTCTCGGCGTAGGGGCGCGAAGCCCGCATGCGCTCCTGCGCCTTGCGCATCTTGGAGGCTGCGACCATCTCCATCGCCTTGGTGATCTTGCGCGTGTTCTGGACGCTCTTGATCTTGGTGCGTATTTCCTTGCTGCCCGGCATGGGTCGGTTCCTGGCTGGATGTCGTGCCGAAGTGACCGGCCACCATCGACGATGGCGACCGGTCGAGCGTCGGATCAGTAGGTGCCGTTCTTCTTGAAGTCTTTGATGGCCTCACTTAGCTTGCCCTCGTCGTCCTTCGAGAGATCCTTGGTGGTTTCGATGCGGTCGACCAGATCGGCGTACTTGGTCTTGATGTGATCGCGCATCGCGCGTTCAGCCGACAATGCCTTCTTGACGTCGACATCATCGAAGAAGCCGTTGTTGACACCGAACAGGGTGACGGCCATCTCCCACACCTGTAGCGGCTGATACTGCGGCTGCTTCATCAGTTCGGTCACGAGGCGGCCACGCTCGAGCTGCTTGCGGGTCGCTTCATCGAGGTCGGATGCGAACTGCGCGAAGGCCGCAAGTTCACGATACTGCGCCAGCGCCAGACGCACACCACCGCCGAGCTTCTTGATGATCTTGGTTTGCGCGGCGCCGCCCACCCGCGACACGGATATGCCGGCATTGATGGCGGGTCGGATGCCGGCATTGAACAGATCGGTCTCGAGGAAGATCTGGCCGTCGGTGATCGAGATCACATTGGTCGGCACAAAGGCGGATACGTCACCAGCCTGGGTTTCGATCACCGGCAACGCCGTCAGCGAACCGGTCTTGCCCTTGACCGCACCCTTGGTGAACTTCTCTACGTAGGCCTCATTCACGCGCGCGGCGCGTTCGAGCAGACGCGAATGCAGGTAGAACACGTCGCCAGGGTAGGCTTCGCGGCCAGGCGGACGGCGCAGCAGCAGAGAGATCTGGCGATATGCCCAGGCTTGCTTGGTCAGATCGTCGTAGACGATCAGTGCATCCTGCCCGCGATCACGGAAGTATTCGCCCATCGTGCAGCCCGAGTAGGCCGAGATGTACTGCATGGCGGCCGAGTCGGACGCGGTCGCGGCAACCACGATGGTATATGCCATGGCGCCATACTCTTCGAGCTTGCGCACGACGTTGACGACGGTGGATGCCTTCTGCCCGATCGCGACGTAGATGCAGATCAGGTCCTTGCCCTTCTGATTGATGATCGTGTCCACCGCGACCGCGGTCTTGCCGGTCTGGCGGTCGCCGATGATCAGCTCGCGCTGGCCGCGCCCGATCGGCACCATCGCATCGATCGACTTGAGGCCGGTCTGCACCGGCTGCGACACCGACTTGCGGGCGATGACGCCGGGGGCGACCTTCTCGATCACGTCGGTTTCCTTGGCGTTGATCGGGCCTTTGCCGTCGATCGGCTTGCCCAGCGAATCGACGACGCGGCCGATGAGTTCGGGGCCGACTGGCACGGACAGGATCTGGCCGGTGCACTTGACCGTGTCGCCCTCCGAGATGTGGCGGTATTCGCCCAGGATCACCGCGCCGACGGAGTCGCGTTCGAGGTTGAGTGCGAGGCCGAACGTGTTGCCGGGAAACTCGAGCATTTCACCCTGCATAACATCGGACAACCCGTGGACCCGAACGATGCCGTCGGTGACCGACACCACCGTGCCCTGGGTACGCACGTCCGCCGCGAGGGTGAGGCTCTGGATGCGCGATTTGATCAGTTCGCTGATTTCGGACGGTTTCAGCTGTTGCATGACGATTCCGATTCGAGTGGTGTTGGGTGGGTACGGGGTGGCGCGCCTACGCTGAAGCGAGGCGGGTGGCCATCGCGGCGAGTTGCCCGCGCACCGAACTGTCGATGACCTGATCACCGACGGCGATCGTGACACCGCCGATGAGGTCGGCGACGACGGTGACCGTCGGCCTGATACGGCGGCTGAACTTGCGCTCCAGATTGGCAACCAGATCGGCGAGTTCGGCGCCCGCGAGCGGGAATGCCGATTCGATGTCGGCGTCCACAATGCCTTCGCGCTCCTGCTTGAGGAGATCGAACTGGTCGCGGACCGACTCCAGCGCGGCAAGACGATCGTTGTCGACCAGCATACCGAGGAAGTTGCGCGTCTCCGGCGAGGTATCGCCCGAAGCCGCCGCGAAGATGCCCACCAGATCGGCATTGGACACCAATGGATTGCCAACCAGCTCGCGGACTTCGGGACGGTCGGCAGTGGTTGCCAGATTACCCAGCATCACGGACCAACGGGACAGATCGCCCGACTTCTCCGCGACCGCGAATGCAGCTTCGGCATATGGGCGGGCGATGGTGCTGATCTCGGCCATGCGTTACATGTCCTTCTGGAGCTGGGCCAGCAGTTCCGCGTGCACCGCGGGGTTGATCTCACGTCGCAGAATCTTTTCGGCGCCCGCCACGGCGAGGGCAGCCACCTGATCGCGAAGAGCCTCCCGCGCCCGGGAGACCTCCTGCTCGATCTCGGCGTTAGCCGCGGCCTTTTCGCGACTGCTCTCCTCGCGGGCGGCAGTCTTCGCCTCATCGATCATCTGTGCGCCGCGCTTTTCGGCCTGGGCGATGATCTCCTGGGCGCGGTGGCGCGCCTCGGCGATGGCCTGTTTGGCCTGCTTCGCTGACGTCTGAAGCGACTGACGTCCCTCTTCAGCGGCGGCGAGACCACCGGCGATCTGCGCTTGGCGCTGTTCGATGGCCTTGACCAGCGGTGGCCAGACGAACTTCACCGTGAACCAGATGAAGATCGCGAACGATACGGCTTGCGCGATCAAGGTGAGGTTGATGTTCATGCCAGTTTCCTACCGATTGGTGTGCGACAGGACGCCGGATTACTGCAGGACCGCAAGCAGCGGGTTGCCGAACGCGAACAACATGGCAAGGCCGACACCGATGATGAACGAGGCATCGATGAGGCCCAGCAGCAGGAACACCTTGGCTTGCAGTGCAGGAATCATTTCGGGTTGACGCGCCGCGCCCTCGAGGAAGCGGCTGCACATGATGCCGACACCGATACACGCGCCGGCCGCGCCGAGGCCGATCATGAGGCCGATGCCGATACCGGTGTAGGCCTGGACCATCGCGAGCATTTGCAGCTTTTCCATCAGGATTTCCTTTAGTGGGGCAGAACGTGAGACTTGGGAAGAAGGCGGATTAGTGGCTCTCGTGCGCCATCGCGATGTAGACGATGGTCAGCATCATGAAAATGTAAGCCTGGAGCACGACGATCAGGATATGGAAAATGGCCCAGCCAACGCCGAGAATGGCACCGAACACGGTACCCACGACGCCGGTGGCGGCCCAAACCCACAGCAGGAGGAAGATGATCTCGCCCGCATACATGTTTCCGTATAGCCGCAGCGAATGCGAAAGCGGTTTGGAGATGTACTCGACGAGGTTGAAGAGAAAATTCGCTGGCCAGAGTGCCGGATGGGCGCCGAATGGCGCACAGAACAGCTCGTGGACGAAGCCACCGACACCCTTCACCTTGATGGAAAAGAAGATCATCAGGAGCCACACCGACAACGCCAGTGCGAAGGTCGTGTTCACGTCCGCCGTCGGCACCATGCGCCATTGGTGAATGCCGACTGCTGCCAGCGCGGCGGCGACGATGTCGACCGGCAGGAAGTCCATCGCATTCATCAGCAGCACCCAGACGAATACGGTGAGCGCTGTCGGCGTTATGAAGTCCCGCTTGCCGTGAAAGATGCCTTTGACCTGCTCGTCCACGAAGTCGAACACGAGTTCGACGAACGCCTGCCGCTTGCTCGGAACACCTGCCGTGGCGCCGCGCACGACCCAGGCCAGGAAAGCGACACTGACCAGACCGAGAATGAAGGCGGTGACGATGGAGTCGACGTGGAGGGTCCAGAACGCGCCATCACCAACGGGTTTTGCGAAGAACCCGAGATGATGCTGGATGTATTCGGTGGGAGTCAGTTGGTTACTTGCAGACATCGGTCATTCACGTGGTGCGTCATGCCTCTCGCACGAAGATTGCCAGGGAAAAAATCAGGATCGCCAGGGAAAATGCCCCGATGAACGCCACTGCCACAACATCCTTGTAGATCGCGAACACCAGCCAGAGCAGCAACACGCTCAAACCGACTTTCACGCTTTCGGCACGCACAGCAACCCTGAGAGTTGTACCCGCGTTGGTAGCACTGTTCGAGGTCTGTGCCACCAATACGAACCCGAGACCGGCAACGAGTCCGATCAGACCACCGAGCAATACGGAAACGGCAGCAGATGCACCGAGCAGAAACCAGAACCCGGTTGCGGAAAGCACGGTTGCGACCAACTGCCAGCCCATGACATTTCGATAGGCCCGGCTTCGAATCCGCAATATCGACCAAGGTTGCTGCACTGCAAACCTCACGAGTTTACTGATCCCCAGGCCTCAGCGTCAACGGTAGCCGTGCCGGAAAGCCCATGGATCGCATGAATTCGAGACCGTTCCGGGACGGTCGCCCGAGCGGGACCGGGGTCATCGGGGTCGGCCAAGCAACTTTTCGATCAAGGTGTCGAGATGGTCGAGAGAATGATAGGCGACCACCAGGCGGCCATGACCCTTTCGTCCTGGCTCCAGACGAACGCCGGTACCCAATGCTTCCGACAGCGATTCTTCGAGTGCGCGCAAGTCACTGTCAGCCTGGGATTGTCTTGGTACCTGGGTGGTTCGGCCTACGCTACGAGCCGCCAGACGTTCGGTTTCGCGCACCGAGAGGCCCTTGGCGCCGATGGTTTCGGCCAGTTCGAGTTGCCGCGTAGGCGGCAGTCCGAGCAGAGCGCGGCCATGGCCCATCTCGATTTGCCCTCTCAGCATCATCTGCTGCACGCTGCGCGGCAGTTGAAGCAGCCGCAGCAGGTTGCTGACCGCAGCGCGGGAGCGCCCGACCGCCTCACCGGCAGCGTGATGCGTCATGCCGAATTCATCGATGAGGCGTTGCAGCCCAGCCGCCTCTTCGATGGCATTCAGGTCTTCACGCTGGATATTCTCGATGAGCGCCATGGACAAAGCTGCTTCGTCTGGCACCTCACGCACCAGCACCGGAACTTGCAGCAGCCCCGCCTGCTGCGCGGCTCGCCACCGGCGTTCTCCGGCAATGATCTCGTACTGCCGTTCGCCAACCGGACGCGCGAGAATCGGCTGGATCATTCCCTGGGCCTTGATCGAAGCGGCCAATTCGGTGATCGCCTCTGCGTTCATCTGCGTGCGCGGTTGGTAGCGTCCGGGCCGCAGTGCGGATGGCGGCAGCTCGATGAGTGCGTCGCCGACGGTGGTTGGGCCTTCGCCGGAAAGCAATGCATCCAGTCCGCGCCCCAGCCCCTTGTTCCGGGCCATGATCAGGCGACCTGCTTGCCGAGAATTTCGCCGGCGAGGGCCAAATAGGCGAGCGCACCTTTCGATTGTCGATCATGGCTGAGCACCGGCATCCCGAAACTGGGTGCTTCCGCAAGACGGATGTTCCGGGGAATCACCGTACGATAGACCTTGTCGCCGAAATGCTGCTGAAGCTGATCCGACACTTGTTGGCCCAGCGTATTGCGAGGGTCATACATGGTTCTGAGCAGCCCTTCTATTTCCAGCTTCGGATTCAAGTTAGTACGTACTCGCTTTATTGTATTCACAAGATCGGAGAGCCCCTCTAGTGCGTAGTACTCGCACTGCATGGGAATCATCACGGCGTCGGCAGCCACCAGCGCATTGACTGTCAGCAGGTTTAATGCGGGTGGGCAATCGATCAGAGTGAAGTCGTAGTCTGCGGCCAGCTCCGAAAGCGCTCCTTGCAAGCGGGTTTCGCGTCGGTCCAGATCGACCATTTCGACTTCCGCACCCGCCAATTCCCGGTTGGCGGGCAGGATGTCGAAATTTCCGGTTGGCGACCGGTGTAGCACATCTCGCGGTGCCATTTTGCCGAGCAGCACCTGGTAGACCGTTGCTGCCAGTAAGCGCTTGTCGATGCCGCTTCCCATGGTTGCATTGCCCTGAGGATCGAGATCGACGAGCAACACCCGCCTCCCGGCCAAAGCGAGGCTCGCCGCGAGATTCACCGTCGTGGTGGTCTTGCCGACCCCGCCTTTCTGGTTGGTGACAGCGAGCGTCTTTACCATGTGTGCTTACGCATCAGGCTGGACCGGCGATCTTTCCATGACCACCAGGTGTCGCTCACCCTCGACGCCCGGCACGTTGAGCCGGATCACATCGAGCACGCGAAATGCGGATGGTATCTGCGCGATCTCTTCGAACGGCTCCAGCCCTTTCATTGCCACCAGCTTCCCTCCCGGCGCCGCCAGATGGCCGGCCAGCCTCACGAAATCCTGCAGCTCCGCGAAAGCTCGTGAAATCACGATATCGAAGCCGGCGGCAGGGTGCCATGCCTCCACACGATCCCGCTGAATCGCAGCGTTCTCGATCTTCAGTTCTCCGATCACCTGGGTCACGAACGCGAGCTTCTTGTGGTTGGAGTCAGCCAGGGTGACCGACCATTGCTTGTTGGCCAACGCCAACGGAATCCCCGGCAGACCGGCCCCGGTCCCGACGTCGACGACGCGCTGCGCCCGAAGGTGCGGGAGTACGGCCAGGCTGTCGAGCACATGGTGACTGACCATGCGTGAACTCTCCCGGATTGCGGTGAGGTTGTAAACCCGATTCCATTTCTGCAGCAAGGCAAGATAGGCAAGCAGACGATCGACCGTGTCGTCGCTCAGATCCAGTCCGAGCTCGCCGGCCCCGTCAGCCAGGGCTTGCGCCATGGACTTCATGAAGCGCTGGCCACGACCGGGGGCAAAGCATTGTCGGAATCAGCCGCATGGCGGCCTGCCGTCATGCGCCGCAAATGAACGAGAAGCAGCGATATCGCTGCGGGTGTTATCCCGGATATCCTGGATGCCTGCCCCAGCGTCTCGGGGCGATGCTCGGTCAATCGCTGGCGGACTTCATTCGACAGGCCCCGGACCGCGCCATAGTCGAGCGCTGCTGGCAACAACTGGTGTTCCACGCGGGCCAATTTCGTGATCTCTACCTGCTGGCGTTCGATGTAGCCCTGGTATTTGATCTGGGTTTCGACCTGGTCCGCGGCAGCGGGGTCGTTGATCAGCAGCTCGGCGCCGGGCAAACGACCAAGAGTCCGGTATGCGATCTCGGGGCGACGCAACAATTCTTCAAGAGTGCAATCGCGCTCCGCTCCCTCGCCAAAAATTTGGCGGGACACGGCGGCGTCCAGCAGTCTCGGATTCAACCATGTCGTCCTGAGCCTCTGGCGCTCAGTCGCAATCAACTCTCGTTTCCGCTCGAAATGCGCCCACCGGACGTCGTCGACGAGACCGAGGTGGCGGCCCGGTTCCGTCAGGCGAAGATCGGCGTTGTCTTCGCGAAGGCTCAGTCGGTACTCGGCACGGCTGGTGAACATACGGTACGGCTCGGTCACGCCCCGGGTGACAAGATCATCGACCATGACACCAAGATAAGCGTCGCCCCGACCCGGGCACCACGGTGCCAGACCCCGCGCCTGGAGCGCCGCATTGGCACCGGCTAGCAATCCCTGGGCGGCCGCCTCTTCATATCCTGTGGTGCCATTGATCTGGCCCGCGAGGAACAAGCCACGAATGGCTTTCGATTCAAGAGAGGCCTTGAGCGCCCGAGGATCGAAGTAGTCGTACTCGATCGCGTAGCCGGGACGCAGGATGTGCGCTCGCTCGAGGCCCCGGATCGATCGAACCAGCGCCAGTTGCACGTCGAAAGGCAGGCTCGTGGAGATACCGTTCGGGTAGATTTCATGGGTATCGAGGCCCTCGGGTTCGAGGAAGACCTGGTGCGAGCCCCGATCGGGAAAGCGCACGACCTTGTCCTCGACCGACGGGCAATATCGCGGGCCGACACCTTCGATGATGCCGGTAAAAAGCGGCGAGCGATCGAGGCCACCACGGATCAGGTCGTGGGTGCGTTCGTTGGTATGTGTGACCCAGCAGGGAAGCTGCGCCGGATGCTGCGTGGCCGTGCCAAGAAAGGAAAACACCGGGACCGGGCAATCACCAGGCTGCTCGGCCATCACCGAAAAGTCCACGGACCGGCCGTCGATCCGGGGAGGAGTCCCGGTTTTCAGTCGCCCTGCCGGCAGGGCGAGTTCGCGCAGCCGGTGCGCCAAGGACGTTGACGGCGGATCACCAGCCCGTCCAGCGGGATGATGTGACAGACCCACATGAGTCAAACCGGCAAGAAACGTACCTGCCGTCAACACCACGGTAGTCGCCTCGAACCGCAAACCCATCTGGGTTTGGACGCCGGCGACCTTGTCGCCGTCGAGAAGCAGATCATCGACTGGTTGCTGAAAAAGTGTCAGGTTGGGTTGATTCTCGAGCCGACGACGAATTGCCCGTCGATACAGAACCCGGTCGGCCTGGGCGCGGGTGGCACGCACTGCCGGACCCTTGCTGGCATTGAGGATTCGAAACTGGATACCTGCCTCGTCGGTCGCCGCAGCCATCGCGCCGCCAAGTGCGTCGATCTCCTTGACCAGATGGCCTTTTCCGATCCCGCCGATGGACGGATTGCATGACATCTGACCAAGCGTCTCGAGGCTATGGGTAAGAAGCAGCGTTTCGCAGCCCATGCGCGCTGCGGCCAGAGCGGCCTCAGTACCCGCATGTCCCCCTCCGATGACGATGAGGCCAAATCGTTTTGGAAACAACATGATGTATCCCATGATGCAAGTCGGGGGATGATACCGGAGATGGCGGACCCGGAGATCGTGGCAACAGATGGTTTCACGTGAAACCTACCGCTCAAGGTCGGTTTCACGTGAAACCACGCCCCGATGAACCAGAAATGCGTGCCTATTTACCGATACAGAACCGCGAGAAAATCTCACCAAGCAGGTCCTCTGGCAATGTGCGCCCCAGGATTTCGCCCAAAGCGTCGTGGGCTTGTCGCAACTCATCTGCCATCAGCTCGGGGGAGCCGTAATCGGCGCCTGACGCCGCTACCAGACACACCAACGCGCGCGCGAGACTGACGACATGCCTTGCCTGTGCGGCGAACACCACTTCGCCCCCATCACCGAAACCCCACCCGGCCGCCTCGAGCAACCGCGTTCGCAGATTGCCGATCCCGTACCCCGTGAGCGCAGAGACAACCACCTCGTCCCCATCGCCATCATCCTCGCCACCCACTTCCACAGGGCGGAGGTCACACTTGTTTCGCACTCGCACGATCGTCGCATACATGGCGTTCCCGGATGGATCGTGAAGTTCCAGATCACCAGGTCCACACTGATCGTCACGTACCAGCACCACGACATCGGCGCCGGAAGCCGCTGCTCGAGCGCGTTGAATGCCGATCTGTTCCACACGATCAGATGCCTCGCGCATGCCTGCCGTATCCAACAGTCGGAACAGAACCCCTTCGATACAGAACTCTGCGCGCAAGATGTCGCGCGTGGTGCCCGGGGCATCCGTGACGATTGCGATCTCGCCACCGACCAAGCGATTGAACAAGCTCGATTTACCTACATTGGCCGCGCCCACGAGCACCACCGACACGCCATCGCGCAGCAACCTTCCCCGCTGCGCCCCTCCCAATACCCGTCGCACTTCACCTGTCAGGTCGCCGATTTCGCGCCGCAGCCGCTCACCGACCGCAACATCCGGATAGTCGTCGGGAAAATCCAGCGACGTTTCCAGCAAAGCGCGAAGATCCAGCAGCCTTCGATCGATGTGCTTAGCCTGGAGATTCAACTCGCCACGCAATGCTCGTACTGCCGCCCTGGCCGCCTCCATCGAAGAAGCTTCGATGATGTCGGCAACCGCCTCCGCCTCGGATAGCGCCAGCTTTCCATTGAGGAAGGCGCGCTTGGTGAACTCCCCAGGTTCGGCGAGGCGAGCGCCAAGCTGAACACATCGATCGAGCATGGATGCCAGGATCACCGGACTACCATGACCCTGGAACTCGACCATGTCGTCTCCCGTATAGGAGTGGGGTCGCGGAAAGTAGAGTGCGAGACCATCGTCGAGACAACCGCCGCCGGCGTCGACGAAGGCCGCGCGAGTCGCTACCCGAGCAACTGGGAGGCGGCCCAAGACCGCAGCGGCGATGGCAGCGGCAGCGGGCCCACTGACACGGACGATGCCCACGGCCCCACGGCCTGTTGCCGTGGCGACCGCCGCGATGGTGTCACCGCTTCCCTGCTCCAAGCCCCACCCGTTCCAACTGACGCGTAATGGTCCACTGCTGGGCAATCGACAGCACATTATTGATTACCCAGTACAGCACCAGACCTGCCGGGAAGAAGAAGAAGAACACGCTGAAGGCGATCGGCATGATCTTCATCACCTTGGCCTGGATGGGATCCGGCGGTTCCGGATTCAGCCGCGACTGGATGATCATGCTCAAGCCCATGAGAATGGGGAGTACGTAGAAGGGGTCGGGACGGGACAGGTCCTGAACCCAGAGCATGAAAGGCGCATGGCGCATCTCGACAGTACCGAGCAAGACCCAGTAAAGCGAGATGAACACCGGGATCTGAACAACGATAGGGAGACATCCACCGAGAGGATTGATCTTCTCTGTCTTGTAGAGCTGCATCATTGCCTGATGCAGCTTGGCCTTGTCGTCCCCGTGAAGCTCCTTGAGCTTCTGCAGCTTCGGTGCCATCAGCCGCATCTTGGCCATTGACTTGTAGGACGCCGCGGAAAGGGGAAAGAACAAGAGTTTTATCAGAACCGTGACGATGATGATCGCCACGCCCCAATTGCGGACTACGCCATGAATCGTCGACAAGAGCCAGAACAGCGGCGCCGCAATGATCGTCAGCCACCCGTAATCGACCGTGAGATCCAGTCCGGGTGCAAGACTGGCGAGCTTCTTCTGTTCCTGCGGCCCGGCATATAGCGGCACCGACCACGTCGCGCTCTTGCCCGCCTCGACCCGCCCGACAGGCACAATTACCCCCGCGGCGAAGAAACCGCCACCCAGCGACCGAACAAAAAACTCTTTGGGTGCTCCGGGCGGCGGCAACCATGCGGACACGAAGTAGTGCTGCACCATCCCGATCCATCCATCCTGGCTGGTCTTGACGGGTACAGCCTTGCCTTTGGCAATGTCACCAAAGGACATCTTCTGGTACTTGTCCTGTTCGGTGAACTGCGCGACGCCGTTGAACGTCGGTACCCACCGGGAATCTCCCGCAGGCGCCTTGTCGTCGCGTACGAGCTGGAAGTACGCAAACGGTGTCAGGGCGCTGGCGCCGGTGTTCTCGATGGTCTGGGAAACGTCGATGCGGTACTGACCCCGGGCGAACGTGTAAACCTTGGTCAGGCGCGGCTTGCCGGCGTCGGTCGAGGTAAGCACCAACTTCACCTCGTTTTCACCATCCTTCATCACTACCTGTGACACGGAGGCCGCGAACACCGACTTGTGATTCGGCAAGGAAGACCCGATCAATCCCGTCTGCGCGACCAGAGTGTGCTCAGCGGACAAATCCATCAACAAGAAATTCTGTTCGGCGTTGATGGTGTCACGATGCTTCAGGAGTTCAATTCGACGAAGATCACCACCGATCGCTGCGATTTCAGCTCTAATGACATCGGTTTGCACAACAAATATCGCGCTCGGGACTGGGGTAACTGGATCGGACGCATCGCTCGAGGCTCGGGGCTGAACGGTGGCGGGCACGTTCGTGCTCGCGGATTCCGGGATTGGTGACGGATCGCCGATCAAGCCACCGGGTTTACCGACAACGGCGATCGATTCTTGCTTAGGCCAGTATTGCTTGTACCAATTTTCCCCGAGCATGAACAAAGACACGGCGAAGATCATCAGCAGAATCAGGCGTGGCGCTTCGGAAAATTTCATTTGATTCAAGGAACCGGATCATGGCCGCCCGCATTCCACGGGTGACAACGGCAAATACGCTGAAGGGCCAGCCGCGAGCCCTTTGCGGCCCCGTACCGCTGGACCGCATCGATAGCGTAGGTTGAACAAGATGGGTGGAACCGGCACGACGCCGCTAACAAGGGACTCACGAGTAGCCGATATCCACGAATCGTACCGATGAGCACGCGCGCGACGACTTGCTCAACTACAACAAGCGCGCTAAATCGGCCCTTGCCGCATTCACCGCCGCCTCTGGAACCCCTCGTCGTGCCCGGATTATCCAGTCCCATCCCGCCAAGTCCCGTTGTCGCAATCGGAAAGATTCTCGGATCAAGCGCTTGATCCGGTTCCTGGAAACACTGGATCCCGCAGTCCGCACGGCGACCACCATGCCCAGCCTCGGACGGGACAAGCCGTTGGCGACACGATGCACCGAGAAATACTCGCCGCTTCTGCGGACCCCCGATTCGAACGCCCGCTTGAAATCGGCCCCGACGACGACCCGGAGTTCTCGACCGAACGCCTGGGCGCTGCCGCCAGTCCGTGAAGTCAGACCGCCAACCTGGCGCGACCCTTTGCTCGACGCGCGTTGATCACGGCGCGGCCGCTCTTCGTCTTCATCCTGACCCTGAACCCGTGGGTACGTTTGCGCCGGGTTACCGACGGCTGATAAGTACGTTTCATCACATCCCCCGCATAGCTTGTGCAAAGCCGTGTATTACACACGCGGTCGCCCGGTATTGTCAATTCGCGATGGCATTGACCCGCCAGCCTGTGGATAACCTGAGGCCGGTCCTGCTAACATCATGGACCGCGCATCACGAACAACATGCCCCTTCACCCACCTCCCGCCTGCCCACCTCATTCGTGACCACAGCACCAGAATTCATGCCAGACCTGTGGGCACGTTGTCAGGCCGAACTCCGCGACTCCTTGTCTGAACAGCAGTTCAGGACCTGGATCAAGCCACTCGAAGCGATTCGCCGTGACCGCTTGCTGCTGCTGTCGGCCCCCAACCGCTTCGTGCTCGAATGGGTACGAGAACGATTTTTGAGGGTAATCGAACAACTCACTGCGACCCTGTCCGGTGGCGAAGTCCTGGTCGAACTACAGTTGGCCACCGATACAGAACGAAATCGTGCCGAACCTTCACTGGCTTCCGCACCGCCACTGATGGCCCCTGCCGTATTCCCGGCCCCGCCAACGCCGCGAGAGCGCGGCCGACTGAATCCGGGTTTTACATTCGACGGATTTGTTGCCGGCAAGGCCAACCAGCTGGCCCGGGCCGCGGCAATACAGATCGCGGAACACCCCGGTACGGCCTACAACCCGCTCTTCATCTACGGCGGGGTCGGGCTCGGCAAGACCCACCTTGTCCAAGCCATCGGCAATCTCGTCCATGCCAAGAATCCGCAAGCGCGAATCCGGTACATCCACGCCGAGCAATACGTATCGGATGTCGTTCGTGCCTATCAGCACAAGTCCTTCGACAGTTTCAAGAAATCTTATCACTCGCTCGACTTGCTGCTGATCGACGACATCCAGTTTTTCAGCGGCAAAAACCGGACCCAGGAAGAATTCTTCTACGCCTTCAACGCACTGGTCGATGCCGACAAGCAGATCATCATCACCTGCGACACATACCCAAAAGAGATCGCCGGCATGGAAGACAGACTGATCTCACGATTCGCGTGGGGCCTGACCGTGGCGATCGAACCCCCCGAGCTCGAGATGCGTGTAGCCATCCTCCTTAAGAAGGCAGAGGCGGAACGGGTCGCGGTGTCTGAGGATGTGGCGTTTTTCATCGCAACCCATATCCAATCCAACGTCCGCGAACTCGAAGGCGCCCTGAAGAGAATCGTCGCCTACACCCGTTTCGCCGACGTCGCGATCACTGTCGATTCGACCCGAGCCGCATTGAAGGATCTTCTCGCCGTGCAAACGCGCCAGATTTCCCTCGAAAACATCCAAAAGACGGTGGCTGAGTATTACAAGATCAAGGTTTCGGAGATGTATTCCAAGAAAAAGTCCAGGGTGGTCGCACGACCCCGTCAGGTCGCGATGGCGCTGGCAAAGGAATTGACGCAACTCAGTCTTCCCGACATCGGTGATGCCTTCGGTGGCAGAGACCACACGACCGTTCTCCATGCCTGTCGAAGGGTTGCGGCCCTTCGCTCCACCATGCCCGACATCCAGCGTGACTACGATGCTCTCATCATGGTCCTACGGGGCTGAGCCATGGGGGATAACTCCTGTGTGCTTTGTGACCATTCGTGGACCGAGCGAGGAACCGGGAATTCATCCAGAATCGATCCACAAACCATACACGGCTGCTACCGCACTTCCCGCACCCTCGACCACCGCGCCGATCCTGGATCTCCGGCCGTCTCCCACAATCGCGGCCATTCCTTATTAATTTCTATTAGTTAGAAAGTGAAATGAAGAAACTACAGATCGACCGCGATGTGCTGCTTCGTCCACTTCAGTCTGTGACCGGCGTCGTCGAGCGTCGCCAGACGCTGCCGATCCTTGCCAATGTCCTGATCGAGGCAAAAGCCGGTAGCTTGTCGCTGCTCGCCACCGATCTGGAAATCCAAGTCACGTCCTCCATCGCCAGTGATGCGATCGCGGATGAATTCTCGGTCACGGTATCCGCCAAGAAGCTCCACGATATCCTGCGCGCATTGCCGGAAGGAACATCCATGACACTCGACCAGCAGGAATCCCGCCTGCAACTGAAGGCCGGCTCCAGTCGTTTCAACCTGCAAACACTGCCAGCCGGTGATTTTCCGCGCGTGGCGGCTTCGCAGCCAGCCACGGCCGAGATATCGATGCCCCAAAAAGACCTGCGCAAGTTGCTGTCGCTCACCCAGTACGCAATGGCGCAGCAGGATATTCGGTACTATCTCAACGGGATGCTGCTAGTCGTGAGTGGAACGGAACTTACGCTCGTGGCTACCGACGGACACCGTCTTGCACTGACCACCCGGATTCTGTCGGACAACTACACCCGTACCGAAGTCATCCTGCCGCGAAAAGCGGTTCTGGAACTTTCCCGACTTCTTGCCGACAGCGATGAACCAGTACTCGTTGCATTGCATGGCACGCAGGTGCGCTTCTCTTTCGGAGGAATAGAGTTGACCAGCAAGGTGGTGGATGGCAAGTTCCCTGACTATGGTCGGGTCATTCCATCGGGCTACGACCGCCGGTTCGGGCTGGATCGGATACGCCTGCAGCAGGCCCTGCAGCGGGCCGCCATTCTCTCGAATGAAAAATTCCGCGGCGTGCGCTGGGTCGTTTCCGCGGGCAGCCTCCGGATTGTCTGCACCAACACCGAGCAGGAAGAAGCAGAGGAAGAACTAGAAATCCCCTACCAGGGTGATGGCTTGGACATCGGCTTCAACCTCACCTACCTACAAGACGTCCTGAACAGCGTGGACGCCGACCAGATCGAGTGTTCCTTCGGTGACGCCAATACCAGCATGCTGGTCACCTTGCCGGGAAAAACCGAATTCAAGTACGTCGTCATGCCAATGCGCATTTGAATGGCATGAACCAGGATCCGAACAGCATGGACAGCAGCAGCAGCAGCAGCAGCGACTACAACTCCGATTCGATCAAGATGCTCAAGGGTCTCGAGGCCGTGCGCAAACGACCCGGCATGTACATCGGTGACACCAGCGACGGTACCGGCTTGCATCACCTGGTATTCGAGGTCGTCGACAACGCGGTCGACGAAGCGCTGGCCGGGTACTGCAACGAAATCCGCGTCGTCATCCATGGCGACAACTCGATCACCGTGACGGACAACGGTCGAGGCATACCGACCGATATTCATCCCGATGACGAAGAACATCGCTCAACCGCCGAGATCGTCATGACGGTCCTGCACGCCGGTGGAAAATTCGACAACAACTCCTACAAGATATCGGGAGGTTTGCACGGCGTCGGTGTATCAGTGGTGAACGCCCTGTCGGAGACGCTGCGTCTGACCATCCGCCGCGATGGCAAGACACACGCGATGGAGTTTCGTCACGGCGATCGCGTGGCCCCGCTCACGCAAACCGGTGTCACCGAGAGGCGTGGGACGGAGATCCATTTTCGCCCAAGTGCCGCGACCTTCGATAACATCGAATTCCACTACGACATCCTGGCCAAGCGGCTGCGCGAACTGTCGTTCCTGAATAACGGCGTGAAGATCGAACTCCACGACGAGCGTTCGGACAAGCGCGAGAGTTTCGCGTTCTCCGGTGGCGTGAAGGGTTTCGTCGAGTATCTGAATCGGCACAAGACCGTACTGCATCCCAACATTTTCCACTCTGTTGGTGAACGCAGCGGCCTCATCGTCGAGGTCGCGATGCAGTGGAACGATTCTTACCAGGAGACGGTTCTCGCATTCACGAACAACATTCCGCAGCGGGACGGTGGTACCCACCTCACGGGTCTGCGTGCCGCCATGACCCGCACCATGACCCGCTACATCACCAGCAACGACCTCGACAAGCGCGCCAAGGTCGAGATCAGCGGTGACGATCTCAGGGAAGGTCTGACCTGCGTGCTGTCGGTGAAAGTCCCGGACCCGAAGTTTTCGTCCCAGACCAAAGACAAACTGGTGTCTTCCGAAGTCCGGCCAGTCGTGGAGGAGGTCGTCGCTCGCGCACTCGACGACTGGCTGCAGGAACGACCGCAGGACGCGAAACTCGTGGTCGGCAAGATCATCGACGCCGCACGGGCGCGAGAAGCAGCGCGCAAGGCGCGCGAGATGACTCGTCGCAAGGGCGTTCTCGATGGCTTCGGGCTACCGGGAAAACTCGCGGACTGCCAGGAGAAAGACCCGGCGAAATGCGAACTCTATCTGGTCGAAGGCGATTCGGCGGGCGGATCGGCCAAGCAGGGCCGGGACCGCAAGTTCCAGGCGATCCTGCCATTGCGCGGCAAGATCCTGAATGTGGAGCGCGCACGATTCGATCGCCTGGTCTCGTCGCAGGAGATCGCGACGCTCATCACTGCCTTGGGGACCAGCATCGGCAAGGACGAATACGCTCCCGAAAAGCTGCGCTACCACCGGATCATCATCATGACCGATGCGGACGTCGATGGCTCACATATTCGTACGTTGTTGCTGACGTTCTTCTACCGCCAGATGCCGGAGCTGGTCGAGCGCGGCCACATCTACATCGCCCAGCCGCCGCTGTACAAGGCCAAGCACGGCAAGGAAGAGCGCTACCTCAAGGATGAGCAGGAGTTGAAGCAGTATCTGCTGCGCCTAGCTCTCAAGGATGCCGAGTTGATTCCGCGCACCGATGCACCGGCGATCGCTCAGGAAACGTTCGAAGGTCTGGCCAAGGAATACCTGCTGGCGGAAGCCGTCATCGAACGGTTGTCACGGCGGATGGACCCGGTCGTGTTGACGGCGCTGATGCGAATGCGGGAGACGAGCCTGCTGACCGACGCCGATTCGGCCGATTCCGCGACCGCGCTGCGAACGGCGCTCTCGGGACGAGATGTGGATGTGATCTCGGACTATGACTCGGTGGCCGAAAGCCGTTTCCTGCGTGTCGTTCGTCGCCTCCACGGTACCGAGCGCGTCACCATCATCACACCTGAGTTTCTCGATAGCGGTGACCATGCGCGAATCCGGCATGTCGCCAGACTCCTGCAGGACCTGATCGGCCCCGGGGCGATCCTCAAGCGTGGTGATGATCGATATCCGGTGGTGGATTTCGGTGAGGCGCTCGCGCGCCTCATCGAGCAGGTCAAGAAGGGCATATCCATCCAGCGCTACAAGGGTCTGGGTGAGATGAATCCCGACCAGTTGTGGGAAACCACCATGGACCCGGCATCGCGTCGCCTGCTGCGCGCCCAGGTCGAGGACACCATCGCCGCGGACGAGATTTTCAGTACCTTGATGGGCGATATCGTCGAACCGAGGCGTGCCTTCATCGAGAGCAATGCGCTGGGTGTCCGGAACCTCGACGTCTGAAGCAGCGGTCCACCGGCGGCCAGCCTGAATGAGACCGGGTCAGCCTCCCGCACTACTTTTTTTTGGCTTTGCCGCCCGGGGTGAAGCAGGTGGTGCGGTGCTCGGCTTTGCAACTGCCTTGGTGGGATGCTTTCCCGCCTTCACCTCGCGCGGTGCAAACTCGAAGCCGACCTTGCCGTCTTCGCCGCGCACCAGGAACGCCGCGAACGGACGCCCTTTCTTGGATACGAATTTCGACAGCAGGTCGGTACGGCCGGTGGCGAGGAGTTTGCGCATCTGTTCGGATTCTATCGGCCGTTGCAGGATGATCCTACCGCTGCGGAAGTCACAGGTGCGCTCGCCTCCGACTGCCTTATCACACACGTAGGACAATCCGTGTTCGTACACGTTGGAGCCGCACTTCGGGCATGGCCCGAGGGACTCCTGCCCGCTGAAATCCACCGGCGTGGCGTCACCATTCCCGTCACCGGTGGGATTGCCGAAGTCGAATTCAGGTGTGAAGTCGTCCTTGAGGCGGATGATGGCGGCGAATGGTCTGCCCATCCGGCTGCGAAAGCCCTGCAACGGACCGATGGTGCGGGTAGTCAGCAGGGTCTCGATCTCGTTCGCCTCCATACGACGACCGGCAACCACTTTCCAGAGTGAGAAGTCGCAATTGGTGCAAACGAATTTGCGGTAATTCTCCACCACCGTATGCCCACATTTCGGGCATGGCGCCGCGAGCGTCGCAATCGGTTCGTCGCTCAGCGTTCCCCGCTTGATACGGTCGACCAGTTCCTGGGTCGTGTCGGTGATGTGCCGCATGAACTCTGGTCTTCCCAGGAGCCCCTGTTCCATCTGCTTGAGCTTGAACTCCCAGGTGCCGGTCAGTTCAGGGGAGCGGAGTTCGTCGATGCCGAACTTGTCGAGCGCATAAAAAAGGTCGAAGGCCTTGGCGGTCGGCAACAGATCACGGCCTTCGCGGATCAGATATTCCTCGAAGATCAGACCCTCGATGACTGCCGCGCGCGTCGCGGGTGTTCCCAATCCCTTCGCGCTCATGGCGGCACGCAGGTCTTCGTCTTCTACGAGCTTGCCGGCGCCTTCCATGGCCGACAGCAGCGTAGCTTCGTTGAAGCGAGCCGGCGGCCTGGTCGCGAGCGGCTGTGCTATCACAGACAGCGTATCGACCTCGCCACCGCTGACCGCAGCAAGGGTGGCATCGGCATCCTGCGCTTCCTTGCCGTAGACCTCGAGCCAACCGGCGTTGACCATCACCTTGCCTTCGGTGCGGAACGGATCATCGCCGATGCGCGTGATGCGGGTGGTGATCATGTACTCCGCCGACGGAAAGAACACCGACAGGAAACGGCGAACCACGAAGTCGTAGAGCTTGAGTTCGATCTCGGAAAGACTCCTGGGTGCCTCCAGCGTCGGAATGATGGCGAAGTGATCCGATATCTTCTCGTTGTTGAAGATGCGCTTGTTCGGTTTGACCCAGTTCTCGCGCAGGACCCGGCCGGCCAAGCCCCCATAACCGAGCACCGCCGGTGCGTCGGTGCGCAACATTTCGAGCGTCTGGCGCACCGTCGGCAGATAGTCCTCCGGCAGCGCCCGAGCGTCGGTACGTGGATAGGTCAGGACCTTGTGCTTCTCGTACAGCGCTTGAGCGATCGACAACGTGGTCTTGGCGGAGAACCCGAAGCGCCCGTTGGCCTCGCGTTGCAAGCTGGTGAGATCGAACAGCAGCGGTGGGGCCTGGGTGCTCGGCTTGGCGTCTTCGGTGACGACCCCACGTTTTCCCTCGCACCGGCCGGCAAGTGCCATGGCGTGAGCTTCGTCCCAGATGCGTTCGGGGCGGCTATCGGCGTCGTCCGCCTTCTTCGCCTTGTCGAACGCTTCATCGAACCAGCGGCCGGCATAGTCACCGGCATCGGCGCCGAACGTCGCGTGCACTTCCCAGTAGTTGCGCGACACGAAAGCCTTGATCCGCCGTTCGCGTTCTACCAGGACCGCCAGAGTGGGCGTCTGAACCCGACCCACGGTAGTCTTGTAGAAGCCGCCGTCCTTGGAATTGAAAGCCGTCATCGCACGTGTGCCATTGATGCCCACGAGCCAGTCCGACTCGCTCCGGCACATCGCCGCGTCGGCGAGTGGTTGCATCGATTCGCCGCTACGCAATTGCGAGAAGCCGTCCCGGATGGCACTTGGCGTCATCGATTGCAGCCAAAGCCTCTCGACCGGCTTGCCCGAGCCTGCATGCTGCACGATGTAACGGAATATCAGTTCGCCTTCGCGCCCCGCGTCGCAGGCGTTGATGACACCGACGACGTCCTTGCGTTTGAGCAGACGGGTGAGGAGCTTGAGCCGGTCGGCTGTCTTCTCGATCGGCCTGAGGTCGAAGTGCGGCGGGATCACCGGCAGGTTTGCAAACGACCATTTGCCGCGCTTGACCTCGTACTCCTCGGGCGCCGCAATTTCGAGCAGATGCCCGATTGCCGACGACAGCACGAATTCGTCGCTCTCGAAGTAGTCGCCCTGCTTGGTGAAGCCACCCAGCGCGCGCGAGATGTCGGTGGCCACAGAAGGCTTCTCGGCGACGATGAGCTTCTTGCCGCCGCCCGCGGGGATTTTAGGTGCCTCGGTCTCGCGTGCGGACTTCGGCACTGGGTCGCGCGACGAGGTTACCGCGGCGGTGGTGGTTCGCTTGCGGGCGGTGGGCATGGGTAAGGGAAGGGCCTTCATGAGACTGGCCGGGCGCGGGGATGTCCGGCAAAGGCGCCGAATGATAAACGCACGAAATCGGCAGGTGCAAGCCGGGATCGTCGCGCCGGTTGTTTCAGGGCATTCGCTGCACGCGATTTCCAGGCAACGTCGCGACGGCGCCGGCCAGCTCGAGTTCGAGCAGTCTTGCGCTCAGCACTTCGGCAGGCAACCCGGTTCGAAGCGCCAATTGGTCGAGGGTACACGGATCGTGCCCGAGTTGGTGCAGGATCGGGTCGTCGGCGGCGGGCTTGTCTATCGGCGCAGGCATGACCGGGGTCCATTGCATACGCAACTCCTCGAGCACGTCTTCGGCGCTCTCGGCCAGTTTCGCCCCTTGCCTGATGAGGGCATGGCATCCCCGCGATACCGGCGAGTGGATCGATCCGGGGATCGCGAACACTTCCCGCCCCTGTTCGGCGGCCAGACGCGCGGTTGTCAACGAGCCGCTTCGCACCGCCGCTTCAACCACCAGTACGCCGCGTGCGAGCCCGCTGATCAGCCGGTTTCGGCGCGGGAAGTTCCAGGCTGCGACGCCGGTACCGAGCGGGAACTCGGATAGCAGCAAGCCGTCCGCGACGATCCGATGCGCAAGCTCGCGGTTGCGGGAGGGGTAGACGGTATCGAGCCCGGTACCGGCCACGGCAATTGTCGAGCTGCGTGACAGCAGCCCACCTTCGTGTGCGGCGGTATCGATACCGAGCGCCAGGCCGCTCACGATCGTCAGTCCGGCGTCACCCAGGGACCGGGAGAAGTTCCGGGCCGTCGCCATACCTTGAGGTGTGGCGTTACGGCTGCCCACCACGGCGATGGCGTTGTTATCGAGCAATTCGAGGCGTCCCTTTGCATACAGCAGCACCGGCGGGTCCGCTGTCTCCAGGAGCGGTCGCGGGTAGGCGGTATCTCCCAGGGTAAGGATGTGATTGCCCGGCGTCTCGGCCCAGCGGCAAGCGATCTCGACCACATCTTTCGGCGGCCCGGCCACGACGGCATCGGCGATCTCGCGCGCAACACGTTGTCGCAGGAGAGGGGCACCCGCGTTCAGGACTGCTTCCGGTGAACCGAAAGCAGCAAGCAGCGTACGCGCCGCCGCAGGACCGACTCCCGGGGTGAGAGTCAGGCGCAACCAATCGACTAGTTCGGCACTCATGGTCATGCCCGCCGCGCCGCTCGCGGCCGCATCCCTAAGCGGTCAGGGCGCCTGAACGATGTCGAGCAGGTTCACCGGTCGGGACGTGTTCATGATAAGCGCGTAGGAGACTTTCTCGAATACCCGAAACACGAACACTAGCCCGTATCGCTGGTCGGGAAGCACCACCGGACCGGCGTTGTCGGCTTTCTTGTTTTCGCTGTAGACCGAACTCACCGACTTGCGCGCCTCATCGTTCGTCATGCTGCGGGGCAGGCTGCGCGGCACCACCGCGCGGCCGGTGCGATAGAGAGCAAACACGCTTCCGACCTCGATCCCTTCGCGGGCCCCGCGGTTGATCACGACGACCTGCTGTTGCCCGATTTCGGAGATCACGTTGTCGGCGGCGGACATCACGATACCGTTCATCCCCGCTTTGGCCGGTCGCGGCATGTAAGACCGCACATCGGACGCCGGGGCCTGCACCAGCCTGTCGCCGGTCCCGATCTCCTGTCGCGCCGACACCACGCTCACCGAGGAAATCTCGCCGAACTCACGCACCCGGACGTCGCCGAGGTAGATCACTTCATTGCCAAGCAATTCGCCCGAGATCGGGTCGCGCAGCGGTTTTCCCGGACGGTAGACTTGCCAGATCAACGCGCTGTCGGCCGGCAGGCCTTTGACGAATGCGGAATCGCCGATGCCCAACACGACACGGTTTTCCTGAGTCGCGACGATTCGAGGGGCTTTCTCGAACTGATCCTGCGCGACGATCAAGGGCCGGTTCAGGAACGGTCCGATGATGCTCGACGAGATGCTCGGCACCGGCGTGGCGGAGAGCAGGTCGGAGCGAATCTTCGGTGACAGTTTGACGGTACTGCCGACGGCACCGCCCTGATTGCCGCCAGCGACGCCGTCACCTTCCAGTCGGAGGCGCGGGATACCCCCGCTGGTATCGAGGATCAGAACATTGCCCGGATAGATCAGGTGCGGATTACGGATTTCGTCCTTGTTCATGCCCCACAGATCCGGCCAGCGCCACGGACTCTTGAGGAAACGCTTGGAGATACCCCACAGCGTATCGCCCTTGACGACCACATAGCGACCCGGCGGGTTATCCACCATATCGAGTGGTTGCTCTTCAGCCAGGACGCTCGCCACCGAAGCGAGAACCAACGAGAATCCCACGACTGCCGATATGATTGAATGGTGCATGTGCATCCCCACCTCTGGGCCACGGAAGTTGATGCGAGAGTCTCCGAGTTTGCGCATCTTTACTATATTCTGCTTTAGATTTTGATCGTAATCGACTCACTTAGCAAGCTTTTATGCCTGTCCTGCCGATCCTGAAGTACCCTGATTCCAGGCTTCATACCGTCGCCCGTGCCGTTACCCGCTTCGATGGGGAACTCCACTCGCTGGTCCGCGACCTCGCCCAGACCATGTACGACGCGTCGGGCATCGGCCTCGCGGCGACCCAGGTCGACGCGCACAGACGCGTTCTGGTGGTGGATGTTTCCGAGTCCCGCGACCAGCTCATGGTGATCGTGAACCCTGTCCTGGTCGAGGGCGTTGGTGAATCCGAACTCGATGAAGGGTGCCTTTCCGTGCCCGGAATCTACGAACGGGTGAGTCGATTCGATCAGGTGGTGATCCGTGCGCAGGACGCAAACGGTGACAGCCGGGATATCGCCGCCGGTGGCCTCCTGTCGGTTTGCCTCCAGCACGAGATGGACCATCTGGAAGGACGGGTGTTCGTGGAGTACTTGTCGCGACTCAAGCAAATGCGCATCGCCGCCAAACTTGGCAAACAGTCGCGGCGACCCCGGTAGCGATCCGTCTTGCGCCTCGTTTTCGCAGGGACTCCACGGTTTGCCGCCGTGTCACTGGATGGCCTGCTAAGGGCAGGCCACGATGTGGCGTTGGTGTTGACGCAACCCGACCGTGCGGCAGGGCGCGGTCTGAAGCCTTTGGCCAGCGAAGTGAAACAGATCGCCGCGCGTCGAGGGCTTGCGGTTGCTCAGCCCATAACCCTCAAATCGCCCGATATCCTCGAAGCGCTCAGGTCCACCGAGGCGGTGGTCATGGTCGTGGTGGCCTACGGGTTGCTGCTGCCACAAGCGGTGCTCGACCTGTTCCCGCTCGGTTGCTTGAACGTCCATGCGTCGCTGCTGCCGCGATGGCGGGGCGCGGCGCCCATACAGCGGGCGCTATTGGCCGGCGATGCGGAGTCCGGCGTCTGCATCATGCGCATGGAGGCGGGACTGGATACCGGTCCGGTTTTTTGTCGCGAAGCGATTCCGATCGCGGCTCGTGAAACCGCGGGCACGCTCCACGACCGCCTTGCCCAGGTCGGTACCGTTGCGCTGGTGACGGTACTGGAGAACCTGGCTGGCGGGTCGATGCAGGCGATTGCGCAGGACACCATCGCCGTCTCGTATGCGGCCAAGGTGCGTAGAGAAGACGCGGTAGTGCGCTGGGCCGAGCCGGCGATTCATCTCGACCGGGTGATCCGGGCATTCGATCCGGTACCTGGCGCCCACGCGCAACTGGGTGACGACAGGGTCAAGGTATGGCGGGCAGTGATCGAACCAGACATCACCGACGAAACCACCGATCCTGGCCGGATCGTCCGGATCAGCGATGCCGGCTTGCATGTGGCCTGCGGGCAGGGTTCGGTGCTGATCATCCAGGAACTTCAACGCGAGGGCGGGCGGCGGCTCCCGGTTCCCGCGTTCCTGCGCGGGCACCCGCTGATGGCAGGCGACCAGTTCGGCGACGGCAGGTGAAATGAGCCGGCCGCCGTGATCGAGGTCCAGCGTGCCGCCGCGATCAATGTCGCCACCGTTCTCGGCGGTCACAGCCTGGCGCATATCGCGGGCGGGATCGACCTCCATTCGTTCACGCCCTCCCAGCAAGGCGCGCTGCGCGATTTGACCCAGGGCACGCTGCGTCACCTCGGCTCCCTGCGCAAGATTCTGGGGTTGCTGGCCGAGCGCGGGGTGAGCGATCGTGGCGTCGAGTCCCTGATTCTGGTCGCGTTGTATCAGTTGATTCACACCCGGGCAGCACCGCACGCGATCGTGAATCATGCGGTGGCAGCGGTAAGAGCGGGCGGCGCGCGCCAGGCTGCGGGTTTCGTCAACGCCACGTTGCGCCGCTTTCAGCGTGAGCGACCGGCTTTGCTGACGGCTGCCGCGCGTTCTCCGATGGGGCGCTGGTCGCACCCGGACTGGTGGATCGAGCGGCTGCGACGACAATATCCGGTCGAGGCCGACGAGATTCTCGGACAAGGACTGGACCGGCCACCGATGAGCGTGCGGGTGAATCGCCGTCGTATCGATTCGATGACCTACCAACAGCTCCTTGCGGAGGCGGGCATGGAAGCGCGTATCCAGCCGCACGGCGCGATCACGCTCCTGAAACCGGTTCCATCCGCAGCATTGCCGGGATTCGCGACCGGACTGGCGTCGATTCAGGACGCCGGGGCGCAATATGCCGCGCAACTGCTGGACCTGCGGGATGGCCAAAAAGTGCTGGACGCCTGCGCGGCGCCCGGTGGCAAGACGGCCCACATGCTAGAGCTGGCGGACGTTTCGCTGTTGGCGCTGGATCGGGACGGGGCTCGTCTGGGTGATGCCCGCCGCAATCTCGAACGTCTGGGCCTGGCGGCGGCTACCGCCGTGGCCGACGCTTCCGACACGTCGACATGGTGGGATGGCGTCGCTTTCGATCGGGTGCTACTGGACGCACCATGTACGGCTTCGGGCATCGTCCGCCGCCATCCGGACGCCAAGTGGTTGCGCCGTGAATCCGACATCGCTTCGTTCGCGCAGACGCAGCGACAACTACTGGCTGCGTTGTGGCAGGTGCTGGTGCCGGGTGGTAAATTGCTTTATGCCACCTGCTCGGTATTCGCGGAGGAAAACCGGGACACGCTCGCCGCGTTTGTGGCTGCGCATGCCGACGCCGCCGCAATCGCCATGCCGGGGCTTCCCGCCACCGCCGGCCAGCTGCTGCCGAGCCGCGATAACGATGGTTTCTATTACGCGCTACTGCAGAAGACTCCGCGCTAGCCTGCTGCTGTTGCTGCTGTCGCTTTGCGTGGGCGCCCCGCCGGGGTTCGCCTTCGGTGCCGCCGACCCGTCGATCGACGTGCGCTCCGCCGAGATCGGGCTCGGGAGCGACGGCTACGATCTCGACGCCGTATTCCAGATCGAACTCGGGCACACCCTCGAGGATGCCCTGGCGAAAGGCGTGGCGCTCAATTTCGTCACCGAATTCGAGATGGTCTACGAACGCTGGTACTTGCTCAGCCTCTGGAATCGGACCGTGTCGGGGTTCGAACAGCGTTTTCGTCTCACCTACAATGCTCTCACCCGTCAGTATCGGGTCGCTGCCGGCGCCCTGGCCCAGAACGTGGACACCCTGCAAGAGGCGCTAGCGGTGATGGGTCACATACGCGGCCGCTTCGTCGCGGCTCGCGATGATCTCGAAGCCGGCACCGCCTACAGTGCGCAGATCCGCATGCGGCTGGACACCTCCCAGTTGCCGAAGCCGTTCCAGATCAATGCCATCGGTTCCCGTGGCTGGAACCTCGCCTCCGACTGGTATCGCTGGACGGTGAAGCCGTGAGACACGTGACGCGGGGCCCCGCGCGCAGCGAGGGGATCGGCACTCGGTCGAGCGGCATCGGAGGCCGACACGAGGCTGCATGCTCTCGGGCAATGGTTCGGAGGCCGAAGCCGTGACCTCGCGCCTGCGCCGGATGCGGGTCGCGATGGCTTCGCGGGGTGGCAAGGTGCTGGCGGTACTGGTGATCGCCCTCGGCGTTGCACTGCTGTTCCTGCTGTCCACGGCGAGCAGCAACACGCCGATGTTCGCCTCATCCCTGCCGCAACTGTTGCTGGGCGGTGTGTGTGCGGTCCTGGTATTGCTCGTGTTCACCGGGTATCAGTTGCTGATCCTGAGGCGGCGCCTCAAGCAGCGGGTGTTCGGCTCGAAGCTCACGATGCGGCTGGTGTTGCTGTTCTCGCTGGTTGCGGTGCTGCCGGGCGCGCTTGTCTACGCGGTATCGGTGCAGTTCCTCGCGCGTTCGATCGACGGCTGGTTCGACGTCAGGGTCGAGAAGGCCCTGGAAGGCGGCCTTTCACTCGGGCGCAATGTGCTCGACAGCATGCTCAGGGATCTGCGCGGCAAGGCGGTGACCATGGCCGTTTCGCTGTCGGACCGCGCGCCACGCGACCGCATCAATGCCCTCAACGCGCTGCGCGAGCAGGCCGCAGTCCAGGAGGCGGCGGTCATCAGCGGGTCGGGCCAGGTGCTGGCGTTCTCGGGTGACGAGACCACCGGCCTGGTGCCGGAGATGCCATCGTCGGCGGCCATGCGCGACATCCGCCTGCAGAAGTCGTACAGCGCCATCATCGCCCGGCCCGAGGGCGGCTTGCTCCTGCGGGTCGTGGTCCCGCTCAACACCCCCGAAGGTGAGGTACTGGCACTGGCGCTGGTCCAGCGCGTGACCGACCAGGTGGCGAGCAATGCCGAGGCGGTGCGGTCCGCTTCCGCCGAGTACCAGGAACTGTCGTTGTCCCGTCTCGGCCTGAAGCGGCTGTTCGGTCTTACGCTCACCCTGGCCTTGTTGCTCGCCCTGCTTTCGGCGCTCCTGCTGGCAATCTTCTTCAGTCAGAGGCTGTCGGCGCCACTCGGGATTCTGGCGGAGGGGACTCGCGCCGTCGCCCAGGGCGACTTCAGCCAGCGTACGGCGGTTCGCAGCTACGACGAACTCGGGCTGTTGACGCAATCGTTCAACGCCATGATGCGCGACCTTGCCGTCTCGCAGGGACAGACCGAGCGCTACCAGGCGCAACTCGAGGAAGCCAAGACCGCACTGGAGAGCATTCTCGGAAACCTGTCGGCAGGCGTGATTTCACTGGATGCGGATCGACGGCTGAGATCCGCGAACCCGAGCGCGAGCCGGATCCTGGGCGTGAATCTCGAGCGCCTGGTCGGTCACGGCGTCGAGGAATGGCGGGCCGCCGATGAACGCCTTGCGGCGGTTGCGGAGCCGCTCAGTGCGGCATTGCCGACCCTGCTCGAGCGCGACTGGCAGGGCCAGATTGCCTACCCCGCGGCGCAGGGCGAACTCACGTTGCTGACGCGGGCATCGCAGATCGCCCAGACCGGACCCGGCGTATACGTCGTCGTGTTCGATGACGTCACTCGACTGCTGCGCGCGCAGCGCCAGGCGGCGTGGGGCGAAGTGGCGCGCCGTCTGGCGCACGAGATCAAGAATCCGCTCACGCCGATCCAGTTGTCGGCGGAACGCCTGCAACACCGGCTGCATGGCAAGCTCGACGCCATGGACGGCGACATGCTTTCCCGCCTCACGCAGACGATCGTCAACCAGGTCTCTGCCCTGAACAGCATGGTGGACGCATTCAGCCAATATGCCCGCTCGCCCGAAGCGGAACTCAGCCCGGTCGATCTCGGTATCTTGACCCGGGAGGTGCTCGGACTTTACGAATCGATGGGTTGGGCGATGGCATTGTCGGTCGAACCCCGATTGCCCCAGGTGCTCGGCGACGCGACCAAGCTGCGGCAGGTGTTGCACAACCTGCTCCGCAACGCCGAGGACGCCGTCGGTGCCAGCTCATTGCCGCGAATCTCGGTCCGACTCGGGCGATTCGAGGGCGGTGTCGCGTTGAGCGTGACCGACAATGGCAACGGCTTTCCGCCGGAGCTGATGGGGTCGGCGTTCGAACCGTATGTCACCACCAAGCCGAAGGGCACCGGGCTTGGGCTCGCGATCGTTCACAAGATCGTCGAGGAGCACCACGGCACCATCCTCCTCGAGAACATCGAACCGCATGGCGCGAAGGTGACCGTGGTGCTGCCGGCGACCGCAGCGACGGCGCGCATCGGCGCCAACACGGGTTCAGCCGCCCATGGATGACGATGCTGCATGTGCTCGTGGATGTCGGTCGGAAGGTCATGCCTCGAGCCGGTGTACCCCGGTGTTCTTTCCCGAGGCTGAAACGCGAGACGGATCGGGAGCGGTGTCGTGAGCCAGATCCTGGTGGTCGACGACGAGATCGGCATTCGCGAATTGCTGTCCGAAATCCTGTCCGATGAAGGACATCAGGTACGGCTCGCGCAGAACGCGGCGGAGGCACGACAGGTTCGCAGCCGCACCCGGCCCGATCTGGTGCTGCTCGACATCTGGATGCCGGACACCGACGGCATCACGCTGTTGCGCGAATGGGCCTCGACCGGCCAGCTCACGATGCCGGTGGTGATGATGTCAGGCCACGGAACGATCGAGACCGCGGTGGAGGCAACGCGCATCGGCGCCTATGCCTTTCTCGAGAAACCGGTGGCGATGCAGAAGCTGCTGGTCACGGTTGGCAAGGCGTTGGCACAGCAGGCGACGGCAGCGGCTGCGCAACCGGCGCATTCGCTCGCGTTTCTGGGCCGGGCGCCGATCGTGTCGGACCTGCGCGAACGTCTCGAACGCGTGCGCGATCTGCGCAATGCGGTGCTCCTCACCGGTGATCCCGGTTGTGGCAAGGGGTTGTGCGCACGCTACCTGCATCGTGCAAACACGGCGTGGGTTGCACCCGCTGACGCGGAGTTCCTGCACGACCCCGAGCGCAGAGATCTCGGGGCTGCCGGCGATGGCACCTTGTTCCTCCGCCGGGTGGATCGACTGGCGCTGGCCGACCAGGAGGCCCTGACCCGTGCGTTGCCCGCGTTGGAGCAGGCCAATACCCGGGTCGTGTCCACTGCACCGCCGGATCTGCCGCAACGCGTTGCCGATGGCACCTTCGACTCCCGGTTGTACGCGGCATTGGCCGCCATCAGCCTGCGTGTGCCGGCACTGGCGGAACATCCCGAGGACGTGCCGGAGATCGCCAAGCTGGTACTCGAGCGGTTGTCGGAATCCCGTGCGGTGCCCGCCCGCAGTTTCGGAACCGCTGCGCTCAATCAGCTGCGGCTCTATCGCTGGCCCGGCAATCTCGCCCAGCTAGAGTCGGTGGTGAGATCGGCGGCACTGGTGAGCGATGGCGCCGAAATCGGACCCGCCGATGTCTCGGTCACGCTCAATCGCATGCCTGACGCCCCGACCGCATCGCTCGGCGGTCTGGCTCTCGACACCGAGCTGCGTACCGCCCGCGACGCATTCGAGCGGGCCTATTTCGCCCACCATATTGCGATCGAGGGCGGCAACATGAGCCGGGTTGCTGACCGCGTCGGACTCGAGCGCACGCATCTCTATCGAAAACTCAAGCAGCTCGGCATCACCCTGCCACGCAAACCGGAGAGCTGACAGTTGAGGACCCCCCCAGTCTGCGCTGCGCTCCGCCTTCCCCCCGAGGGGGCGCAGTTCGCTTGGCGAGCTGAGGCCGGACACAGACAGTCCCTGCGGACTGTCTGTGCCGGCCGTTGGACAGCGGACGCCGGCCACTGGCGGCCCGGCGCGAACTGCCCCTTCGTTCACCAATCTGCGCTGCGCTGCGCCTTCCCCCCGAGGGGGCACAGCGCGCTTTGGAGCGGCCCGGCGGACAATCTACGATGACTGTCACCGCCTATCGACTGGTCGCCGACATCGGTGGCACCAATGCACGCTTTGCCCTGGTCGCCGTGGACGGCCACGAGCCAAGCCATGAACTCACCCTTCCCTGTGCGGCGTTCGAAGACCTGTCCGCCGCCATCCGCCGATACCTGTCCGACGTTCAGGTCGGTCCGGTCACGCAGGCAGTGATCGCCGTCGCTACGCCGCTGACCGGTGACCAGGTCAGCTTCACCAACAATCACTGGTCATTCTCGATCGAGCAGACGCGTCGGGACCGGGGGCTCGAGGTGCTGCGGCTGATCAACGATTTCACCGCGCTGGCGCTGGCGCTGCCGCACCTCGGCGCAGCCGAGACCCGCCAGGTCGGCGGCGGGGTTGCGATCGCAGATGCGCCGAGGGCGCTGCTCGGTGCCGGCACCGGGCTGGGGGTATCCGGCCTGCTGCCGTCCGCCAGCGGATGGATTCCGATCCAGGGCGAAGGCGGACATGTGGCGCTGGCACCGATGAACCCGCGAGAATCGGAGGTGTTGCGCGTCCTGTGGCACCAATACGCCCATATGTCGGCGGAGCGTCTGGTCAGCGGCCCCGGCATCGTGTTGTTGCATCGGACGCTGGCGACGATGGACGGTGAAGATCCAGGTCCCGATACCTCCGAGAAAATCGCTGCCGCCGCGCTCGGCGGCGACCGCCGCTGCGCCGCGACCCTCGACCAGTTTTGCGAGTTGCTCGGTACTGTCGCCGCAAACCTGTGCGTGACGCTCGGTGCCCGCGGCGGCGTCTTCATCGGTGGTGGCATCGTGCCGGCGCTGGGCGAATGGTTCGATCGTTCCGGCTTTCGCGCGCGGTTCGAGCACAAGGGTCGTTTCCGCGATTACGTGCGTGCGGTACCCACCCGTGTGATCACCGCGCGCAACCCGGCTCTGCGTGGCGCCGCCCGAGCATTCCCCCGGCCCTGACTGACCCCCCTTGCGACCGAGGTAAGATGCCGTCTTCTGCTGACAGGAGCCTCGAATGCCCATCCGCGTAGCCATCAACGGCTTCGGCCGTATCGGCCGGAACATCCTCCGCGCGCTCTACGAATCGGGCCGCAACGGCGAGATCCAGATCGTTGCCATCAACGACCTGGGCAGCCCGGAAACCAATGCACACCTCACGCGCTTCGACACGGCGCACGGCCGATTCAAGGGCACGGTCGCGGTCGATGGCGACTCGATGGTGGTCAATGGCGACCGCATCCGGGTGTTCGCGGAACGCGATCCGGCGAAGCTGCCCTGGGGTTCGCTCGACGTCGACGTGGTGATGGAATCGACCGGCATCTTCACCTCCAAGGACAAGGCGGCCCTGCATCTGGCGGGCGGCGCGAAGAAGGTCATCATCTCGGCACCCGGCAAGAACGTCGACGCGACCATCGTCTACGGCGTCAATCACCACACGCTCAAGTCGACCCATACTGTCATCTCCAATGCGTCGTGCACCACCAACTGCCTGGCGCCGATGGTCAAGCCGCTGCACGAGAAGATCGGCCTGGTCGCCGGACTCATGACCACCATCCACGCCTATACCAATGACCAGGTGCTGACCGACGTCTATCACGAGGACCTGCGGCGCGCCCGCTCGGCCACCATGTCGATGATCCCGACCAAGACCGGCGCCGCGGCCGCGGTCGGACTGGTCCTGCCCGAACTCGACGGCAAGCTCGACGGCTTCGCGATGCGCGTGCCGACCATCAACGTGTCGCTCGTCGACCTGTCGTTCACCGCCAAGCGAGCCACTACGGTGGCCGAGGTCAACAGCATCATCGAAGCAGCGTCTCTGGGTGAGCTCAAGGGCATCCTCGGCTACACCACCGAGCCGCTGGTGTCGATCGACTACAACCACGATCCGCGTTCGTCGATCTTCGACGGCACCCTCACCAAGGTGTCCGAGGGCACGCTGGTCAAGGTGTGTTCGTGGTACGACAACGAGTGGGGATTCAGCAACCGCATGCTCGACACCGCGGTTGCTTTCATGAATGCCAAGTAGCGACCGCGTGGCCCGCACAACCACAACCGGCGGGTTTGCGCTGGCGGCGGTCGGCCGGTGTACCGCGCGTTGTCCGTGGGGCTCCATGATCCTGGCCGTTGCTCGACTGCCGACATCCCCGACATGACCGTACGCAAGCTCTCCGATGTCCCGATTGCCGGCCAGCGGGTGCTGATCCGGGTCGACCTGAATGTACCGTTGCATGAGGGCGCGATCGGCGACGACACCCGCATCCGGGCAGTGCTGCCGGGCATTCGTTACGCGCTCGGACATGGCGCCGCCGTCCTGCTGGTGTCGCACCTCGGGCGTCCGACCGAAGGCAGGTTCGATCCGGCGGAGTCGCTGGCACCGGTCGCGGCACGGCTCTCGGCGTTGCTGGCGCAGCCGGTCCCGTTGGTACGCGACTGGCTCGATGGCGTCGACGTCGCCCCGGGTAGCGTGGTGCTGCTGGAAAACTGTCGTTTCAATATCGGCGAGAAAAAGAACGACGAGGCGCTCGCGCGTCGCATCGCGTCGTTGTGCGACGTGTACGTCAACGACGCCTTCGCGACCGCCCATCGTGCCGAGGCAACGACCCACGGCGTCGCCAGATTCGCGCCGGTGGCTTGCGCCGGGCCGCTGATGGCCGCCGAGATAGATGCGCTGACCCGTGCGCTGAGCCGGCCCGCGCGGCCGATGATCGCGATCGTCGGCGGGTCCAAGGTGTCGACCAAGCTCACCATACTCGGCGCCCTGGCCGAGAAAGTGGACCAGTTGATCGTCGGTGGCGGGATCGCCAACACGTTCATGCTCGCGGCCGGACTGCCGATCGGAAAATCGCTGGCAGAGGCCGAGCTGGTACCGGAAGCTGCTCGTATCATGGCGGCGGCAACGGCGCGCGGTGCCGCCGTTGCCGTGCCGACGGATGTCGTTGTCGCCAAGGCCTTCTCCGCAACCGCCGAAGCGACGGTGAAGGCGGTGGCCGACGTTGCCGGGGACGACCTCATTCTCGACATAGGCCCCGAGACCGCCGTGCGATTCAGCGCCATGCTCGCCGCCGCCGGCACGATCGTGTGGAACGGGCCGGTCGGCGTGTTCGAGTTCGACGCTTTCGCCGGCGGTACCCGTGCCCTTGCCCAGGCGATCGCCGGTTCACACGGGTTCTCGCTGGCCGGTGGTGGCGATACCATCGCAGCGATCGCCAAGTTCGGTATCGCCGATCGCGTCTCCTACATATCGACTGCCGGCGGGGCCTTTCTCGAATTCCTCGAAGGGCGCAAGCTGCCCGCGATCGAGATTCTCGAAGCGCGCGCTGGCGGCTGATGCCGACGCCCGATGCCTTTCCCCTTTCATTCGCCTCCGGTCCTTCCCAAAATGCAACGCAGCACCAAGATCGTTGCCACCCTCGGCCCCGCCTGTTCCGAGCGCGAGGTACTGCGCAAGATGGTTCTGGCCGGCGTCAATGTCGTGCGCATGAACTTCTCCCATGGCACGGCGGAGGACCACCTCGCCCGGGCCGAACTGGTGCGGGAAGTGGCGCGCGAAGCTGAACTCACCGTCGGCATCATGTGCGACCTGCAAGGGCCCAAGATTCGGGTCGGCAAGTTCGCGGAGGGCAGGATCACCCTGGCCACGGGCGACCGGTTCGTTCTCGATGCCACCTGCACGCTGGGCAACCAGGAGCGGGTCGGGCTCGATTACCCGGATCTCCCTCAGGACGTCCGCGCTGGCGACATCCTGTTGCTCGATGACGGCCGTATCAAGATCGCGGTCGAGCGCGTGATCGGAACCGAAATCCATACCGTGGTGCGCGACGGCGGCGTGCTGTCGAACAACAAGGGTATCAATCGCGAGGGTGGCGGGCTGACGGCGCCGGCGCTCACCGCCAAGGATATGGAAGACATCCGCACCGCCGCGCGCATGAAGGCCGATTTTCTCGCGGTGTCCTTTCCCAAGAGCGGCGCCGACATGTACATGGCGCGCGAACTCATGCGGGCATCGGGTGGGCGCTCGTTGCTGATCGCGAAGATCGAGCGGGCCGAGGCCATCGGCGCGCTCGAGGGGATTCTCGACGCCTCCGACGGCATCATGGTGGCGCGCGGCGATCTCGCCGTGGAAGTCGGCGATGCCACCGTGCCGGCGCTACAGAAGCGGATGATCCGGCTCGCGCGCGAGAAGAACAAGCTGACCATCACCGCCACGCAGATGATGGAATCGATGATCGAGAGTCCGGTCCCGACGCGGGCCGAAGTCTCGGATGTCGCCAACGCGGTGCTGGACGGCACCGACGCCGTGATGTTGTCCGCCGAGACGGCGGCGGGAAAGTATCCGGTGCAGACGGTCGAAGCGATGAGTCGCGTGTGCATCGAGGCCGAGAAATCCGCCGACCTCACGCTCGACCGTGAATTCCTCAACCGCGTGTTCACCCGGGTCGACCAGTCGATCGCCATGGGGGCGCTGTTCACCACCTTCCACCTCAAGGTGAAGTGCATCGCTGCCCTCACCCAGTCGGGTTCGACGGCGCTCTGGATCTCGCGCCTGAATTGCGGCGTCCCGATCTACGCACTGACGCCCGAGGTCGGGACCCGCTATCGGCTGTCATTGTTTCGCGATGTCTATCCGCTGATGATCCAGTACCAAGGCACCGACCGCGAGGCGCTGCTGCTCGAAGCAGAGGATCGGCTCAAGAGCCATGGTGCAGTGGTGGACGGAGACATCATCGTACTGACGTACGGCGAGCCGATCGGAAAATCCGGCGGTACCAACACCCTGAAGATCGTCAAGGTCGGTGAAAGCAGGGTCTGATGCCCGTGACCGACGCAACGCCGAGGGTCGGCATCATCATGGGTTCGAACAGCGATTGGGATGTCATGCGCAATGCGGCCCAGACCCTCGAGCGCCTGGGCGTCGTGTGGGAAGCGAAGGTGGTGTCCGCGCATCGCACGCCCGACGCGATGTTCGCGTACGCCGCGACCGCTGCCGCCCGCGGGCTGCGCTGCATCATCGCCGGTGCCGGGGGGGCGGCCCATCTGCCTGGCATGACCGCCGCGAAGACCACGCTGCCGGTGCTCGGGGTGCCGGTGCCCGGCAAGGCTCTGCAGGGGCTCGATTCCCTGCTGTCGATCGTGCAGATGCCGCGCGGCGTCCCGGTCGCGACCTTCGCCATCGGCGAGGCCGGAGCGGTCAATGCGGCATTGTTCGCCGCGCAGGTGCTGGCCCTGACCGACCCCGCGTTGTCGCTTCGTCTCACCGACCTGCGCCGCGAGCAGGAAGCCGCCGTCACGGCGGTTGAACTGCCGCCACTGCCATGAAACCCGTAGCGCCCGGTGCCTGGCTGGGCCTGCTCGGCGGGGGTCAGCTCGGCCGGATGTTCACCATGGCGGCGCAGAGCATGGGATACCGCGTGATCGTGGTCGACCCGGGCGAGCACAGTCCGGCCGGATCGGTCGCCGACCACCATATCCGTTCCGATTACTTCGACATCGCGACACTCGACGAACTGGCGCATCGCTGCGCGGCGGTCACCACCGAGTTCGAGAACGTACCCGCCGAAGCGTTGCGACGGCTCGCCAGCCATTGCGTGGTGAGCCCATCCGCCGACAGCGTCGGCGTTGCCCAGGATCGTGCCTGTGAGAAGCGTTTTCTGGCCGGCATCGGCCTCGACACCGCGCCGTTCGCCGTCATCGCCTCGGAAACCGATCTCGAGCGTGTCGATCCGTCGTTGCTTCCCGGCATCCTGAAGCGTGCCCGATTCGGCTATGACGGCAAGGGTCAGGCACGGGTCGCAACGGTTGCGGAGGCGAAGGTCGCTTTGCGCGCGATGGATGGCGCCCTGTGCGTGCTGGAGCGGCATCTGCAACTGGAGATCGAGCTTTCCGTCGTGGTGGCGCGCGGGTTCGACGGGGAAGTCCGCACCTACCCGGTGGCCGAGAATCGGCATGTGGATGGTGTGCTCGATGTCAGTGTGGTGCCCGCGCGCATCCCGCCGCCACTGGCGCAGGCGGCGCGCGATGCCACGGTGCGCGTAGCCGAGGCGCTCGACTATCGCGGCGTGCTCTGTGTCGAATATTTCGTCGTTGGCGGCAAACTGCTGGCGAACGAGATCGCACCGCGGCCCCACAACAGCGGCCACTATTCGATCGATGCGTGTTTCACGTCGCAGTTCGAGCAGCAGGTGCGCGTCATGTGTGGCCTGCCGCTCGGCGATACCGCGCTGCACTGCCCGGCGGTCATGGTGAATCTGCTCGGGGATCTGTGGTCGGGCGGCGAACCGGCATGGCGTCACGTGCTGACGCATCCGCGCGCCAAGCTGCATCTGTACGGCAAGACCGAGGCCCGGCCCGGCCGCAAGATGGGTCACTACACGCTGCTCGATGCGGAGGTCGCGGGCGCATTGCGGGCCGCCGCGCAGATCCGGTCCGCGCTCGAGGAAGGCACCCGGTTGCCGGCGCCGTCGACGCTGGCCGTGGAAGGGGCACGATGAGCGATCAGCCCCTGCTCGAATCGCATCTGCGCTCGCTGCCGCTGCTGCATCGAGGCAAGGTCCGCGATCTGTACGACGCCGGTGACGATCGGCTGCTGGTGGTACAGACCGACCGCCTGTCCGCGTTCGACGTGATCCTGCCAACGCCGGTTCCGGGCAAGGGCCGGGTGCTCACCGAGCTGTCTAACTTCTGGTTCGCCCGGCTCGGGCATGTCATCCCCAATCATCTCACCGGCATCGACCCCGAGACCGTGGTGGCGCCGGACGAGCGGGACCAGGTTGCCGGACGGGCTTTCGTCGTGCGCAAGCTGCAACCCTTGCCGGTCGAGGCCATCGTCCGCGGTTATGTCGCCGGCTCGGGGTGGAAAGACTATCGTCGCACCGGTGCCATCTGCGGCATCGCGTTGCCGCCCGGCCTGGACGAAGCCGCGCGCTTGCCCTCGCCGATCTTCACGCCCTCGACCAAGGCGCCCAAGGGCTCACACGACGAGAACATCGGCTTCGCGGAAGCCGAGGTGCTGCTCGGCGCCGATCGTGCTGCGCAGGTGCAAGGCGTCGCAATCCGCCTTTACACCGAAGCCGCCGCGTTCGCCGCGACCCGCGGCATCATCATTGCCGATACCAAGTTCGAGTTCGGTACCGACGCCACCGGCCAGTTGTTCCTGATCGACGAGGCCCTCACCCCGGATTCCTCGCGCTTCTGGCCCGCCGATCGCTACCGCACCGGCATCAGCCCGCCATCGTTCGACAAGCAGTTCGTGCGCGACTGGCTGGAGGCGCAGCACTGGAACAAGCAACCACCGGCGCCCGCTCTGCCGGACGACGTGGTAACCCAGACCTCGGCGAAGTATCAGGAAGCCTTGCGCATGCTCACCCGTTGAGCGCCAGCGTCGGATGAACCGGCAATGGAAGTCCACACCCGGGTACGGGCGGCTGGCGATGCAACGGTCGACGCCATGAGCCGCGCGGCAGTTCCAATGCCGACGACGGCATCCGACGCGGCGATTCGCCGGGCGGTCGCGGCATTGCGTGTCGGCGAGCTGGTCGCATTTCCGACCGAAACCGTTTACGGGCTGGGTGCCGACGCCATGAATCCCGATGCCGTGCGCCGGATCTTCGCCGCCAAGGGTCGCCCGGCGGATCATCCGGTGATCGTGCATTTGCTCGATGCGGCGCAGCTGGCGTACTGGGCGCGGACCGTATCGCCGGTTGCCGCAGCG
>JANMWG010000266.1:0-6956 GCA_031393885.1 Betaproteobacteria bacterium | reverse complement strand
ACCCCCGCCGCCGCGATCACGGTTGCCGCCCGTGCCCACCGCAAAGCGCGGTCTTGCAGGTCGCCCTCCGTCTTCACGATCAGCCATGTGGCACCGAGCATCGCGTAGGCACCCGCGAGTCCCAGCCCGGCCGCGAGGTCGAACAAGCGGTACCCGGCGCCGTCGCGGAATCCGGTGACCACCCCGCCGAGCATGACGCCCTGCGCGATGGCCGTCCCCAGCGAACCGAAGAAGAACAGCCGGTTCCATAGTTCGCGGTGCCAGCCCGAGGCCTTGACCCTGAACTCGAAGGCGACGCCGCGCAGGATCAGGCACAGCAACATCGCCGCCACCGGAAGATACAGCGCCGTCAGGATCACGCCGTGCGCGTGCGGAAAGGCAACCAGCAGGATGCCCACGCCAAGCACCAGCCAGGTTTCGTTCGCGTCCCAGAACGGGCCGATCGATGCCACCATGAGGTCTTGCTGATCACGCAGCGCCAGCGGCATCAGGATACCCACGCCGAGGTCGAAACCGTCGAGGATTACGTACGCGAGAATCGCAAGCCCCATGAGGCCGGCAAACACGAGCGGCAGGTCGAGCGTCATTCAGCGTGTCTCCGGAACTGCCGTCACGCTGGCGCAACCTGATCGGGTACAGCGCCGGTCGGTGCGAGTCCCGGCGCGGTGCCGTCCGACTCCTTCCGCGCAAGTTGCGTGATCACCACCATGTATGAGACGAGCAGCAGCGCATAGATGAGCGCGTAGCCGATGAGCGTGGCGGCGATCGCGCCGGCCGGCACCGTGGATGCCGCCTCGGCAGTGGTCAGAAACCCGTAGACCAGATACGGCTGGCGTCCGATCTCGGTCACCAGCCAGCCGGCGAGCGTTGCAATCCAGCCGCTGAAGGTCATGGCGGCGAACCCCAGCAGCAGGAAGCGCGGTGGTTCGCCGGGGCGGCGCAGGAACCAGCTTCCCAGCCATGAGGCCAGCAACATCGCGACACCCATGCCGACCATCACGCGAAACGCGAAGAACACCGGCAGGACCGGCGGTGTCTTGCCGGCGAACTCGTTCAGCCCCCTGATTTCACCGTTGGTATCGTGGGTGAGAATCAGGCTTGCCCCGCCCGGGATGCCGATGGCGAAGTCGTTGCGTTTCTCGGCCGCGTTCGGCACCGCGAACAGCAGCAGCGGCGCGCCGCGCTCGGTGTTCCAGATGCCTTCGATGGCGGCGATCTTCGCCGGCTGGTGCTGCAGGGTATTGAGGCCGTGGAAGTCGCCGACCACGATCTGAATCGGTGTCAGCAGTGCAGCCGTGAACACGCCCGCGCGCAGCAGCCGCCGGGGTCCGTCGGCCGCGCGGTTGTGCAGCAACTGGAACGCCGAAATCCCGGCCACCAGAAATGCCGTGGTGAGCCCCGACGCGATCAGCATGTGCGTGAGGCGATAGGGCAGGCTGGGCGTGAACAGCACCGCGAGCCAGCTGGTGGCGTGGGCCTGCCCGTCGATCACCTCGAAGCCCTGCGGCGTGTGCATCCAGGAACTCAGGGCGAGGATCCAGAACGCCGATGCGGTCGTGCCGAATGCCACCAGGAAAGCGGATAGCGTATGCAGCCATGGCGGCACGCGATCACGCCCGAACAGCATGACGCCGAGGAAGGTCGCTTCGAGGAAGAACGCCGTGAGTACCTCGTAGCCGAGCAGCGGGCCGGCGATGTTGCCGGCCTTCTCCATGAAACCGGGCCAGTTGGTACCGAACTGGAAGCTCATGGTGATGCCCGACACCACCCCGAGCGCAAAGGTGAGGGCGAAGATCTTGACCCACAGGCGGTAGGCTCCTGCCACCCATGTTGCCGACGCGTTCGAGGCCTTCAGGCGCAGGCAGAACAGCAGCCAGGCAAGTCCGATGCTGATGGTCGGGAACAGGATATGGAAGCCGATGTTGAGCCCGAACTGCGCCCGGGCCAGGATCAGCGGATCAGACAGCATTGCTCGGGCTCCTCGCGGGTCGATTCCCGCCCTCGATCGACAGCCGGACACATTGCCGGTTACGGCGACCATCAGCCATCGATGACGGCGCGTTCCGCCATGACATGAAGGCCGCGGACACAACAAAAAGCCCGATACGCGATCGGGCTTTTGCTGGCACCACCCACGGCATCACTGGTCGACGCCGTGGCGTTTCCAGATGTCGGCGTTGACCTTGGCCTGCTCGTTGGCCAGCGAAAGCACCCAAAACAGGCACCCGACGATCACGAGCAACGGGCCTCCAAGCAGCAAAACGGCGGTCATGACGATCTCCCTTGTGCGATACGGTAAACCCCGATTCTAGCAGCCCGTCTTGCCGCCGGCGTCCCTCACTTCGCCAAGGGTGCTGCGCCCTTCGGGTGTGGACCTCACCGCCGCGAAGGGGCAGCGCCCACAGGGCCCCCCGAGGACGCTGCGCCCCCTCGGGGGGAAGGCGAAGCGCAGCGGAGCCTGGGGGGGACGTTCTCTAATGACCGAGGATCGGATGCGGGCGGTAGGCTTCGGCCAGCGCCTTGAGTTCCTCGTCGGCGAGCTTCACCGCCTGCGCGGCGATCGCGTCTTCGAGATGCTGCATACGGCTCGCGCCGATGATGGGCGAGGTCACGCCGGGTTGATGCAGCAACCACGCCAGCGCCACCTGGGCATTCGGGACCCCGCGCTGCCTGGCGATCTCACCCACCCGGGCGACAACGGCGAAGTCGCTGTCCTGGTAGTACATCCGGTGGGCGAAGTCGTCGCTCTTCGCCCGGGTGGTCTCGCCGCGCGCTTCCTTCGAACGGTTGCCCGCCAGAAATCCGCGCGCGAGCGGGCTCCACGGAATCAGCCCCACCCCCTGATCGAGGCACAGCGGGATCATCTCGCGCTCCTCCTCGCGATAGACGAGGTTGTAATGGTTCTGCATGGTCACGAATCGGGCGCTGCCATTGCGGCGTGCGGTTTCCTGCATCTTGGCGAACTGCCACGCGTACATGCTGGACGCGCCGATGTAGAGCGCCTTGCCGGCGCGCACGACGTCATCGAGTGCCGCCATGGTCTCCTCGATCGGCGTCCGCGGATCGAAGCGATGGATCTGGTACAGGTCGACGTAATCGGTCTGGAGCCGCCGCAGCGAGGCGTCGATGGAATGCATGATGTGCTTGCGTGACAGCCCGCGGGCGTTCGGGTCGTCGCCCATGGGCTGACAGACCTTGGTCGCGATCACCACCTGGTCGCGCCCCGGCCCGAATGCTTTCAGCGCCCGCCCGAGCACGGCTTCGCTCTCACCCAGCGAATACACGTCGGCGGTGTCGAAGAAGTTGATGCCCAGTTCGAGGGCGCGCTTCAGAAACGGCTGGGCGGCGGTATCTTCGAGCACCCAGTCGCGCCACTTCGACGAGCCATAGGTCATGCAGCCGAGGCAGATGCGGGAGACTTTGGTGCCGGTGGCACCGAGATTGACGTAATCCATCGGGCGGTCTGGTGATAGTAGGGGGCGGAGTGGGGAAGTATAGGCCGCACCCGTGGATCACCCTGTGCCGCCCGCCGCCCCGCGCCGATAATCCCCCCATGTCCGTCGCCCGCCCGAGCCGCGTCCGCGGTTTCACCCTGGTCGAGATCATGGTCACGCTCGGCGTCGTGGTCCTGCTCGCCGCCCTGGTCACGCCGATGATCGTCACCGCGATCCAGCGCGGCAAAGAGGCCGAACTACGCACCGCCCTGCGCCAGATTCGTCAGGCGATCGACGACTATCGGGATGCTGGCAATCAGGGACGCATCCCGCGTCTGCCCGGGCAGACGGCCTATCCACCGACCCTTGCCGTGCTGGTCACCGGGGTTCCGGATGCCCTGGACAGTGGCGGGCGCCGCCTCTACTTCCTGCGGCGCATTCCGCGCGATCCGTTTTTCCGCAACGACGCCACCCCGCCCGAAGAAACCTGGGGCCTGCGCAGTTCCGCCGCCGCCGCCGATCGGCCGGCGGCGGGGTCGGATGTCTACGATGTCCATTCGCGCTCGGCCGGGATCGGCAGCAACGGTATCCCCTACGGTCAATGGTGACACGGTCGAACGGCGCGCGGTCGCAGGGCGGTTTCTATCTGATGGCCGTGGTCATGCTGAGCTTCGCCGTGGCGGTGATGGTCGCCGCGCTCACCCGCCTGTGGGAGGCCGAACTGGTGCGGGACCGCGAACGCGATCTGATCTGGGTCGGGCGCGAGTTCACCCGCGCGCTGACCAGCTATCGCGTGTTCACCCCGCCCGGGCAGCCGACCTCCCCCAGCAGCATCGGTGACCTGTTGCTCGACCAGCGCGTGGACCCGCCCGTGAGGCATCTGCGCCGGGCTTATCTCGATCCGGTGACCGGCAAGGCCCAATGGGGCATCGAGCAGGACGCGAACGGCCGCATCGTCGGCATCCATTCATTGTCATTGCAGCATCCGCGCAAGCCGGGTGGCTACTGGCCCGACGATCCGGGGCTGGCCGCGGCCCCGCGCTACGCCGATCGAGTGTTCCGGGCCGATCCGATGACGATAGTGCCGCGCGCCATCGCGGCACCGCCGAACGAGGGCGGTTGAAGGTCGCTACCGGGCGAACTTGACGATGTGGAAGGCCGTGATCCGCTTCACCGCGCCATCCTTGGTCATCGCATCGAGCGAGGTCTGCAAGGCCTTGACGGTGGCGCGCGACGTCGAGGTGCTGCAGGCGAGGTAGAGCTTGAGCTCCTGCGCCACCAGCACCTGCTTCAGCTTCGGACCGCCGACCTCGCGCGAAGCCTTCTGCGCGGTGTAGGCGCTGGTGATCCACAGATCGATGCGGGCCGGATCGTCTTTCGGCAGGTTCAGGCGTGGCGGATTCATCTTGTCGTCGGCCACCGCCCGGATGCTGGTCACCGCGAACTGCGCCAACAGTTCCAGCTTGGCATCGTTGACGACGCCACCGATGCGATAGCTGCGCAGATCCTCGATGCGATTGATCTTGCCGCCGAAGTCCTGCCGGCCGAACACGGCCCAGCGGTTGACGCCGAGCGGCCCCACCCAGAAGAACAATCGCTCGCGATTGTTCAGGCGCGCCGTCGAATACAGGCAGGTGTCGCGATCCTTCTGCGCCCTGGCGTAGCCGTCGCCCCATTTGACGATCTCGAAGCTGGCCGGTATCTCCGCCCGCTTCGCCATCTCGGTGATGAGATCGGTCGACAGCCCGCTGACCGTGCCCCCATCGGCGTAGTTGAACGGTGGATTGTCATCGGCGATGAAGGTCGTGGCGGTAGCGGTGAACGGGGCGCAAACCAGCAGCATGAGCAGGGCACGACAGGACATGACGGGGAATCCTCGGGGTCATCGGGTGGCGCGATGCTATGCCGACGGGTCGCGAATGCCAACTCACGGCTACCCCGGCAGATGGATATGCCTACTCGTGGAATGCACCTTGGCACGGCGCGGTCGACCCCCGGTGCCGCCGCGCCACAGCTCGGCGGCAATGGATCGATTGGTCATCGCTCCGGGTGGTGGTCGAAACTGCCGATCGGGCGCCGATCGGCAACGACGGCTTCCAATGTGGTCATCCGGGCGTCATGCTAGCGGACGACGGACCCGTTCGAGGTCCGCACGACGTGACGGAGGTTCACATGTTCCTGCATCTGGTCGGCGCGATTGCCCTGGCCGTGGTCGGTTCGGCACTCGCGGCGGAGCCGGTCCGGATCGGCCTGGTGGATGAAACCACCGGTTCGCAGGCGGAAGCCGGCGTATTGACGTTGAACGGTGCAAGGCTGGCGGTGGACGAGATCAACGCCGCCGGCGGCATCCTCGGGCGACCGGTCGAACTGGTGGTCGAAGACAACCAGAGCACCAACCCCGGCACGGTGCTGGCCTACTCCAAGCTGGTCGACCAGAAGGTGGCGGCCGTCATCGGCCCCCTGCGCAGCACCCAGGTGCAGGCGGCGTCGCCCACGATCGCCAAGGCGCGTCTGCCCGCCATCATCGGCGGCAGCGACCCGACGCTCACCCGGGTCAACAATCCGTGGATTTTCCGGGTCAGGCCCAACGACCTCTATTCCTCGCGGGTGATGGCCGAGTTCGGCGTCAAGACGCTGGAGAAGCGTAAATGGGCGATCGTGCATGCGACCGATACCTTCGGCAGCAACGGCAAGAATGCGCTGGTCGATGCACTCAAGGCACAGGGCATCGAGCCGGTGCTGGTGCAGGGCTACACCAGCAACCAGCAGGATTTCACCGCCGTGGTGCTGGCGATCCGGAAATCCGGCGCCGACATCGTCGGCAGCTATATGCCCAACGCCCCGGATGTCGGGATCTTCGCCAAGCAGATGCGGCAGTTGGGGGTCGACGTGCCCTGGATCGGGTCGGCCTCGCTTGCCTCCCACACGGCGCTCAAGCTCGCCGGCGACGCGCTCTGGGGCACCTATGTCGTGACCGACTTCTTTGCCGACGCCAACCGGGAGAGCAAGGCGTTCGCGACCAAGTTCAAGGCCAGATACACCTTCAACGCCGACCTGTACTCGGCGTGGTCGTACGCGGCGCTACATCTGCTCAAGAATGCCGCCGACCGGGCCGGCAGCCTCGAGCCGGAGGCGGTCCGCAAGGCGCTGCTCGCGACTCGCGGCCTCAAGGGCGTCGGCGGCACCTACGATTTCGACGCCAATGGCGACGGCCTGCATGGCTACAGCATCGTGCGCAACGAACAGGGCAGGCTCGCCTTCATCAGGCACATCGAGTTCACACCGGAGGCAAGATGACGCCAGGGTTTCAAGAGGGCTTGCGATGAGCGGCAACTCGCTGCTGGAGGCCGGCATCGAGGGTCATGCCGACATGCTGGTCGGCGCGGCGCACACCGCCACGTTCGTCGGCAGCGGTTCGGTCGAAGTGCTCGCCACCGCATCGATGATCGTGCTGATGGAGAAAGCCGCCGGCAGTTCGGTCGAGTCGCTGGTGGGCAGCGAACGCACCACCGTGGGCACGCA
>JANMWG010000258.1:0-5973 GCA_031393885.1 Betaproteobacteria bacterium | reverse complement strand
GCTCGAATTGCCGGTGCTCGGCAACCAGGCATCCGACCTGCTGCTCACCGAGATCCGGGCGCGCCTGGACTACCTGGATCGGGTCGGCCTCGGCTATCTCACGCTGGACCGGCAATCGCGCACGCTGTCGGGCGGCGAAGTCCAGCGCATCAATCTGACGACGGCGCTCGGCACCTCGCTGGTCAACACCTTGTTCGTGCTCGACGAGCCGTCGATCGGCCTGCATCCGCGCGACATGGGCCGGGTGATCGCGGTGATGGAGAAGCTGCGCGATGCCGGCAACTCGCTGGTCGTGGTCGAGCACGATCCGCAGGTCATGCTCGCGGCCGATCGCCTGCTCGACATGGGTCCGGGTCCGGGCGAGCGCGGTGGCGAAGTCGTGTTCTTCGGCCCGCCGGCCGCGCTGATGCAACGCGCCGACTCGCTCACCGCTTCCTACCTCTCGGGCCGGCGGCGCGCCCATGCCGGCTTGCGCACCACCGCGCCGGCCAAAGGCGACCCCGCGATCGAGTTGCTCGACGTAACCGAGCACAACCTCAAGGGCATCTACGTCCGCTTGCCGCTGGAGCGGCTGGTCTGCATCACCGGCGTATCCGGATCGGGCAAGTCGACGCTGATCCAGGACGTGCTGTATCCGGCGCTGCGCAAGGCCAAAGGGTTGCCGACCGAAGTCCCGGGCGCGTTCCGCACGCTGAGCGGGCACCAGCAGGTGGCCGAGATCGTGTTCGTCGACCAGACGCCGATCGGCAAGACCACGCGCTCGAACCCGGCAAGCTACGTCGGCGCCTTCGATGCGATCCGCAAGCTGTACGCCGCGGCGCCGATGTCGAAGCAACGCGCCTACACACCGGGCACGTTCAGCTTCAACTCGGGCGACGGGCGCTGCCCCACCTGCGGCGGCAACGGCTTCGAGCATGTCGAGATGCAGTTCTTGTCCGATGTCTATCTGCGCTGCCCCGACTGCGACGGCAAGCGCTACCGGCCGGAAGTGCTCGAGGTCATGTTCCAGGGGCTCGGCATCGCCGCGACCCTGGAGCTGACGGTGTCCGAGGCGCTCACCTTCTTCGCCGCCGAGCGCGAGGTGCTCGCCCGGCTGCAACCGCTGGCCGACGTGGGCCTCGAATACCTGCGTCTCGGGCAGCCGGTGCCCACGCTGTCCGGCGGCGAGGCGCAGCGGCTCAAGCTCGCCGGCCACCTGGCGCAGGCCAATCTCGGCGTCGCGCGGCGCACGCTGTTTTTGTTCGACGAACCCACCACCGGGCTGCACTTCGAGGACATCGCCAAGCTGCTGCGCTCGCTGCGCCGCCTGCTGCTCGCCGGTCACTCGCTCATCGTCATCGAGCACAATCTCGACGTCATCGCGGCCAGCGACTGGATCATCGATCTCGGTCCGGAAGGCGGCGACGCGGGCGGCGAGATCGTCTGCGTCGGCACCGTGGCCGACCTGTGCGCACACCCGACGTCGCACACCGGCAAGGCCCTGCGCGATTACGAAGCGTCGCTCGCGCAGACCACCAGCGCCAGTGGGGCGCGGGCGGCGGTTGCCGCCAGCCTCGAAGCGGCGGAAGTCGCGGCGGTGGCCTATCGCGCACGGGCAGCGGCGCCGAAGGTCATCGGCATCCGCAACGCCCGCGAACACAACCTCAAGGGCGTGTCGCTCGACATTCCGCGCAAGGGCTTCACCGTCATCACCGGCGTGTCGGGTTCGGGCAAGTCCACGCTCGCCTTCGACATCCTGTTCAACGAAGGTCAGCGCCGCTATCTGGAGTCGTTGAACGCGTACGCGCGCCAGTTCGTGCAGCCGGCATCGCGGCCCGATGTCGATGCCATCTTCGGCATTCCACCCACGGTCGCGATCGAACAGCGCACCAGCCGCGGCGGTCGCAAGAGCACGGTGGCAACGCTCACCGAGGTCTATCACTTCCTGCGATTGCTGTTCATGAAGCTCGGCACCCAGCACTGCCCGAACGACGGCACGCCGATCCAACCGCAGAGCCCCGACAGCATCGTTGCCAGGCTGCTGCGCGACTTCCGCGGCAGCCATGTGGGCGTGCTCGCGCCGCTGGTGATCGCGCGCAAGGGTTTCTACACCGACCTCGCGAAATGGGCGTCGAACAAGGGCTACACGCATCTGCGGGTGGATGGCGAGTTCATCCCCACCGCGAAGTGGCCACGGCTGGATCGCTTCAAGGAGCACACCGTCGAGTTACCGGTGGCCGACCTGGTGGTCACACCCGAGAACGAAGCCGCGCTGCGCGCGGCGCTCGACACCGCACTGGAGTTCGGCAAGGGCGTGATGCACCTGCTCTCGCCGCTCGATGGCCTGATGGCGGGTAGCGCCCGGCCCGCACTGCATGTGTTCTCGACCAGGCGCGCGTGCCCCACCTGCGGCACCAGCTATCCGGAACTCGATCCGCGCATGTTCTCGTTCAACTCGAAGCACGGCTGGTGCGAAAGCTGTTTCGGCACCGGGCTGGAGATCGCCGGCTTCGACCAGGAACAGACCGGCGAGGAAGCGGGTTGGAACGAGTGGTTCGACGCCGAGACCAAGCCTTGCCCGGCCTGCAATGGCCAGCGGCTGAATGCGATCTCGCGCAACGTGCGCTTTCGTGACCAGTCGATCGCCCACTACACGGCGTTGTCGGTCGCAGACATCGAACACACCGTCGGCAATCTCGTGCTGGCGGGCCGCGAACTCGAGATCGCGCGCGACATCGTGAGCGAACTCGGGTCGCGCCTGGCCTTCCTGCGCGACGTGGGCCTGGGCTATCTCGCCCTGGACCGTTCGGCCCCGACGCTGTCGGGTGGCGAGGCGCAGCGCATCCGCCTGGCCTCGCAACTCGGGTCGAACCTGCGCGGGGTCTGCTACGTGCTGGACGAACCGACCATCGGCCTGCATCCGCGCGACAACCGCGTGCTGCTCGACACGCTCGCCAAGCTCGAGGCCAAAGGCAACACCCTGGTGGTGGTGGAGCACGACGAAGACACGATCCGACGCGCCGATCACGTGGTCGATCTCGGCCCCGGTGCCGGCACCCGCGGCGGCGAGATCGTGGCATCGGGCACCGCCGCCGAGCTGATGGCGACACCGGGCTCCATCACCGGCCGATTCCTCGCCCATCCGCTGCACCACCCGGTGTCGCCGCGGCGGCCGGTCGATGCCGGCACCCCCAGCGTCGAGGTGATCGGCGCCCACCTGCACAACCTGAAGCGCATCGACGCCAGAATTCCGCTCGGCCGCCTGGTGGTGGTCACCGGTGTTTCAGGGTCGGGCAAATCGACCCTTGCGCGCGACGTGCTGCATGCCAACCTGGCCCATATCGTCGCCGAAAGTCGCCGGCGGCGCGGCCCCGGCACCGCGTTCCTGGGCTGCGATGACATTCGCGGCACCGAGCCGCTCGGGCGAATCCTCGAGGTCGACCAGACCCCGATCGGCAAGACACCGCGGTCCTGTCCTGCCACCTACGTCGGCTTCTGGGACGCGATTCGCCGCCTGTTCGCCGGCACCAGTGAGGCACGCATGCGCGGCTACCAGCCCGGGCGATTCTCCTTCAACACGGCCGGCGGGCGCTGCGAGGCCTGCGAAGGCCAGGGCATGAAGCGCATCGAGATGAGCTTCCTGCCCGACGTGAAGATCACCTGCGACGTGTGCCGTGGCCAGCGCTTCAACCCGGAAACCCTGTCGGTGCCGTTCAAGGGAAAATCCATCGGCGACGTGCTCATGATGAGCGTCGACGACGCGGTCGAGTATTTCTCGGCGCACGTGGCGATCCACCATGCGCTGCGATTGCTGCAGGACGTCGGCCTGGGCTATCTCACGCTCGGCCAGCAAAGCCCGACCCTGTCGGGCGGCGAGGCGCAGCGCATCAAGCTTGTCACCGAATTGTCGAAAGTGCGTGCCGACGGCAATGACGCGGCGGCGCGGCCGGGCCGCGCCGGGGCCCGCCAGCACACGCTGTACGTACTCGACGAACCGACGGTCGGACTGCACATGGCCGATGTGGAAAAGCTCATTCGCGTGCTGCACCGGCTGGTGGACGCCGGCAACACCGTGGTGGTGATCGAACACAATCTCGACGTGTGGGCCGAAGCCGACTGGATCGTGGATCTCGGTCCCGAGGGCGGCGAGCGTGGCGGCGAGATCGTGGCGCAGGGCTCGCCCGAGGCGGTCGTGCGTTCGCATCCCGACTCGCACACCGGCGTGGTGCTCGGCGATTTCCTGCGCGAGCGCGGCACACCCGGAACAGCCTGAACCACGCCGAGCCTGCCTCCAGGCTCACACCTCGTTGGACAAGGCTGTCTCTACCATCACTTCGGGCGCGGGAGCACCATGATTTCATGCATATCGTCACCGGCATCGTCATCGATGGAAAAGTCGTGCTCGATGGCGCCTCGCTTCCCGAAGGCGATTCGGTCACCGTTTTCGCCAAGGAGACTGATGTGCCGGTACGTCTGCCCGGGCACCTTCAGTCCGACCTGATTGGCGATAAAGTTCAGCCACTACGCCTCCAGATGACTGCAACCACAAGACTGTCCCGCAACAACGCAACCCCGCAATGAACGCCCAGGTTTCCCTCATCCCCAGCCCTTTCCCCCTGGGAGAGGGACCGAGGGTGAGGGACGCTGAGCAATGTCGCCAATCAGGCAATCCGAAGCCGGGGATCGGCCCATGACCCGTTCGGCTGCAAACAATGCCGGTATCAAACGTTGACATGGCGGGGGATGGGGTAACTTAACAACCGAGAGCATTTTTCCGAACATTTCCCCGAAAGTCGTCTGTGCTCTCTTCACCCCCCCGCGCCGATCGAACAAACGACAACACCATCTCTGGAGACAAGATGAAGAACCTGAAAGGTCTTGAAGCGCCTGTCAAGCGTGCGGCACTGGCATTGGCGGTAGCCGCGCTGGTACAGGCAGGGCCAGCGCTGGCGGCGCTGGAACTGCGCGACATCAACGGCAACGCGACCGTGGTTGAGGCGGATGCGGAGTTTGCCTACGACACGGTGCTCGATGCCACCTGGTATCTAACGGGCAACAACACCGGCTTGATTTGGGAAGATGCCAAGAGCTGGGCGGCAGGGCTGACGGTGGGGACCTTCAGCGGCTGGTCGCTGCCGGCGGCGGATCCCACATGCACCGTCTTCAACTGCACCAACAGCCAGATGGGGGAGTTGTACTACACGGCCTTGGGCAATGCGGCAGGCGGCCCGATGACGAACACCGGCCCGTTCAAGAACCTGCAGTCCTCCGCCTACTGGTCGGGTACGGAGTTCGCGCCGAATCCTTACTTCGCGTGGTACTTCAGTACCAACTATGGCCACCAGATCGATTACTACAAGAACAACTGGTTTTCTGCCCTGGCTGTGCGCCCTGGCGATGTGGCCGCGGTACCGGAGCCGGGCATGGTGGCCCTGTTGCTGTCGGGTCTTGCGGGCGTGATGGTGATGCGCCGGCGGCGGCCGATCCAGGCCTAGGCGCGTCAGGGGGATCATCCTTTTGGAGGCGCCCGGGGCGGTAGTGCCTTGCTCCGGGCGTCGTCAGCGGCGCGCCACGCCGGTCTGCCAGTGTCGTTGTCGATCGCGGAGCCCGGCTGAGGTCGTGCGCAAGGGTGCCCCGACGGCAGACGGTAGCTCGGTCCATTCGTATTCGCCATGGAACATCGACATAGCTGGCGGGCGAGAGAGCAACTCGACCTCGAGGCTTGGCCATCCGCCCCCGCAACCGGCGCTCAGTCTCAGTCACACACTGGAACAAGTGACGGCAATTCGCTACCTTGTCGGTTCTGGCTGTTGGCCTATCCCGGCAAACGCATGACTCCCGACGCCGCATCCTGCTGGTTTCGCCTCGAGCCGCTCGGCGCCGGCAACGTGCTGCACGCCCTGGGCGACTGGCGCCTGGCCTCGCTGCCCGCCATCGATGCGGCGCTGGCGGGTGCCGGCATCGCCAAGGCGCCGGTGTCCGCGATCGACGGCA
>JANMWG010000235.1:0-15106 GCA_031393885.1 Betaproteobacteria bacterium | reverse complement strand
CCCCCCGCGAGTTGTCGACCATCGTGTAGACGCCAGCCATGGCCGGGCTGGGCGGCAGCACGTTGAGCCGCTTGCGCATCTCGACCATGATGCTATTGAAGAACGGGCTGATTCGCGGCAGGGTCTTGGCGAGCAGGGCGATCTCGGACAGGTTGGCTTCTTTTCTCTGCTCCAGGGTCTTGGTCGCGTACTCCGTTCTCTCCTTCAATGTCGCCCGTGCGACCGCCTCCTCCGTTTTCGCTGTCGTCAACGCTATTGCGGCCTGGCTTGCATTCTTTAGAACGGTCTCGTCTTTCGAGTCTTTCGCGGCTTTGTCCGCTTCCTCCTTTTCCGCCTTGCGGGTCCCCGTTGCTTTTTCCTTTTCAGTGACGGCTGTCTCTGCGTCCGACTTTTCTTTGGCTAAAGTATCCTGAAAAGACTTCACATTCTTGTCTGCCTCGCCTTTCGCCTTGTCCGCCTTGTCCGCCTCGTTCTTTGCCGTCTGCAGAGCCTGGGCATCAGTGTTTGCTACGGCTTTCGCCGCCGCCAGCTGCGCCGTCGCGCCGGCGTCTTTTGCTGTCCTGACTGCCTCCTCCTCGTCCTTGATCGACTTGAATTGTGTTGTCAGGGGCGTAATCTTCTGAACTTCAGCAATCTGCTTCTGCCGTTGATCCGGCGTCATGTTGATGCCGCCCAGATCGTCCGTGATGCAGGCGATCAACGTCTCCGGGTTCGCGACATTCACATAGCTCAGGTCATTCTCCTGAACGATGGTGGTGTTGATCCAGGGGTAATAGGCGGTGCCGAACATCAGATCGTTGATACCGATCTTGTTGCGGAAGGTGGCAACGCAACCATCATCGCCCTGGCTCTCCTGGTAGCCTCCCCAGATGTCCAGGATGGCCATGCGATTCTTCATCGTTTGCCCGCAGTGCTTCAGCGCGGCTTGCTGCAACGCATAGCAGTCGTCGCTGCTCTTGATCAGCACTGCTTCCGGGATCACAACCATGGTTGGTTCCAGCTCCTTTTCGAGCTCCTTGATGCCGGCTTCGAGCTTTGCCTTGTCGATCTGGATATCATCTTCGGCGCTGTACGAGTCCACCGACACCACATAGCAGGGCCCGCCGCCGTTCTGGTAGAAGTGCAGCATGCTGTAGTAGAGCAGATAGAAGCCGCGGCTCTGCTTGAGCAGGTATTGGGTCTTGTTCACTGTGAGAGGTACGCCGTCTCGCAGCGCAAGCGGCGCCTCCGCGGACGCCAGGGGAACATCGCCCTCGACTTTGTCGAGGCTGAAGCGCACGAAATCCGCCGTTGGCCCGAAGCCGAAATACTGGTGGAACTCGGCCATCGACGTAACGCGCCATGGCTTGTTGTTCAACGAGTTGCCCTTGTTCTCGGCCTTCTCCGTGTAACCGATAAACGCCGGCACCGCGGTCGCGACCTCGACCACGGAATTCGGAAAGGCGTTTTTCTCGACGATGTAGACGCCTGGTGTCTTCATGATTCCCATGGTGCGTTTCCTTCCGTGGCTAGAGGTTGATGTAGATCTCGGAGACCACAACGTCGTGACCCTGGATCGTGTCCTTCCCAAGGTGATGCGGCGAGGCAACCGGCAAACGCTTGACGAGCGGGCGCTGTCCGTACCGGTCCGCCCGCAACTCGAGACTATGGCGCGGGCGCTCGGACATGACGATCGGGTCCTTCGATCTGAACGCCATCGCCTGGCGATTGCCCGGCAGTCGGATTGCCCCGATCGGGTCGAACCCGATCACGCCGGCCGCGTCGAGGATGGAAAGCGACGCATCCGTCCCGGGGGCCGTCAGGATGTAGTACTTCCAATGGAGGCTTCTGGCTCCGAATCGAACGTAGTAGGAACGCTCACGACCGTTGGCGATCAGGTCACTTGCCGACAGGCGAACGGCGACGACCGCGAGCGGCCGCGAGATTGGAACGCAGTCGTCCATTCCCGGATCGCGGCCTTCCAGCAACGTTGAAAGCGCCGGCGCATTCAGGTCGATCCGATCATCCGCCGAGGCGCAGGCGTTTTGATGCAGCCGCAGGCCGTGGCAATCCGCGACGGTCTGAGCCCGTTCGCTGTCGAAGACAAAGACCGTATCCCGTGTCCCGTCCAGAACGGTGTAGTTCGAGAAGCCGGCATCGGTCGCGGCGATCTTGAACGTGAACACCAGAGGCTCGGCTGCTGCCTTCTCTTCCACCGGCGGCTGATCGTCGCCCACGAAAACGGACATCCCGGATGGTGCGGTTCGCAGCAGCAAGCCACGGTTTCGCAGCAGCGCCGCCGTCTCCGGGGCCGCGTTGAAGACCAGCCCGCGGCACAACCCGTCGCCGAAGAAGTCGTGCCGCAGGTCGACCCGGAACAGTGGTCGGTAGGCAGTCACGGGGCGATGGTCCTCATCATGAGATGAGTTTGGGTTTCAGCCGCGCTGATGGCCGGGATCTGACTGATCACATCGCCGGTGTCGAAAGTGATCATCCGGACCTTGTAGAGGATCGACGGCACGTACCTGCCGCTGAGGATTCCCCACAGGTTGCTCAAGTCGTTGAGGGAAAGATTCTCGATTTCCAGCACCAGCCGCTCGATCCGGTCATCGAGCTCGGGCGTGTTGGTGTGGTCGAACACCGGGTGGCGCTGAAAGTAGCTGATCGTGTTGGAAAGGAACTTCAGCGCGTCAGGGTAGTGACGACCACTGAAGTTGGCGGCAACCATGACGGCCAGCGTCAGGTGCACGGGAGGATTGCATTCGACGTACCGGCTGTTCGCGGTACCGCGAGCAGCGGCAGGCTTGAAGGGCAGCGAATCCCTTTCGACGTTGACGAGGAACACCACCAGCTTGTTGTCGATGTCGGGTGCGACGTTGCCGTTCTGCTCCAGCAGATTCGAGGTACACACGATATCGTACGGGACATTGGCATTTCGCCTGAGAAACTCGTTGAGCCGCAGGGCCAGCTGGTGCACCACGGCGTCGATCATTCGGCCCTCCCATGGCATCGGTCCGTCCCCCGGACCTGGTTCGGGAAACGCGGCCGCATCTCTTCATCGAAACGTGCTGGCATCACTTTGTCCGTTTTCGCACCAATCCGGGTCGGCTGGCCTTGCTGCAAGTTTTTCGGCACAACCCGCCGCGGCAGACCCGGCTCACCGCGGCAGCGACGACTGCTGACCTATGTTCGGCGCGTGGTTCGCCCACGCCAATCGGGTATTTGCTGACTCCGGGGTTCGCGAAAACCGAGATCGTGCTGGGGCAAGTGCCAAGGACGCGGGGGAACCGCAGCTGTTCCTCGCGTTCGTCCGGGCGCCTCTTGTTCGGTGCCTGCCGGCCTCGCCGTTCTCGCGGTCACGAGAACGGAAATCGGGTCACAAAGGCGGGCGTTGGAGACGTCTATTGCGCAGAACCGTCGTCGATTGGCGCAATGGGAGACGCGATGTTCGGGCTGAAGTAGGTTCGCCCCGCCGCGACCTCGCGCACGGCGTTCGCCAGTTCGGCGAAGCAATCCTGCTTGAGTACATAGCCAACGGCGCCGACCTCGAACATGGCTTCGACAAAACGCGTATCCGAGTGCAGTGTCAGCACCAGCACGCGCGCTGCGGGACGGCGTGCGAGGATTCTGCGAGTTGCCTCGATGCCGTCCAGGTTCGCCATTGCGATGTCCATGATGATGACGTCCGGTGTCTTCTCGGCGTCCAGGCGTATCGCGCCGGCCCCGTCACCGGCCTCAGCGACGATCTCGAGGTCAGGCTCCTGCTCCAGCATCTCCCGGATGGCTGCCCGGTATTTCGAATGGTCGTCGACGAGCAAGATCCTGATGGGCACGCTATCGATTCCCACAAGGATTCATCACCGTCGATCCGCCCTTTTTGACACACCGCATTCCAGGTTGCCGAATAGCGCACCGAACGACGTCTCGCCCGCTTCGGCACCGTGCCATGAACAATGAGCGCCTTGACGGGGGGAACTCCGCCGCTCTCGGATGTCCGGTACGTGTCGCTCGACAGGAGACGGCTACCACCATCAGCGCGATCACACGCATTCACCATGCGCGTGCGCCGGGCCCGCCGACAATCAGGCATTACCTGAAATGCGAGGGCGGCGTTGCTGAATCGGAATGACGGGGCGTTGCGATGGCGCGGCAGTCGATCTCGTCTTCCTGGGCCAAGCCGCCGGCGCGGAATCGGGTAGTCGGCGAGCCCGCGAGGTGCTCGTCCCGGCCTTGGCGATTGGTGCGATTTAGAACTGCACGTTGCCCGAACGACCGATCGAATGACCGTCCAGGCTGGCGAGCCCCTCACGGATCGCGTAGCGAGTCAGTTCGGCGGTGCCGTTGACCCGCAGCTTGAGCGTGACGTGCTCCCGATGGGTCCCGATAGTCTTGGTGCTGACATGCAATCGCTCGGCGATATCCTTGGTGGAGTACCCCTCACTGATCAACTGGACGACCTGCCGCTCGCGGCTGGTCAATTCGGAGAATGCGGATTTGTGCGCCCCCGCCCGCCGCCGATCGCGGTAGTCCTGCATCAGTACCCCGGCAATGCGCGGGCTGATGTAGACCTGATTCGAGAGCACTGCACGCACCGCCAGAAGCAGTTCCTCGTAGGCGCAATCTTTCAGGAGATACCCTGCCGCCCCCGCATCCATGACCGCGGCAATCATGTGCATTTCGTCATGAACGGAAAGGCACAGTGTCTTCGCGCCGGGTGCATGTTCGAGGATACGTCGAATCGCGTCGATCCCGTTCAATAGGGGCATCGAAACATCGGTGATGACGATCTCCGGGTCCAGATCGCGCGTCAGGCGAACGAGTTCCTCCCCGTCACCCGCCAGACCGACGACCTCGAAGTCCGGCTCCCGCCGGAGTAGCGACGCCAGACCTTCGCGCATGATGCAGTGGTCGTCGGCGAGAACGATACGGATGGTCATTGTTTCCCCCTCTGGTCGCGGTTTTCTTGTGGCACCATTGAACTCGGTGACCGGCGTTGTCGGGCAATACTCCTACTGCACCGTTGCCTCGGGCGCACGGCCATTCATGCTTGCCCCAACCAGAGGCACACTGATCGTCACGCACGTACCGGTACCGAGGAACGACTCGATCGCGAAACGACCACCGATCGCCTGGACCTGCGCCTCGGCGCTGCGAAGCCCGAAGCCACCCTCGGTAGTGAACTCCCGATGCCGGTCGGAATGACGAAAGCCCACGCCATCGTCGACAACGCAAATGGTGTGCACGCTGTCGACGCTACGGGCGATGACTTCGACCGAACTCGCGCGGGCGTGCTTGTGCACGTTGAAAAGCAGTTCCCGCACGACACGAAGCAACACCTCGAGCTTCTCGTGTGTCAGATCGAGTTGCGCCCGATCGGTCACGAAACCGAAGCGCAGGCCATAAGCCTTCTGCATGCGCTCGCCGACACTTCGAATGGCGGCATCCAGACCGAACTGCTCGAGAACCGGGGAGCTCAGCTCGAAGGTCGTGGATCGTGCAGCGGACAAGGCCTGATCGATCAGATCGCGAATGTCGCTGGTCAATGCATCCCGCTCAGCGGCATCGGTCGCGACGCCCAGGCAGCCGAGCTTGAGCTTGGCGATCGCCAGCGATTGGCCAAGGTCGTCGTGCAGGCCCGCCGCGATTCGCCGCCGCTCACGCTGCTCGGCTACCGAGAGTGTATACAACAGCGCGCGCAACCGGTCGGGACTTTCCGCGCGCGTGCGGACTTCGGCGGCAGGCTTGGCGCGAGCGCGCATCAGCGCGATACCAAAGCAGACTCGTCCCGCCTCGTTGCGCACGGTCGCGCCGGTGAGACGGACGACGACCTTGCCGCCATCCTTGCGTAGAACCTCGACGTCAGACGCTGGAACGACCAGGTCGGCGGCCAACGACTGCCATGCCCGTTGGGCATGGGCCGAACAATCGGGATGAGCGAGCGACAGGACCGAGTGGCCGACCAGTTCCCTCGGGGAGAAACCGAGTGTGAGGCGCACGACATCGTTGCACTGGATGATTCGGCCGCTGCCCCGTTCCAATGCAACGCACATGTCCGGTGCTCGAGTGAGGACCGTGCGGTAGGTTCTTTCCGAAAGTCCAGCCGCTGTCCGAAGCCTTTCTTCCTGCATCACGGAAGTCTCCCTCAGAACGCTCTTCCAGATCACCGTTTGCGGCAGGATTCACTCCGCAAACGTTCGAAGCGTCGTTTACGGTATACACGCTGCCGCGGCAGCAATGCAAGGGCAAACGTGTCCGTCAGGACGAGAAGGCATGAAAGGACATGGCATCATCGTCACCGCTCCCTGAAAAGTCTGTCGGTTTAATTGACGAGAATTCGAAGCACCCGGCGGTAGTCCATGGTGCAACAATCGGCTATCGGTGATTTCCTGATCGGGGCGTTCCGAATTGCTGACCCCGGGGGTCATGTGCGACCAGCACCTTCAAGCCACTTTTCTTGTTCGAAACGGCTACGATCGAGCAAGACCCGAGACGCCGGTTTATCTCGCCTGAAGATGCGGCGCCCACGTTCAAATCGACGCCACCAGAATCATCTGCGACGCACGCATGGCGGATCGAACGGCTCCTCGCCGCTCCGTGTGGAATTTGACGTTGGGTCGATAATAGTGGTGGTGGTGCCCGGTGCCGATACATCGGAATGGTGGAGGGTAAAGGGTTCCTTCGCGGTGTCCTTCTCGATCTGCGCCCGCACATCGCGCGGCCAGTTCACTTCGTTGGCCCGCGCGAAAGCGACGGCATCGGCGAGCTTGCGAGGATCGATGCCCGATGCTTCTGGTGCGCGAGTCGCCCAGGCGTCTCCCGGCGGCGGGAAGTAGCTGTCCGCGGCGCGGGCACTGCCGATGCTCAGCAACAGCCCGACCGACATGACGAATGCCGCCCGTGGCGTTGACCCGCGGCCAGTGCACGCCCCATCCTGTTTCGACATGTCTGCTCCTCCCGAAGTCATCTCGACCCGCCACCATCGAACGACGCACGTCGTCGTTCTCGCCGCCACCCGTTGCCATCGTCGATCACGGACGCGCTTGTCTGGCATCGGTTGTCGTCGGGCGCGGCCCGCACCTGGCACCATTATTCATGGATTCCGGCACCGGCAGAACCGGAATCCTGCAGGACGGCAGCACCACAGGGCTGCCCCGAGGATGCTGCGTCCCCTGGGGGGAAAGCGAAGCGCAGCCTGGGGGTGGATGTCACCTTTCGGGCGATCCCCGGAGCATGCGTCGCCAATCGGTAACCTATCGGTAAGGTCGGGTACCCCAGACTACCGCCGGGGCGAATGGCGCTGTCATGTCGGGGGTCGGTCATCGCTGGCGCATCCGGGTTTGCGGTGGACCCCGGACTGATCCGCCGTCTGCCCCCGATGCCGAGACCTTCGGTTCAACCACAACAAGGAGAACACCCATGAAGTTCCGCCACGCATTCGCCGCGATGCTGTCGCTGCTCGCCAGTTCGTTGGCTGTCGCACCGGCACAGGCACAAACCGCCACGCCGACGCTGGAGTATGTGATGACCTACAAGGCCATCCTCGAACCGCCACTCGCGATCGACAGTTCCCTGCTGATCGTCAATGTGCTGCCCGGTGGCTGGATCAAGGGGCCGAACATCAGGGGGACCTTTCTCGCGCCCGGCGCGGATTGGCTGCGGGTGATGCCCTCCGGTGTACTCAAGCTGGATGTGCGCGCGGTCATGAAGACCGATGACGGCGATCTGCTCTACGTCACCTATGCCGGACTGTTGCAGCACACCGAGGAGAGTTTCAAGAAGATGAACGCCGGCGAGGTCATCAAGGCAAGCGACGTCGCCTATTTCTACACCGCACCCACGATCCAGACCGGGTCCAAGAAGTACGACTATCTGAACCGGGTCCAGCTCATCAACAAGTTCGTCGAGCTGCAATTCGGCCCGAACGGGTCATACATCATCTACGACGTGTTTGCGGTGAAGTAGGCAGTCACGCGGGCGGCGGCCCGGTCGATCAGGCTGCCGCCCGCCTCATCTTCTTCAGACTCGCCCGAAACACCCGCGATAGCACCAGCAAGGCGATCCCGGCAGCGGCAATCGGTATGCCGAACCCGAACGCTTCCACCGCCCAGCCGAAGAACCCGACCCCGGCGGCCTGCCCGAGAAACAGGCAGAAGGCGAAGAACGACACGCCCGCCCCGCGCGCCTGCGGCGCCATCTCGGTGGCCCGTGTCTGCAGGGTGTTGTGCAGCATGTAGAACCCGAAACCCAGTGCGACGATCAGCGGCGCCGTGAATTGCCACGCCGGCACGAATGCCAGGGCAACGTACGATACGCACAGCACCACGCCGCCACCGGCCACCAGTCCGGTCTCTCCGAAGCGACGAACCAGTTGCCTCACCGTCAGGCTGTAGCAGACGCCGCCGATGCCGAAGCAGGCGACCAGCACGCCGGTGAGTGTGAGGCTCAGGTCGAAGCGCTGATGCAGCCACGCGCCGACGAACCCGAAGGCGCCGAAGAACAGGAAACCTTCGATCGCCACCGTCGCGAGTACCGGACGGGCGCGCGGCGAGCGCAGGATCGCGGCATATTGTGTCCAGGCCGATGCCCGCGGCCCCGCTGGCGGCCGCGGGCTGCGCCGCGCTTCCGGCCACAGCATGAGGCCGACCACGACGAAGGCGATGCCGACGGTGACGAACGTCGCGCGCCAGCCGATCAGGTCGCTCATCACACCGCCCAGCAGCGGACCGAAACTCTGGCCGAGCAGCGTGCCCGAGATGAACTTGCCGAGCACCGCCTGCCGCTCCTCGTACGGCACCCGATCGCCGATCCAGGCGAGCGATAGCGGGATCACCGCGCCGGAAAACGCACCGGCGACGAATCGCAACAGCGCGAGCGTGTCGAGCGTCGGCATCACGGCACAACCGAAGCTCGCCAGCGACGCCAGCCCCATCGCGATGGTGACCGCGCGCAGCTTGCCGATGCGATCGCCCAGCGGTCCGTGCACGATCTGGAACATGCCGTAAGCGAGGCTGAAGGCCGCCAGCACCAGCGACGCCGCACGCACCGTGACGCCGAAGTCGGTCGCGAGCTTGGGCAGCAGCGGCTCGGCGATGCGCATCGAGGCCCCGGAAACGAAGGCCGCGAAAGCCAGCAACAGCAGGGCGCGGCGCGGCGCCGACGGCGTTGGCGTGGGGTTGGCGCTGGCGGCACCCGCACCGGTCGGCGGCATCATGCCGGCGCGACCATCGGGGCATGCCGCCGGCGGCCGACGCGAAAGTAGTTGGCGTCGTCGTAAAAGCCTGGGTCCTCGTTGCCCGGCCACCAGTTCGGCAGACCCAGCACCGGCAGAGGTGACAGGTCGGTGGTCGACGCGAACCTCGCCGGGTCGCCGATAAGGCTGGCGACAGCGGCGTCCAGGACGGCGCAGCGCCCGGTCATCGGCAGCCGCGCAAAACCGGCGTCCACCGGCACCAGCAGCGCCTTGGCGGTCAGACCGACGAAGGGGGCGAGCAGCTTTTCGCACAATCCGTGACCAAAGACGAATGGCTGGAAGGCATCGGCGAGTCGGGCGCGACGGTCCACGAACAGCTCGCGCCAGCGGAACCCGCGCACCAGATTCGCCAGCGCCGGATCGGCAACGGCGATGACGATGCCGTCTTCGTCGAAGGCGGTCAGGGCGTCGCGCGCAGGGGATCGGCGCGACCCGGCCTCTACCGCGAGCGCAGCGCAATGCCGCCGATTGAGGGCGGCCTTGGTCGCGGGCCACAAAGCCCACATGCACACGTTGAACAGGTCGTGCCACTGCCCCGGTCGCATCGCGATCTCCCCGTGCTGCCCGATGCGCTGCTCGTAGGCGGCAGCGGCGCCATCGATAGCGGCCCCGAGCGTGAGCGGGATGCCGGCCGCGTTGGTCGCACCGCGATAACCGAGCATGGTCTCGAGCGTCATGAGGGACGGCCAGTGGTCCGCCGAGAGCGGCCCGGGCGAGCCGAACATGGCCGCGAGGGGCGCAAAGGCGGCGTGCCGACGAGCGAAATCCGGTTCCCACGGACCGCCGGTCGCGTGCAAACCCCGACCATATTTCATGAAAATCTGCAACCGGTCACGCCGAAGCTGCGTATTAGAATCCGGCTCCCGCAGAATCCCACGGCGGCAGCTTGCAACAGGCCGGATGCGCCACCAAGACGCGCCCAGCGGCCTGCCCCTCTTTTACATGAATGCCAGGAGAAAATCATGATCCGTCCGATACTATCGTTGATCGTCGTTGCCGCGCTCGCCGCGTGCGCGACCAAAGGCCCCACCACCAATATGGTCCAGGCCGACCTGCCGGTCGCCAAGGATTCCGTGATGGCCGGCGCCGGTAATACCGTCACCATCAAGGGCAACAAGCTGCCGCTCGGCGGTTCGGGTGTGGTCAAGATCGGCGAGCCGCTGCCTGCCGCCACCCTGTTGACCGGCGATCTGAGCCCGTTCAAGATCGGCGACAGCACCGGCAAGGTTCGCATCATCAGCGTAGTGCCGTCGGTCGACACGCCTACCTGCGACAAGCAGACCCACGAGTTGTCGGAGAAGAATGCCGGGCTCGACAAGCAGATCGACCTGATCACCGTCAGCCGCGACCTGCCGTTTGCCCAGAGCCGTTTCGCCAAGGACACGAAGATCAAGAACCTCACCTTCGTGTCGGATTACAACATGCGCGAGTTCGGCGAGGCCAATGGTCTGGTGATCGCCCCGCTTAATCTGCTCGCCCGCGCAGTGATCGTCACCGACAAGAACAACATCGTCCGCTACATCCAGGTGGTGCCGGAAGTCACCGCGCTGCCCGACATGCAGGCCGCGATGGCGTTTGCCCGCAGCCTGCTGTAACCGCTGCCGCTTCGCCAACGGGCCGGCCTTCGGGTCGGCCCGTTGCGTTTCTGCGGTACCGTTCGGCTGTTCCCGCATCCGTTGTACCCGCCATGGAAGAAATCGACTGCGCCGTCATCGGCGCCGGCGTCGTCGGCCTCGCGATCGCCCGCCAGCTCGCACTCGCCGGGCGCGAAGTGATCGTGATCGAGACCGAAGCCGGCATCGGCGAGCACACCAGCTCGCGCAATTCCGAGGTGATCCACGCCGGCCTGTACTACCCTGAGGGCTCGTTGAAGGCGCGCCTGTGCGTGGAGGGCAAGCAACTGCTCTATGACTATTGCGCCGGGCATGGGGTCGCCCACCAGCGCATCGGCAAGGTAATCGTCGCCACCGAAGAAGCCGAGATCGCGGCGGTGCGATCGTACGTGGCCAGGGCCGAAGCCAACGGCGTGCATGACCTCCAATGGCTGAGCGCCGCCGAGCTGCATGAACTCGAACCGGCAGTCCGGTGCGTCGCCGGCTTTCTGTCGCCGTCCACCGGCATTGTCGACAGTCACGGGCTGATGCTCGCCTACCAGGGCGACGCCGAGAACCACGGGGCGATGTGCGTGTTCCAGAGTCCGGTGGCCCACGGCCAGATCACCGCCGACGGCATCGTTCTCGAGGTGGGTGGCGCGGAGCCGATGCAATTGCGTTGCCGTACCGTGGTCAACGCCGCCGGGCTGCACGCGCCCAGTCTCGCACGACGCTTCGCGGGCCTGCCGGCGGCCACGATCCCGCCCCAGTACTTCGCCAAGGCGCACTACTACTCGCTCGCGGGCAGGTCACCGTTCCATCGGCTGGTGTACCCGGTGGCGACCGAAGCCCACCTCGGCGTGCATGTCACGCTCGACCTCGGCGGCCAGGCGAAATTCGGCCCCGACGTGAGCTGGGTCGACGGCGTCGACTACACCTTCGAGCACGAACGCGAACCGTTGTTCTACGAAGCCATCCGCCGCTACTACCCTGCCTTGGCCGACGGTGCGCTGACGCCCGGCTACACCGGCATCCGCCCCAAGGTATCCGGCCCCGGCGAACCGGCGGCGGACTTCATCATCCAGGGCCCGGCCGACCATGGTGTGACAGGGCTGGTGAATCTGTATGGCATCGAGTCGCCGGGGTTGACGGCGAGCCTGGCGATCGGCCGGTGGGTGCAGGAGAAGTTGGGGTAGCGTACCGCCGCAACCCCGCGATGCAGCTCACAGGAGCCGCCGCCCGATAGTGCTCGACGCGAACTCCAGTCGTGAGTTCTCTAAAGTTGAACTTTAGAAAACTCAACGCCCGGCGGACGGCGCAACCGCCTACCAGACGGCTACGCCGCCTGGCGCATCGCCCTCCACACGCGTTCCGCGGTCGCCGGCATCTCGATGTCGACCACGCCCATCGGCCGCAGCGCGTCGATGATGGCGTTGATGACGGTCGGCGTGCCGCCAACCGTGCCGAGTTCGCCCACGCCCTTGGCACCGAGCGGATTCACCTTGCAGGGCGACGACTCGTCGGTGAACGTGGCAATGGCAGGAAGGTCGTCCGCCCGTGGCAGGCAGTAGTCGAGGAACGATCCGGTGGTGAGCTGACCGGTCTCGGGGTCGTAGCGGCCGTCTTCCATCAACGCCTGGCCCACCGCCTGCGCGATGCCGCCGTGCACCTGGCCGGCCACGATCATCGGGTTCACGACGCGGCCCACATCGTCGAGCGTGGTGTACTTCACGATCTCGGTGACGCCGGTGTCGGGGTCGATCTCGACCTCGCACACATGGCAACTGTTGGGCCACGACGGCCCCCCCACTTTCTGGGTGGTCTTGATAGCGATGCGGCGTTCGGGCTGGCGCCCGGCCAGTTCGAACAGGTCGATGGCGAGATCGGTGCCCGCCACGCGGAACTTGCCCGCCGAGTACTCGATGTCGGCGCCGGCAGCTTCGAGCGCCTCGCCGGCCAGCTCGCGGCCCTTGGCGATGGTCTCGTTGGACGCCGTGAACATGGCCGACCCGCCGATGTAGAGCGAGCGGCTGCCCATGCTGCCCAGCCCCTGCGCGATGTCGCTGTCGCCCTGCACGATGTCGATCAGGTCGGCATCGACATCGAGCGTCTCGGCGATGATCTGCAGGTAGCTGGTTTCGATGCCCTGGCCCATGGCCTGGATCGCGGTGTACACCTTGATGCGCCCGTCGGCCTCGACGTGCAGGTCGAGCGTCTCTTCGTGCACGACGCCGGTCCATTCGAGAAAGGTCGAGATAGCCCGCCCGCGCAGCTTGCCGCGCGCCTTCGATTCGGCCTGGCGTTTCGCGAATCCGGCCCAGTCGGCGTGGTGCAGGATACGGTCGAGCATGTGCGGGAAATTGCCGCTGTCGAAGGTCTCGCCCATCGGCGTGCGGTAAGGCATGGCACCCGGCTGGATGAGGTTGCGACGGCGCAACTCCGAGGGGTCCATCTTCAGCTCGGCGGCGGCCTTGTCCATCAGCCGCTCGATCAGGAAGATGGCTTCGGGGCGCCCGGCGCCGCGATACGCCGACACGATCATGGTGTTGGTCAGCACCGCGGTGGAGTGCAGATCCAGCGTTGGCACGTGGTACACGCCGGTGATCACCTTGGGCCCGATGGCCACGTGGATGATCGCGCCCGGCGAGCAGGCATAGGCGCCGATGTTGCCCAGGATGCGCACGCGCAACCCGAGAATCTTGCCGTCGGCATTGAACGCGACTTCGGCGTGGTTGATCTGGTCGCGCCCATGGCTGCCCACCAGGAACTCCTCGCTGCGGCTGGCGCGCCAGTGGATCGGGCGGCCGAGCTTGCGCGCGGCAAAGGCGCACACGGCGTCTTCCGGGTAGAGCAGGGTCTTCATGCCGAAGCCGCCGCCGACATCGCCCACCTTCACCCGCACCTTGTCCATCGGCACCTTCAGGATGCCTTCGGCCAGCGTCTTCTGCAGGCCCGCGGGGTTCTGGCAACTGGTGTGCAAGGTGAAGCGGCCGGTGCCGGCGTCGTATTCGGCAACCGTGCCGCGCGGCTCCATCGTCACGGGGATCAACCGCTGGTTGACCAGCGACACCTTGGTGACATGAGCGGCCTTGGCGAAAGCGGCGGCGCAATCGGCGGGTTTGCCCCACTGGGCGACAGCGGCGACGTTGCCGGGCGAATCCGGCCAGAGCTGCGCCGCGCCGGGTGCGAGCGCTGCGTCGATCGACACGGCGACCGGCAACTCTTCGTAATCGACCATCACGCGCTCGGCGGCGTCCTCGGCCTGGGCCCGGGTCGTGGCGACCACCGCCGCCACGGCCTGGCCGACGAAACGCACGGCGTCGGTGGCCAGGGCGTAGTAAGGCGGTGCGCTCATCGGGTTGCCCTGGGCGTTCTTGAGGCCGGGCCCGATCGGGAAATCGCCGATACCGGCCGCGAGCAGTTCCGCGCCGGTGATCACGTCGATGACGCCGGGGGCGGTCTTCGCATCCGCCACGTCCACCGCCAGAACCCGCGCATGCGCGTGCGGCGACCGCACGAACACCACATGCACCTGGCCGGGCAGGCGCAGGTCGTCCACGTACTGCCCCTGGCCGGTGAGAAGGCGCAGGTCCTCGCGCCGCGTGATCGACTGCCCGATACCGAATTTCGCCATTTGCATTTGCCTGTCGTCGACTCGTTGATCTGGTCCGGCAGGCACCCGTGGGGCCCGGCCGGCATCTGCACCCAGTGATGATATGTCGCCTTGCCTCGTCGTGGAATCCGCCCGCGATCGTTGGATGCGGAGGATGTCGGACGTTGCCGCCGCGAGGTCGCTTTGCTATCTTGGGGCGAATACTTCCTACCGTGTTCGCACGGTTGCCCAAGGCGCAGCAGCGCTTGGTGGTGCGAATGCTCGATGGTGTGCCGGCCCAAGCCGGCAGCCGCTGAACATACCAGACAAGAGCCGAAACGATGAGCGCAACCGAACAGGCGTTGATCGACAAGATCAGGCAACTACCGCCGCAGCGGCTGGCAGAGGTCGAGGACTTCGTGGATTTTTTGCGCTCGCGTGAGGATGAGCAGCGTCTCACGCACCCCGCCGCGAAGATGGCCGAGGCAAGTTTTACGGCGGTGTGGAACAACGACGAAGACGCCGCTTACGACAAGATGTGACGATGGCCCATTCCTTCGGCGATGGGGTGTTGGTGCCGTTTCCGTTAACCGACCAGTCGGGCGCGAAAAAACGGCCCGCCGTCATCGTTTCCGGCAGCGCCTACAACGCCAGCCGGCGCAATCTGATCATCATGGCGATCACGAGCCAGGT
>JANMWG010000232.1:0-4823 GCA_031393885.1 Betaproteobacteria bacterium | reverse complement strand
GGAGAAGGGCTGGGGATGAGGGAAACCTGGGCGTTGATTGCGGGGTTGCGTTCTTGTAGGACAGTCTTGTGGTTGTTGCAGTCATCTGGAGGCGTAGTGGCTGAACTTCATCGCCAATCAGGTTGTTTTTTTAAGCGGTGTCCGGTTTCAGCGAATGAACCGATCCACATAGTCTGCGCCGAGTCCGACCGCCGCATAGTGCTTGCGGCACATGTCGATCTTGGTGTGCACGTCTTCGTAACCGATGGTGTTGCCTTGCTCGTCGACGTAGACCATGGCGCCGTTGACGTTGAAGAACGTGATCATCTCGGTGCAGGGCGGGTCGATCACCAGCGTGTGCACCTCGCCCGGCGGTTCGTAGACGAAGCCGCCCTCCTCCGCGATCCAGTCGTGCTCGAGATAGCGCCAGCGGCCCTTGAGCACGAACCCGCACACCATCGACGGATGACGGTGGCGGCTCAGCACGCCGGTCTTGGTGACGCGCAGCAGGTTCCACCAGCCGCCGCTGGTGGTGTTGAGCATGAGCGGGCGGAACGATACGTTCGGCGCCTGCGGCACCCACTCCCGTTCGTCATCCGGGATCGCCATCTCGACGATCTCGCGCAGCATGCCGGGCGCGGCGAGTTCGCTGGCGTTGACTGGGGCATTCATTCGACATCTCCTCTAAACCACATCACGCGATCAGGAAACCGCCGTCGACCGGCAGGATGACACCGGTGACGAAGGCCGCGGCCGGCGAACACAGAAACACCACGGCGCCGGCCACGTCTTGCGGCTGGCCCCAGCGCCGCATCGGCGTGCGATCGAGAATGGCTCGATCGCGCGCCGGATCATCCAGCAGCGCCTGGGTGAGCGGCGTGGCGATCCACCCGGGCGCCACCGCGTTGACTCGTATGTTATCAGCGGCATAGGCAATGGCGAGCGACTTCGTCAATTGCGCGACCGCACCCTTCGACGCGCTGTAGCCGGGCACCAAGCCACCGCCGAAGAAAGACAGCATCGAGGCGATGTTGACAATGGCGCCGCCCTGCCGGCGCAGCAGCGGGCGGGCGGCGGTGCAGGCGCGCATGGTGCCGGTGAGGTTGACGTTGACCACCTGCTCGAACACGTCGATGTCGTGCTCGGCGCCGCGGCGGATCACGCCGGCGCAATTGACCAGCACGTCGAGGCGGTCGAGCGCTTCGATGGCCCGCTTGACGGCGGCGGTGTCGGCGACATCGAGCCTGACGGCATCGACACCGGCACGGTTGGCTTCATCGACTTCGCGGTTGGTGATGCCGGTGACCCGGACGCGGGCCCCTGTCGCCATCAAGCCGTGCGCGATGCCAAGGCCGATGCCGCTGGTCCCACCGGTAATGAAGGCGCTCTTGCCTTCGAAGGGGGTGGCGAAAGTGGTGCTCATGGTGTCTCGATGGAAGGGCTCAATGCCGGCGCGCCCGAGCACGATGCAGACCAGCGGTTAGAAAGATGCGTATCGAACGGCGATGCCAGGTCGAAGGGATCTGCGTGAACGAAGGGGCGGCGTCCGCAGGGTTCCCCGAGGAATGTCGCGCCCCCTGGGGGAAGGCGTAGCGCAGCTAAGCCTGGGGGTGGACGTCAGCTCAGCGCAGCGAAGCCTGGGGGTGGGTGTCTTCTGCCCCGGATCAGGAGTGCTTCAGAATGAAATCGCGGATGCGCGGGTAGATGAACTCCCGGAACCGGCGGCCTGCGAAGATGCCGTAGTGCCCCACGCCCTCGACCAGGAGGTGATCGCGCTTCGCCGCGGGAACATTGCTGCACAGGCCGTGCGCAGCCTCGGTCTGACCGACGCCCGAGATGTCGTCGAGCTCGCCTTCGATGCTGAACAACGCGGTGCGCGTGATCGCGGCCGGTTCGACCAGTTGACCATTGACCACCCAGGTGCCATCGGGCAGCGCGTGATCCATGAACACGACCTTGAGGGTCTCGAGGTAGTACTCGGCCGGCATGTCGAGCACGGCGTTGTACTCGTCGTAGAAGCGGCGGTGCGCCTCGGCGCTCTCGCCGTCGCCCTGCACCAGATGACCGAAGAATTCGCGATGCGCCTCGATGTGCCGGTCGGCGTTCATCGCGATGAAGCTCGCATGCTGCAGGAAGCCGGGGTAGACCTTGCGGCCGAAGCCGGGGTAGTTGCCCGGCACCCGCTGGATCACGCGGCTCTCGAACCAGGACAGCGGCCGATCGGTGGCGAAGTTGTTGACCACGGTGGGGCTGCGGCGCGTGTCGATCGGCCCGCCCATCATGGTCATGGACCGGGGCGCGATCTTTTCCTGGCCGGCGGCCATCAGCGACACGGCGGCGAGCACCGGGACGGTGGGCTGGCAAACCGAGATCACGTGCACATCATGACCGAGGAACGGGATGAACTCGCGTATGTAGCCGATGTAGTCGGTGAGGCTGAACGTGCCCTGGGCGAGCGGCACGGCGCGCGCATCGAGCCAGTCGGTGACGTAGACGTCGTGATCGGCGATCAGCGTGCGGACCGTATCGCGCAGCAACGTGGCGTGGTGACCGGAGAGCGGCGCCACGACCAGAACCACCGGATCGGTGCGGGTGATCTCGCGCTTGAAGTGCAGCAGGTTGCAGAAGGGCTTGGCGAGCGCGGTCTCGATCGTGACCGGCACCGGGTCGCCGCCGATGGTGGTGCCGGTGATGCCCCAGACGGGTTTCTGGTAGCGCTGCACCAGCCGCACCACCAGCTCGTTGGCGGCGGCCATGCTGCGCGCCATGGGGGTATGGGCAAACGGACTGTGCGGATTGCTGAAGAGCGCCATGTTGGCGTTGGCGGCAGCGGCGAACGGGGCGAGCATGGCGTTCTGCATTTCGTGCAGTTCATACAGCATGTGATGAAATCTCCGTTGGACTGCCACTGATTCTCCAGTGGCGGGCACGCGAAATCCTGTTTTTCAGGTGCTTGTTATTGCGCGCGTGCCGGACTCTAAAAGACCACGGGTGACCCGTCAAGCTGCTGCGACGCAACAGCCGATGCCGGCGGGTCGCTGCCTTGCTAACTTATATAACGGCGATCGGTGGCTCTTGCATAAGCGAGATCTGTTCCCGCAGCGCGAGAATGTGGTCCTGCCAGTAGCGCGGCGAGTCGAACCACGGGAAGCTCGCCGGGAATGCCGGGTCGCTCCAGCGCCGCGCCAGCCAGGCCGTGTAGTGCATCAGCCGCAGGGTGCGCAGCGGTTCGATCAGGTGCAGTTCGGCCCGGTCGAAGCGCCGGAACAGCTCGTAGCCTTGGAGCACCGACTCGAACTGCTCGGCCCGCTGGCTGCGATCACCCGAAAGCAGCATCCAGAGGTCCTGCACGGCTGGCCCGGTGCGGCAATCGTCGAGATCGACGAAATGCGGTCCGGCATCGGTCCAGAGGATATTGCCGGCGTGGCAATCGCCGTGCAGCCGGATCGCCGCGACCGGCCCGGCCCGGTCGAAGCAGGCCGCCGCCGCCTCGAGCGCCTGCTCCGCGACGCTGCAATACGCCGGTTCGAGGTCCGGCGGGACCACGCCCTCGGCCAGCAGCCAGGTCATCGACGCCTGGCCGAAGTTGGCGATGTCGACCACCTCCCGATGTGCGAACGACGCGGTGGCCCCGACCACGTGCAGCCGGGCCATGAAGCGGCCGATCCACGGCAGCACCTCGGCCCGGTCGAGTTCAGGCGCCCGCCCGCCACGACGCACCGACAGCGAGAAGCGGTAGCCGCCATGCGCATGCAACGTGACACCCGCAGCATCGACGTTGGGCGGCACCAGCGGCACCTCGGCGCGATCGAGTTCGAGCGCGTAGGCATGTTCCTCGAGGATCGCGGCGTCGCTCCAGCGGCCGGGCCGGTAGAACTTGGCGATCAGCGGCGGGGCGTCGTCGATGCCGACCTGGTAGACCCGGTTCTCGTAGCTGTTGAGCCCTTGCAGGCGCCCGTCGCAACGCAGGCCGGTGGACTCGACGGCGGCGAGGATCAGGTCGGGTTCGAGGCTGGCGAACGGCGCGGGGTCGTTGGCTGGCACAGTCGGAAGGTTCATCGGACCGCATGCTACAGTCATCGACCCCACCCCGACATGCACGCCAGAGAATCCGATGAGAACATTTGTTCGTCCGACGACCGCGATCGCGTTTGTCCTCGCCACCATTGTCCTCGCCACCATCGCACCCGCCACCATCGCACCCGCCATGGCGCACGATAGCCACGACTGCCGGCCCGGCCTCGAAACCGAGGAGTTGATGATCCCGTCGGATACTCCCGGGATTGAGCTCTATGTGCGCAACAAGCATTCGGGCTGCGTCAAGCCCGGTGTCCAGCGCAAGGTGCTGCTCTACGTGCACGGCGCCACCTATCCGTCCGAGACCGCGTTCGACCTTTCGCTCGACGGCCTGTCGTGGATGGACTTCATCGCCAGCCACGGCTGGGACGTCTGGCTGGTCGACCTGCGCGGCTACGGCCGCAGCACCCGTCCGCCGGAGATGGACGCGCCGGCCGCCGACCACGCGCCGATCGTCACCACGTCGGTTGCCGTGCGCGACGTGAGCAGCGCCGCCGATTATGTGAGGGCGCATACCGGCGCCGAGAAGATCGCGATTCTCGGCTGGTCGTGGGGCACCACCACCATGGGCGCCTACGCCGCGTCCAACCCTGACAAGGTCTCGAAGGTCGTGCTCTACGCGCCGGTATGGCTGCGCACCACGCCACCGCCGCCGGCCACCCCACTGGGCGCCTATCGCACCGTGGCAAAAGATGCCGCGAAGAAGCGCTGGCTCAACGGCGTTCCCGAAGCCAAGGCCGCCGATCTCATCCCGCCCGGCTGGTTCG
>JANMWG010000226.1:0-3705 GCA_031393885.1 Betaproteobacteria bacterium | reverse complement strand
CGCGGTCAGCACCGTGTAGGCCGACTGGTTGCGCGACACATCGAGTTGCGATTTCGACTGCGAGAGTTGCGCCTTCGCCACTTCGAACGCCGCGGTATGGCGGTCGAGTTCGGCGGCGCTGATGAAGCCGTCTTTCTTCAGTTCGGTGAACCTTTGCAGGTCGTTGCGCAATTGCTCGAAGTTGGCCTGCGCGGCCACGGTCTGCTGGCGGGCGGCATCGATGCCGAGCTGCTGGTCGACCGGGTCGAGCCGCGCCAGCGGCTGGCCGGCTTTCACGATGGCGCCCACATCGACCAGACGCGCCACGATCTTGCCGGCGACCCGGAAGCCGAGCGCGGTTTCGTAGCGCGCGCGAACGTCGCCGGTGTAGCCGGCGAGTGCGTCGGCTTTGACCGATTCCACCTTCAATACATTCACGATACGCGGCGGCAGCGGCGGCGGCGCTTCGCGCTCGCAGCCGGCGAGCAGGAGGGACGCGCAGATGACGCCGACGATCGCGGCGCAACAACGCAGGGGGTGGAGAGCCATGGTTGCCTCGTTCCCGTTTCAGAGGTTACGCAACAAGCGGTTGACCGCACCGAGGTCGTCTTCGGTGAGCCGCCCCACGGCCTGCTTGAGTTTCAGTTGCGCCACGATGGTGTCGATCAGCGATTTGGCCAGGTCGCGCCGCGCGTTCTCCAGGTCTTGCTCGGCCTTGGTCTTGTTGGCCACCGCTTCGCGGATCCGCGAGCCGAAGTCGCGCTGCCCGCCGGGAAAGAACGCCGACCCGGGAAACTTCGCGGACAGCAGGTCCGCGCACACAGCGGGACCGGCCAGGGCGAGCAGGACCGCGGCGCTCGGCAGGCGTTTCATGGGGACTTCCTTTCTGGCTGCTGCAACGAGGATTCGCTGGACGGTGGGGCCGACGGGACCAGTCGCGACAACAGACGGCGCGAGACCCAGGACCCCAGATCGTCGAGCCAGGTGAAGGCCACCGGCACGATCAGCAAGGTGAGAAACGTGGACGCGAGCACACCACCGATCACCGCATGCGCCATCGGCGCGCGCTGTTCGGCGCCCTCGCCCAGGCCGAGCGCCAGCGGCAGCATGCCGAACACCATCGCCGCGGTGGTCATGAGGATCGGGCGCAATCGCACCTTGCCGGCCTCGACGATGGCATCGGCGCGCGCCATGCCGGACGCCCGCAGGTGGTTGACGAAATCCACCAGCAGGATCGCGTTCTTGGTGACCAGGCCCATCAGCATGATGAAACCGATGATCGAGAAGATGTTGAGCGTGCTGCGCCACGCCAGCAGCGCGATCAGCACGCCGACCAGCGCGAGCGGCAGCGACACCATGATCGCCAGCGGCTGCAGAAAGCTGCCGAACTGCGATGCGAGGATGAGGTAGATGAACACCACCGCCAGCGCCAGTGCCGAGGTGGCATAGCCCATGGTCTCGGCGATGTCCTTGGCGGAGCCGCCGATCACGAAGCGGTAGCCGGGCGGCAGATCGATCGTGGCGAGTTGCGCCTTGAGATCCTTGCTGGCATCGCCCGCCGGCCGGCCGTACAGGCTGGCGGTCATCTGCACCTCGCGCGCGAGGTCGCGGCGATTGATCTGGGTCGCGCCCACGGTGGGCACGAAGCTCGCCACCTGGCGCAGCGCCACCATGCGCGGCGAACCGTCGGCGTTGGTCTGCGCGCTGGTGACGTAGAGGCGATCGAGATCGGCGGCATTGCGGCGGTCGTCCGGCGACAGGCGCACCCGCACGTCGTAGTTCTGATCCTCGGGGCCTTTCCAGGTGCTCACCGCCTCACCGGCCAGCAACGGCCGCAGCGCGGCGCCGATCTGCTGCACACCGACCCCCAGGTCGCTCGCCAGCTCGCGATTGAGCCGCACCTCGATGGCCGGCTTGGCGGCCTTGAGCGAGCTGTCGATGTCGACCGCGCCGGGGGTGCGCCGCATCGCCTCGGTGACCTGCCGCGACAGGCGCGCGAGCTGGTCGATGTCAGGCCCCTGGATGCTCACCTGCAGCGGCTTGCCGCTCGACACCGACGTGAACTGGCCGATGTAGGTGACCTCGATGCCGGCGATGCGTTGCAACCGGTCGCGCATCGGGTTGACCAGCAGCTTCTGCGGCAGCTTGCGGGCGCGACGCGGCACCAGGCGCAAGAACACGGTCGCGTAGTTCTTGCCTTGCACGAAGCCGGTGTTGACCGTGGCGTAGGTGTACTCGACCTCCGGGAACTCGCGCAGCGCCGCCTCGACCTGCTTCGCCTTCTCCTGGGTGTGCGCCAGGGCGGATCCGGCCGGCGTGTTCATCTGCACCAGGATCTCGGACAGGTCGGCCTCGGGCACGAACTCGGAGCCGATGAACGGCACCAGCAGAAAGCTGCCGACGAGGCTGGACAGCGCGAGCAGCACGGTGGTCTTGCGCCACACCAGCGACCACCGGATGATCCGCTGGTAGACGTTGCCGAAACGCTCCACGCCGTGTTCGAAGGCATCGAGCAGGCGGCCGACCGGACCGCGGCGGTGCCCGTCGCGCGGCGGATCCGGCCAGATGCTCGACAGCATGGGGTCGAGCGTGAAGCTCACGAACATCGACAACAGCACCGCGGCGGTCACGGTGATGCCGAACTGGAAGAAGAAGCGGCCGATGATGCCGCCCATGAACGCCACCGGCACGAACACCGCGCAGATGGTGAAGGTGGTGGCCATCACCGCCAGCCCGATCTCCCGGGTGCCATCGAGCGATGCCTGGCGATGGGCCTTGCCCATGTGCACGTGGCGCACGATGTTTTCGCGCACCACGATGGCGTCGTCGATCAGCAGGCCCACGCACAGCGACAGCGCCATCAGCGTCATCACGTTGATGGTGAAGCCGAACGCGTAGAGCACCACGAAGGAGCCGATCAGCGCGATCGGCAGGGCGAGCCCGGTGATCACCGTGCTGCGCCACGAGTTGAGGAACAGGAACACGATCACGATCGCGAGCGCGCCACCCTCGAGGATGGTGTGGCGCACGTTGGCCACCGAATTGCGGATGCCGAGCGAGGTGTCGCGCACCACGGCAACCTTCACGTCGGCCGGCAGCGTGCGCTCGAGGTCGGCCACCGCCACCCGCACCGCATCGACCACGTCGATGGTGTTGGCGCCCTGGGTCTTGACCACGTCGATGGCGAGCGCGCGCACGCCGTTGACCAGCGCGACGTTCTCCTCCTCCTGCTGGCCGTCGACGACGGTGGCGACCTGCCACAGGTAGACCGGGGTGCCGGCACGCCGCGCCACGATGATGTCGCGGAACTGCTGCACCGACCGGATTCGGCCCTGCACCTTGACCAGCCGCTCGGCGTCGCGACCGGTGACAGCACCGGCCGGCAACTCCTGGTTTTCCTGGCGGACGGCGTTCATCACCTGGTCGACGCCGACCCCGAGCGCCTCCATGTCGGCCGGGCGCAGCAGCAACTGCACTTCGCGCTTGACCCCGCCCACCAGCGTGACCTTGCCCACGCCACGCGCATTCTCGATGCGCTTGACCACCACCTGGTCGGACAGGGTCGACAGTTCGCGCAACCCGCGCTGCTCCGAGCGCACCGACACCGACACGATCGGCTGGTCGTCGGGATTGAAGCGCGACACCACCGGATCTTTCACCTCGTCGCGGAAGGTGGAGCGCAGCGCCGCGACCTTTTCGCGCACGTCCTGCGCCGCCACCACCGGG
>JANMWG010000223.1:0-5123 GCA_031393885.1 Betaproteobacteria bacterium | reverse complement strand
ATCCAGTCGGTGCTGGGGCCGCTCGACGACTTCATGAGCCTGCCCCTGTCGATCATGGTGCGCCTCGCCGATGCCAGCGTCACCCTGAAAGGGGCCACGCAGGTCGTGTCCTCGGGCGACGTCGACATCACGTCGGAGGCGAACAGCGATGCCACCGGCGAGGCGATCTACTACGCCGCGACCCACATCGGCATCGCCTTTGCCTTCGATTTCGCGCAGGCGAGCGCCAAGACCAACATCGAGGGCACCACCCGCATCGACACGAGCACGCTGAACGGCGGCAATGTCGCCGTGAGCGCGAAGACGAAGAACACCGTGTCGGGAACCGCCCGCGTAACCCAGAACATCGGCTACTCGAACACGCCGGGCAAGGTGTTCACGGGCCTGACCACCAGCAAGACGCAGATCTCACAGGGTGCCCCCACCGACCAGACGGCGTCGGCGTTCGCGGGCGCCGTCAATGTCTCCAACGGCACCACCTACGCCATCACCACCAAGGACACCGAGATCCTCTCGGCCGGCAACGTCAAGGTCGCAGCCGAAGCGAGCTACTCCGACAAGACCAACGTCGAGACCGCGACCTACAACAGCGGATCGGCGGGGATCACATTGTCGCTCGGCGTGGCGGTGTCCGACGTCAAGGCTTCGGTGGACGGCAGGATCACGGCCGAGACCGATGCGACCAAGGCCGCCTCGCCCGAGGCGGTGCCCCTGGTGTTCGATCCGTTCACCCGGGTCGATTTCGCCAACGACACGGTGTCGTTCGTCGATGCAGACGGGAATCTCCTGAACCACAATCTGGCGGATGGCGACACCGTGGCATATTCGTCCGGTACCGGTGCGCCGCTGCCCGGGCTGGAGGACGATCGCGCCTACACCGTGATCAAGGTGGACGCCCACACGATTCGCCTCGCGGCGAGCAAGGCCGATGGCAAGAACGGCCTGTACATCCGCTTCGGCGATTATCCGACGCTCGATGCCGGCAAGGTGAGCCGCCAGATCGTTTCGGTGAACGCGGCCACCGACACCATCGACTTCGGCGCCAAGCACGGACTGTCCACCGGCGATCTGGTGCGCTACTCGGCGGTGTCGGGCAAGCCCATCGATGGGCTTAACGATCTGGGCGGCACCTACTACGTCATCGTCAAGTCCGCCAGCACGATCCAGCTCGCGGACACCCTGGCTCACGCGATGGCGGCAACGCCGACGTTTATCCCGCTGGGCATCGACCCCGGCGCGAACTGGGTCGCGGCGCAGCAGGATGTCCCGGTGCTCAAGCGCGGTACGACCACGCTGCTCGTGACCAAGGTCAACGAGACCGGCGACTACCTGCAGTTCGAGGGCATCGTGCGCGCCTACGACGGGCAGAGCTTCGTCTACTCGGCGGTGCCCGGCAAACGCATCGGCGGCCTGACCGACGGTGCCACCTACGTGGCATCGGTCGACGCGGCCGAGCCGACGCGGATGTCGTTGACGCCGCAGGGCGCCAGCGTCAAGGCAGCCCTGGATCTCGATCCGCAGTTCGTGCGGGCCGGCGGCAGCACGCTCGCGCCGAACGCGTTCCGGGCCGAGAGCGACGAATTGTATTTTGACGTCGCTCCCGTCGGGCTCGCGACCGGTGACGCGATGACCTATCGCGGCTCGCTCGGGCTGAACGTGACCGGCCTGGCCGAGAATCGCACCTACTTCGCGATCGTCAACACGTTCGACCCGCATCGGGTGCGCCTGACGACCTCGGCCGCCAATGCCACGCTTGCCGACACGGCGGGCCGGGACGCGTATGCGAAGGCCTATGCCGAAGTGAAGGCGCACGCCCTCAAGGGCGACATCGACACCGAGCTGCAGGCGTCCTACGACACGGCGTATCAGGCGTCGTATGACCAGGCGATCCAGAACGGACAGACCCAGGCGCAAGCGGCGGCCGCCGGCGTCACCGCCGGTGCGACGGCGGTTGCCGATACGGCGGCGACGGCCCGCGGCGGCAACTGGTACTGGTCGGGGGTCGCGTCGGCGCGCAGTGGAACGGAGCCACCGATCGGGGCGGTCACCGTCACGCGTACCGGCAACGCGCTGGACTTCGGTTTCGATCACGGGTTCGATCTCGGCGACACTCTGGTGTACCGGGGCACCAAGACCGGCACGCTGACCGGCCTGACTGTCGGGCATGTCTATTACGTCGTGCCGGACGCCGACGATCCGCAGAACCTGTCACTCGCGGAGACGCGTTTCCAGGCCGCAGCCGGACAGGTCGTCGCGCTCGGCGGCGGCACCTCGCTGCAGGTGCAGTTCGACCGAGTACCCCTGTTCACCGCCGAAGCCACGATCCAGGGCGGCAATTCGCTCGAGCTTTCCATCGATCACGCCTACCAGCGCGGTGAGCGCGTCGTCTATCGCGGCGCGGTCGGCGGCACCATCGGCGGCCTCACCGAACAGAACGTCTACTTCGTCATCACCGATCCGAACGATCCCAGAAACATCCAGCTCGCCTCGACGTTCGCCAACGCGATCGCCGGTACGCCCGTTGCCCTGACCGGGCCCGCGACGCCGGTCACGATCTTCCTGAGCAAGGAAGGCAAGGCCGTGGTCGTGGACAGCGTCGCCAACACGCTCACGACGGATGGCAGCTTCCCCTACGAGACCGGCGATGCCGTGGTCTATCGCGGCACCAGCGGCGAACCGCCGATCGCCGAGCTAACCCCGTACATCGGGCAGATCCTGTACGTGGTCGCGACCGGGTCGAACCAGATCCAGCTCGCCACCTCGGCCGCCAATGCAGACGCCGGCAACGTGATCGACTTCGCCACCGACGGCGAGACCACGGTGCGGTTCGATACGGCGCCGGACGCGCTTCGGATCTTCCGCGATGCCAGGCCCAGTGTCGTGGTGGGCTTCGATGTCGATTCGACGGTGTTCTCGGGATCGGCGCACCGGCTCGACCCCGGCGTCAAGGGCATCAGCATCACCGCGAAGCTCACCGCGGACGACAACGGCAAGACCAAGAGCGGCCTGGGTGGCGAGCCGAAGCTGAAGGACTTCCTGACCAAGGGCGAACTCGCGGGCACGGGCGGCGGGATCATGCAGAACCTGGCCGCGTTCAGTCCTGCCAACATCCTGAAGGGCGGCGGCATCTTCGGCGACAAGTCGAATTTCGCGAAGGACGGCAAGTACGAGAAGAGCACCGTCGGCGAGGCCATCAAGGGCAAGATGCAGCCGGGCGCGGCGACGCCATCGTTCCAGTTCGCCGGCTCGTTCTCCCTGCATTTCGTGTTCAACAACGTGCTGGCCGAAGTCGGGCCGAACGCGGTCCTGCATTCCGGCGGCAAGGTCGACGTCAAGGCGGACATCAAGCACAAGGCCCAGCAGAACGCCGAAGCGACGAACTCACGGGCGGACAACGTCAACCCCAAGCTGTCCTTCAGCCTGGGTCTCGCCGGCAGCTACTACAGCGACAGCGTCGAGGCACTGGTCAGGGGAAGCGCCTCGACGTCGAGCCAGGGTACGCAAGGCCCTGGCGCGGCCATCGATGCCCACAAGGCGATCACCGTTGCCGCCAACATGAAGTATCCCTGGGTGTTCCCGATCCAGGATCCGAATTCGGCCGCGGCCGACGCGGAGAAGTTCTTCCTCACCGATCCGGTCGCACGGTTCGCGTCGTTCCTGAACGGCAAGCTCGGACTGGACGGGCTGCTGTTCAACTCGTGGGTCCGGACCACCTCTAAGGCATCGACCATCGGCGACCCCAAGAAGGGCGGCGCCGGGCTCGCGGGAGCGCTGGCGTTGTCCGGGCTGTTCTACGACAACAAAACGGTAGGGAAGATCGAAACCGGCGCGCGCATCAACCAGGATGTCGCGTTCCGGGGCAACACGGGCGCGCAGGCGGTCAGCGTGACTGCCAACACGAAATACGAACTGGTCCATCTGACCGGTACGTTCAACATCGATCTCTCGCCGGAAGACGTCCTCAAGGCGCGCCGCAAGGGCAGCGCCGCGTATGCGGGCAATTTCTACGGCACCGACAATCCAGCCGGCGCCGGGGTCGGCGGTTCGCTCCAGATCCTCGGGATCGGCAACACCACGCAGGCGGTCATCGAGGACGGTGCGCGGGTGTACATCGCCAAGCCGACGACGTTCAAGACCGACGGCACCGTGGACGCCTATGGCGGCCTGCAGGTCGCCGCGGACACGTCGATGCTCAACATCGCCATCGGGTTCTCGGGGGCTGCCGCGTCCTCGTGGGGCGTCGCCGGCGCGATCAACGTCGACGACATCACCAGCGAGACCACGGCGCAGATCGGCAGCGGCACGATCATCACGTCCGCTCCCATGGACAACGTCGATGTCCGGGTGACCGCTCGCGACAAGACCGTGATGGTGAACATCGCCGGTGCGGTGGTGAAGGCCTCGGGCCTCGGCGCCGGGGTCGGGGTCGCCATCAACGTGCTGGATCGCAAGACCAACGCCGTGATCGGCGCCCTCGACGGCCAGACCCGGAAGACGTCCACGCTCGACATCGGCGGCAATGTGGTCGTCGATGCCAGCAACACGGGGGCCCTGGTCGGGGCCGCGGTGGCATTCTCCCAGGTCTCGACCCAGCCGCCGGCGAGTTCGGCCCCCCCATCCACCGGCTCCGGAACGTCGACGACGGGCGCCAGCGGCACGTCCACTGCGACCACCGCGGTCAGCAGCGCTTCCAGCGCCGCACCCACCGGCAACCAGTCGGGCTCCTGGAGCGCAGCGATCTCCGGCAGCGTCGCGCTGAACGAGGTGGTCCGCGACACGGCCATCGCGGCCATCGACAATCTCGCGCGCACGGACGGCGGCAAGAACCTGCGCGCCGACAGCGTTTCGGTGACCGCGGAAAGCAGCACCGGCATCGGCTCCTTCTCGGGAGCGGCGGCGCTGAACTACAGCACGGATTCATCCACGAGCGTCGCGGTGGCGGGGGCCCTGTCGCAGAACACGCTCATCGGCGTCACCAAGGCCTACATTTCGGGCGCCGAAATGGAAACCGGCGCCCTGGTGGTGGACGCCAGGCGGACCGGCGCGATCGTGTCGCTGTCTGCCGGCATCGCGGTGGCGACCGGCGGAGTGTCGGGTGGTGTCGGCGTCGCCGGCTCGGTCTC
>JANMWG010000206.1:0-18547 GCA_031393885.1 Betaproteobacteria bacterium | reverse complement strand
GCAGGAAGGTCGCCAGGCTGCTGCGCAATGTGCTGCGGCTGATCGCCAAGCAGACCTATCTTCACCGAGAGAATCTGTCAAAGCCACGCAAGCCAGGACCGAAACCCCACAAATACATGACTCAGAAACATTGTTGATGAGCTACGCGTGGCTTAACTTGGGTGGATTGGGCACCGGGTGGGCGTTCTCGAGCAACCGCCTCTACTCGAAAATCTCGGCTGGCTGGATGCCGAAGCCGCTCCGATCGACCTTGCCTTCAGTCCGATAGATTTCGAGGGTTCGGGAGGTCGGGACAACAATCCACGTCTCGGTCGCCCCTGCCGCCAGGTAGGCCAATGCCTTTTCCCGAAGCTTGGGCATGGCGTTGCCCCGGGAGGCGATCTCGATGCACAACTCGGGTGCCGCGGAAAGCGGCGCGTCTTCGGGATGCGCCGCAAGGAACGCGTCGGAGCACCAGGCAACATCGGGTGCCCGGATTCCCGCAGCCGTCAGGACCCCGACTTCCACCATCGCCTTGCCGCCCAGTTTTCGCATCAACAGAACCGAGAGTGCTACCGCTAGCAACCCATGTGCTTTTCCCACTGGACTCATCAGGATTTCTCCCCACTGGGTGAGCTCGATCTTTCCAGGCACATCCTCGAAAGTCGGATCGACGCACATGCGTCGCCATCTCTCGCCCAATTCAAGTGGGCTCAATGGAACCTCTATGACGTCAACCATGCCGGGTAATCCTCATCCGTCCTGATAGCACGACGTTACGCCTGGCCCGGAGATGCCGCAAGGCTACCCCGGAGCAGCCCCTTTTCGGGTCGCTTTGAGGTGCTACATTCTCGCTTTGGTCAGGGCCGACCATGCCAAAACCCACGATGCTGCACCACGACGACCTGAAAGCCCGCATCGCTGCCGCAGCAGAGCGCGCCGGGATGACCGCCGACGCCTTCATGCTTGACGCCATCAAACAAGCTATCGAACAAGACAACGATTTTCATCGTATCGCCGATGAGCGCTGGGCGAAGATCCTGGCGACCGGCATGACCGCATCGTGGGAACAGTCGAAGGCCTATCTGGAGGCTCGATCTCGTGAGGAGCGGCCGGGCAGGCCAATCGCATGCAAACCTGCGCGGTCATAAGGCATAGTTGGCTTCAGTCCGATCGGGACGTTACGTCCGGTCGTAGGCAGCGTCGACCCCGCAGGGTCAGGTCTTGCCCCGCAACACTGCCGCCTTCATCACCCTCACCCGTCGCCACAACACCACGACCCCGATCGTCACGAACAGCCAGGATGCCGGCTCCGGGATGACCGCGATGTGCACCGGCAACGACAGCGACAAGGTACTGGGCAGCGGCCGTTGTCTTGCAAAGGTGTTTCTTGGCGTTGCTCCCGAATCGACGGCCGTTGTTGCGTGGATGCGGTTCATGGCTTCTTGACGATCCGCAGGCTGCTGAAGCTGTGGATCATGCCGCCGGCGCAACCGCTGGCGGCACCGTTGCCGACCGTGATCTTCGGCGCGCCGATGACGCCGACGGTCAACGCGAAGGTCTGGGTGCTGCTCGCGCCGCAGTTGTCGGTGGCGACCACCGTGACCGTGAAGTCGCCGGTCGGCCCGGCGTTGCCGATGTTGAGCGCGCCTGTCGACGGGTTGCCGTTGAAGATCCCGGTGAAGCCGGGAGCGCTGGCAGTTGAGCATCATCACGTGCCCGGCGTCGCTCAGTTTGCCGGTCGGGTGGAGCGTGACCGCGCCGGCATTGGCAACGGTTGTCGCCGGGTAGGTGCCGAAGACGGGTGGCTCGTTGGGTGTGACCACGATGGTTGCCGTGCCGCTGGCGGTGGTGTCGGCGTCGCTGGCTTCGATGACGACCAGGTGCGGCTCCGGCGCGGCTGTGCATGTGGCCCCCACCGTCGCCAGCACCGCGCCGGTATCCGCCTTGACGAGCAACGCGCCTAGCCCGGTGATGCCGTTCGCGCCGGGCCCCTGCACGGTCTTCGCCTTCGGGACGGGGCTGTTGACCTCGTTGTTGCGTATGGTCGCCAGCCTGCCGCCCGAAGCACGTGCGCCCTGCTGCCGGACGATGGACTCACCGGTCACGGTGAACGCGCAGGGCTCGGTGTCCAGCGTCACGGTCTTGCCGTCGGTCGGAATCCAGTCCTTGAACGACGGCGTGTAGAACTCGGCGCCGTTGTACTTCTGCCGCGTGAGCTAGTTGAAGCTGGAGATCCGCACGAAATCGAGCCACCAGTCCGGACCGCTCCCGGCGTTGTCGCGGCTCACCGTGAGCGACTCGAGCCGTCCGAGGCTCTTCGAGGGAATGACCAGGTAGTTGGTGGTGTCGCGTTCCATGCGACCGATGCGCGCCGTAGTCCGCCGTCGCCGCGGTGGGCTTGATGTCGAGCGCGATGAGCGAGAGCGCCGGGGTTTTCTGCGCGATGTCGTGCACCTTGTCGAAGTAATCGTCGATCGGCAGGCTCTTGTCCGAGTGGTAGATATCGGGGAACCCGTGATACACGATCAGATTCTTGTCCTGCAGGCGGATGTCCGGTTCGAGGGCATTTGCCCCGTCTTTCAACGCCGTGTTCACGTCATCGACGGTGTTCGGGTTGTGCCCGTAGATCCAGAAGGGCCGCGGCTTCGCGCCGTTGAGCGCCGCCGACGTGTTGGGATATCAGCGCCCCCCCTTGAGGAACTCGTCCGAGCGGCAGCTCATGCTCGAGGGCCCGAGCGTATCCGGAGCGCGATAGCAGCTCACACTTTGGTTGACGTAGCCGCTGGGGCACGGCAGATAGCAGCGGCCCAGCGCATAGATGGACTTGGCGTCGCGCGTGCAGACGTCGAGGACATTGGTGTAGCCGGTGGGGCAATCGGCCACACGGCCGAATTCGGCCTCGAGCGCGCGGGCTGGCGGTGTCGCGGCAGGCAGAAGAACCAGCACGGCAGCCACCCACACCACCGCAAACGCGGACCAGACGCGCTTTCTGAACATGCCCTCCGACATCTGCAGCAAGTGCCGAAGACTCGGCGATCGGGAGGACATTTTCGTTGCCGAGCACTCGTTTATGACGGGATGCCAGGCTTCGAATCTGATAAACATCAAGCTTGCTGGGCCAACTGCATTCCCATGTTGACAAGTCGGCTATCCGGCTTGAAACTTCATCCGTGCGCCATGTTTGAATGTGATATCTGCATACATTTTCTGCTGGCGAACGTCATACCGGAGGCTGCAATTGTTACGGTCGCACAGACGACTGAGTGACCATATGGTGAACCCGTTGCCACCGGCAACGCTTGGCCGGATTTGCAACCAGGGATCGCCCCTGGAACGTGGGCTGTCAGGAATGGGATTCGGACGGATTTCATCACCCCGCTGGTCCATCGTCATTCGCCCCACAAGGAGACAAAGTTGAAAACTTCCAGACGAGAAAAGAACCGCGGGCAGGTCCGCATCTATCCCGCCCTACTCGGCTTGGCGCTTACCATGTCATTCGGCACCTCCCCTTCAGCCATGGCCGGCGGCGGCGGTACCCCCTTTCCCTCCCAGGGCGACGACACCACCTTCTCGCTGGGGCAATTCCGCATCGCCGTGGACGCGAAGTTCCAGCCGTTTCTCTCTGGTGCGCCGGGCTACGACAGCACCACACACCGATTGACCAGCCCCCTCCTGTTCGATCCGTCCACCAAAATCGGCCGAAGCAATCCGATCATCGCCGGCAGCGCCGATGATCTGCTCGGGACACCCGTCGGATCCGCCGGCACCATCGTCAAGGATTCAGACCATACGCTGGTGCCTGTGGGCTTCGAGAACGCCGGCGACACCACCTCGCGGGAAGTGCATACGCAGATCATCGACTTCAACCTGGGCCGGGGCTCGGGCGGGCCGGCAGTGCGCGCCGGTCTGAGCGCACCGGATCGTCCGGCGAGCGTCGGCGAGGTCGAATCGCTCAGTACCAGCGGCAGACCCGACAAGGACTTCTCCGCGCGCAGTTTCTTCGACGTGTTCGTCGATGTGGATCTGCCCGGCTTTGGCACCCTGTACAACAAAGCCCCTCTCCTGATCGAAAACGATCTGATCACCGGCTTCCCGCCGACCGTCGTCTACATCCATGGCGGGACGAGCGCGATCCCGCTGTTGTTCTCGGCCAACGATCCGAACGGGCACTGGTTGAAGGACGACCGCTTCGGGTATCTGGTGCTCGCCGGGCACGGGGTCGGGTTTGCCCCTGCAGGACATGGGCATGGCGGCGAGCCGGGCGAGGTCGAGTTCGAAACGGAACTGAATCGTCATGGCGAGTTGCCGATCCCGGTCCCGGAGCCGTCGTCGGCCCTGCTCCTGGGTATCGGCCTGGCTGCCGTCGGCCTCGCCTATGGCAGGAAGCGTTCGCAGCAGGCCTAGCCCGCGCGCCGCGATCCGCCCAAGCCCCGCGCGTTTCGCGCGGGGCTTTTTCTTGGGGCCCCGCCGCCACGCCGACGCCGCCAGTCGAGAAAGATGGGCTAGATGGCGTTGCCGACCTTCACGCCGTCGTGGAATTCGATGTCCTCGAGGCGTCGATGTCGTGTCTCGACACCGAACACGACCATGGCCACGAGCGCGATGGTCATCGAGATCCCGCCGATGATGGCGATGCCGGCCATCGATGGCGGCGCGATGCCGAACACGACCAGACAAATGATACCGACGCCGCCTGCCTTGCACGCCCCGGCGTAGAAGCCGGATCCTTTCGCGCGTATCCGGGTCGGGTAGATCTCCGAGCAGTAGACCGACACGACCGCGGTCACCGAATTGATCCCCCAGATCGGGACCACCAGCAACCCGTAGAGCAATGCGCGATTGTCCACGATCCCGTCACCCGCCAGCACAAAGCCGAACATGGCAGCCGCAGTGATCGCCGCCAGCAGGACGATGGTCTTCTTGCTGCTCCAGAATCCGTACAGCCACGACACCACGAACGTCAACGGAAAGCCGAGCAATGCGGCGTTGCGAAGGATCGTGTCGGCATCGGCCAGCCCCAGCTTGCGCAGGTTGGTCGGCATCCAGAAATTGAACCCGAACAATATGAAACCGGTGCCGATGCCCAGACTGGCGATGACCAGTGTCAGCGCCAGGTGTGCACGGCTCCAGCGTCGCCACTGGCGCGAAACCGGGTGGTCCGCCTGCCCATCGGATTGAGCCTGGGTCACCACCGCCGCCCCGTAGCGCCGCATCACGGCGCCGGCCTCGTCGATCCGGCCATGTGCCAGCAGATACCGAGGAGATTCCGGAATCCAGCGGTTGAGCATGATGAACAGCACGCCGGTGGGCAAGCCGACCAGCCACAGGATGCGCCAGCTGTAGACCGGCACCAGTTCGGCAGCGATCCAGCTGGTGAGGATGTACGCCCCCGCGATGTCGGCGCCGATCAGTACCGACAGCCATCCGCGATGCCGGGCGGGGATGGTTTCGGCCAGCAGCGTATAGGCAATGGGCAACATGCCCCCAACGCCCAGCCCCATCAGGAAACACATGGCCACGTTCCAGTAGAAGTCGGGCATGGCCCCGCAAATCGAGGTCGCGATGAAGCTGATCCCGGCGTACAGGATCGAAGCCCTTCTGCCGATCTTGTCGCCCAGCCATCCCCACACCATGGAACCGATGACGGTGCCGGTGATCCCGGCAAGCGCCAGATAGGCAGCCGGAATGGTCCCCGCCGGATTCAGGGGTGACTTCAGGCCGTACTCCGCGGTCATGCCGGGAACCACGAAGGCGAGCGAGGTCGGCTTCATGATGTCGATCATGACGGCCACCGCCATGCTGAGCAGCAGTGCCACGTGCGCGAAGCTCAACGCCGCGTCGTCCAGCGCAGCCACGCGCAGCGACCGGCCGCCCCTCTTGCCGTCGCCACCGCCCTTCGGGAACAGGCCGTACAGGCTGGCCGCCATCCCCGCGATGATGACGACCATGCCGAGCGTCATCGACCAGTCCATCGGCATGCCGACGAGCCGGTAGCCGTTGTGTCGCCCATGCAGGTACATCGGCAGGTGCAGCAGCACGCCGGCGATCACGGCGGTCACGCCGATCCAGAAGGCGAAGGGGCGATGAAACGTTACGCCACCCAGTTCGCCGGATAGGGTCCGAAGACGCCCGAGGGAATCGCGTCGGGTTTCCGGCTTGCGCGTCACGCCATCGACCGGGGGGACCTGCCGTCGCTCAGCATGGCGCACCGTCGGGCGCACCGGTCGTCACTCCTGCGCCCTCGCCGTCGATCCGATGGCCGGCGTGGCATGGGACGCCTTCGCGAGCCACGAGGTTGCACAGATCAGCGCACCGCGGCCAGCGCAGGTGACGCAGAGCGAGAAGAACAGGCCGAACACGATGCCGGCGTGCGACATCAACCCGTATACGCTGGCAGTGGCGACGCCGAAGATGATCTGCCCCCGTGTGCTGCGCGGCGTCGTGACCGGGTCGCTGATCATGTAGAACGTGAACAGCACGAAAGCCATGCCGGTCATCGGCTCGAGCAGCGTCGCGAAATCCTGCACCGAGAACAACGAACGCGCCGCCGCCTGTCCGACGAAACCCGCGAGCCAGGCAAGTACCAGGATGATCCGCTTGGTGGCCCGTATGTTCAGGAAGGAGCCGCTGCACACGATGGCCGCCGGGATCACCCAGTCGAGAGCGCCGCTCACGTTCTCGGTAAACTGATAGGGCTGTGCCACCCCCACCCAGTTGCTGAACAACAGCAGCGTTGCGGCGATCCCGAAGTTGGACGGGTTCATGAAGTGCGTCGTGACGCCCGGCGGCGCGTTCGGCACCGGCACCCGCAACAGGACCTTCGAGAAGATCGCGAGCGATGCCGCAAAAGCAACGATCACGAATCGCTCGTTGGTGTAGAGGAGCATGCCGACCGCCAATCCGGTGATGTGGGCCGGCAGCAGGAACACGACCAGGTGGCGGACACTGCCGCGAAACCGCGCGCGTTGCCAACCACTGATCGCGAGCTCGATGCCGATCTCGGAAAGGTAGGCCGCGAACACGGCGACCAGCGGCGTGAGCCATGCCTGTTCGAAGCCGAGCCAGGTGTGCCCGAGAACATTGAGCGCCGTGATCGCGATGGCGAAGGGCAGTATGCCCGGCCGGGGCAATGGCGGTCTGGTGCTCGCGGTCGTGCTCATGGACGCTCTCCCGTTCAGGGTTGCAGCAATGCAACCACTTGTTGTCCGACGTGCACCGATTCGAATCGGGCTTCCTTGACACCGGCGCTGCCGGAACGCCACGTGATCCGGAGATCCGCCGTCGTGCCGGCCGGGACACGCCCGAGGCCGATATGAATGTCCGGGCTGCGCTTGCCCGAGTGCCCGTTGCCGCCGTCGACCTCGGCCGAGAACACACGCCCGTCGCTCAATCGGATCGATACATGGGCGCCCAGGGCCGGGCGCGACCGGATCCGCGCATCGCCCGCCTCCGCCGCGCTCATGAGGTGCGGTCGCGCACCCGGATCCCCGACCACGAATCGCGGGCTGATGCCGATGAAGGCGTTCTCGCCGGCGGTGTGCGACGTGTTGTGGTGAAACTCGGGCGCCGCATATTGTCGCGCCTCGATATAGTCGAGGCGGCCATCCTGGTCCGCGTCGGCGATGGCCAGCCCTCGCGTCGGCGCAGGCGCGCCATGCATCAGATGATCGAGCTGCTGCGAAACATCAACGAATCGCCCGGACGGGCGCATCACGAAAAACGGATTGCGCCGCGAGTTGCCACTCAGATCGCATCCCAGGCCCGATGTGTCCTGCTCCATGCGGAACCACGCAGCGGCATGCTTCAACATGCCGTCGTTCGAGGTTGCCAGTTCCTGCAACATCGCCCAGCAGCTCTTGCGCCAGACCAATCCGGCGTCGGCATCGCGTCCGCGCACGAACCCCACCGCCTGCAGGGCCTCGACCTTGCCGTCGTTGTCGAAATCGGCCAGCTTCGCATCCCATGCCCAGCCACTGCGCGACACGCCGTAGGCTTCACTTTCATCGGAAAACGGCGCGACGCCGCGCTGCACCAGATCGGTATCGATCTTCCGGCCGTCGCTGACGAACAGGAACTGGCTTTCCTGCAAGGCCCACTTCTCGGTGATGTTGCTCACGTAGATGTCGGGCAGGCCATCGCCATTCACATCGGCGAAGTCGACGCCCATGCCCTTGAAGGAGTCACGCCCGATGACCTTGGAGCGCGGTTTCGTCAGGGTGCGCCTGCCCTCGATCATCCGGAACGACACCGGTCCGTCGAGAGGGAAACAGCCGAGTTCCGCGCGCGTGCGGCCGAAACTTTCCTGGGCCCGGGAGCAGTTCATCAGCATCCGGTCAGGGCCGAAGTCATTGGCGAAGTAGAGGTCCGGAAGGCTGTCGCCGTTCAGGTCCTGGGCGCCGATCGCCAGGGTCCAGGCGTTCGCCACTTCGGGCGCAAACGGCGCCGGCGCGGCGACGTACAACACGGTCGGCTGCGACCCGCCGGCGGCGGATTTCCACAGGAGGACGCGATTGGTGCCACCGTTGTAGGCGCGCGACATGGAATCCTGCATCACCGGATGCGGGCACACCGGCGCCGTCGTGTTCGCATCGAGGATGCGACCATCGTCGCAAAAATAGTTGCCCACCACGAGGTCGGCGTGGCCGTCGCCATCGACGTCCGCGAGCAGCGCCGTGTTGGTGAACCATCTCTGCTCGCTCGCGACCGGCACGGCGACATAGCTGTCGGCACCGGGGCGTTCGCTCGCCGTCGTCGGCCCATGATCGATCCGCAGGAAAGCCACCGGCGGCCGCCCCCAGTAATAGGTGAGCAGATCGGCGAGGCCGTCTTCATTGAGATCGGCGATGAGGCAGCCCATGGGCGCGATGGTGCGCGGATCGGCGGTACCCGCCGGCAACGGCAGCCGGAACGATTCGTACCGGTCGGTGAGCAGCGCGGCGACCACCACCTGATTGATGCGGGTGTCGACGTAACATGTGTCATCGGGTTTCAGATTGCCGTCCACATCGCCGATTGCGGCGGCAGCGCCGACCGACGAAATCCAGGGGCCGATGCGTTGCAGATCGGGATGCACGTCGCGCGTTTGTCGCGCCGTGAGGCCGAACCGGTTGTCGAGCGTGGTGCTGTCGAAGGAGAACCGCGCCTTCACCTCGGCATCGGACACTGTCTCGCCCGGCAGACCGGCGGCGGCGCCGAGCGAGAACAGCACGGCAACGCCTAGAATTCGAGCCCTGAGAACTGACATGAGTTTCCGATCAGTTGGAATCGCGGCGCGCGCGCGGCAACGCACCGCACTGCTGTTGAATGGCGAACCGCCAGCGCTGGTAGGCCCCGATGCTGTCCTCGCCCACGGGAATGCAGGCGATCGCAATGTCGGCCGCCGACGTGAGCGACAGGCCTAGCAGTTCGGCGCAGGCGAGTTCCGCATGCGGCACCGGATTCCCGGCTTTCCGCCGCGCCTCCGCGGCAAAGACGATGCCCTGGGCCAGTGCCGGAAAGTGCGCTCCCGCGCGATCACGCAGGATGCGCAATGCCTCGGGATCGGTGCTGCCCGCGTAGGTTGCCGCGAGCCCGACCCCCGCCCAGAGGTCGGCGTGGCGATCTTCCTCGAACGCACCGATGGCCGCAGCCACGGCAACCGGTTCGGCGCCTCGAACGAACCACATGCTGCGCCCCAGTCCCTGGTCGAAGATGCGCGCAGCATCGGCGTCGAGGCCGCGCGGTCTGCGCCGGCCGACGATGGATTGCCGCCAACGGAAGTAGCCCTCGTGAAAGCCGTAGCCGTCGAAGGCGAGCCACTTGTTGAGCGAGCGATGGCGCGCCAGGGTCCGCATGGGCGACACCGGCAGGCGGGCGATGAACCAGCCCAGGCCAACCCACGACATGTATTCGTGGTGGCTGGCAGCGCCTGCAATGTACGCATCGAAAAAATGCTGCCCGGGCGTCATGAAGTCGGCAACTGCCAGGCCCATGGCCGCGCCTTCGTACTCGAAGCCGGCATCGGCAGCCGGTCGGAGCGACAAGGCCTCGGTGAGTTCAGGCAGACTCGCGCACCGCACGGCACGGTTGTAGCCCCAGGCGAAGTGCGCGCCGATGGCTTCGAGCCGCTCGACGACCACGGCACGCTCGACGGTAAAGCCGCGGGTCGAGACCTTCGTCTCCTTGTCGGCCAGACCTGCCACGCGACCGACGAACCCGGCCCAGAGCCGTCGCAGGGCGGATGGCCTGTCCGCCATCGGGACCGGACGACCGGCGCGGTCATTCATAGTTGCGCACCGCCTTCATCAGCGCCGGTGGAATCTCGCACAGATCCCAGCGAGTGCCTTCGCGCCGCAGGAACTTGATGTCCTGCCGGCCGCGCGCGAGCGTATCGGTCACCGCACTCCTGCGGCTGTAGTCGAAATTCAGGCTGACCCCGTAGGCGATGAAGCGATTCAGGCTCATCCGCACCACCACCTCGTCGAACGCCGTGAACTCATCGACGAAATCGCAGCTCGCGTGCGCCGTCACCAGACGAAGTTCGCCGTTCTGCAGCGCTACCAGCGTCTCGGGGGCGCGTTCCCGCAGGAACATCTCGCGACATCGCCCCTGCCAGGAGAAGTAGTTGGTGTAATAGACATTGCCCACGAGGTTGGTCTCCTCGAAGGTGACCACGTGGTCCATGTCGAATGTTCGCCTGCTCATGCCGGTGTGCTCACGCGCTCGTCGGCAGCCTGCTGCGCATCGGTGGCGTCCACGAGGCGCGCATCACCGGCCGCCGCGACGCCTTCCACCGCCACGGCCAGCATGGCTGGTCGGGGCACGTCAGCCGACGCCAGCTTCAGCAACACGACGGCCATGCGCCGCGATCCTTGGTCGAAGAACCAGACCGGCCCCATGTGCGATGTCTCGACCCGCTGGAACGACGTGGTCGCGAGCTGCCAATCGGCACAGCCGAGCTTGATCAGGCACTCCGACAGGGTCCAGACGATGAGCATCGCGTCCTCGAGGCTCGCAAGCCCCTGCCGCGCCAGGTGGTCGGCGAACCCGGACCGCGGCTCGCCGAGCATCACGCGCCAATCGTCGATCGGGTAATCCGGCTGGAACTGCAGGTCGACGGCGACCGGTCCCGCCGTCCGGGCCAGTGCCACTGTCACATCGTCGGCGTGGGACGTGCTCACCCTGGCGCCTTCGACGCGAACCGCTCCATGGGGCGCGCGACCGGGATCGACCGGTCTGCCTAACGCGAGTGCAAGGGCTGCACCGGAACGCCGGTCGCGAGCTTGCCCGAACACGACACCGGCGGTCGCGTCATGCGCGCCGAGTTCATCGACCGCGAGCCGCACCAGCAGCGGCTGGAGCAACTCGCGCGGGAGCACACATGGCGCTTCCGATGCCGACGCCGCGACCGACCGCAACAACTCCAGTCCGATCCATTGCTCGGCCACCATGCCTGCGGCATCGCAGACCTGGATGTCGAAGACGAATCGCCGACCGTCGCTGAACGTCTGGCGCGCATCGATCGTGTAATCGACGTCGGTGGCGAGGCGGCCGAGCCGGATCGTCGCCGCACCGACCGGCAGCACCACCTGGTGCGGCACGCACATCTGCAGCCCGTGCAACACGGCATCGCGAATGGAAAGGTCGCCGGACAAGAGCCGCTGCGGCAACAAAGGGCCGTACCAGTCGCTGCCCGAGCCCGGGCCGGTGCGGAACCGGCAATGCGTTGCGCTGACCACGACGACCGTTGCCACGCGGTGGAATCTCGGGCCGTGAAAGCACAAACCCTGGTAAAGCACGCCGGCTGCGGGCACGCCGGGCCCGAGATCATATGCCCCGGCCATCGGGGTGAACGCCGGTGCAGCCCAGGTCAGGCGGGCGGAGAAGTGAACGACGTCGAAACCGGTGGTGTCCGATCGGACCTGGAGGTGAACCGACCCGTCGGCGCGCACCAGGGCAGCGGTGCGCAACACGAAACGCTGGCCGAGCGTGCACGAGACGGCCTCGCCGATGCTCAGCTCTTCGACCACCGGCAGATCCTGGCGCTCGCAGACGCATTGCGCGGCGCTCACCATGGCTTCGAGGGCACAGACCAGCGGGAACACCGGCACGTGGAACGGCGCGTGGTCCCTCAGGTATCGATCGCCGTCGCTGCATACCTCGGCGTCGGCGACCAGTTCGACGCCCGGGTAGAACACCCGCGGGCGCTCGAGATACCGATGGGCCTGCAATGGCCCCAGTTCGGTCGCGGGGTCGATGGTGCGCCCGTATCGCCCGGTCACGATCACGGGCACCTGGCTGCTGTGGCTCAACAATCGGCGCAGGGCATCGATGGCTTCCGTGCTGTCGATTGGCCGGGTGCCAGCCCGCCGCAGACCGTCGAGAACGCCTTCCAGGCGAACGGCCATGCCGGCCTCGCCCCAGGCGGACCAGCAGATCGGGATCACCCGGCAGTTCGGCAGATCGCCCGCGACTCGCGAGAGCAGGTTGTTCAACCACTCGTTGGCCAGGGCGTAGTGCGATTCGCCGGCAAGACCCAGCTCGCCGATGATGGAGCTGTAGCCGATCACGAGCTCGAGCCGCCGGCACGAAAGATGGGCGAGCAAGTTGTCCAGCGATGCGACCTTGCTTGCGACCGTCGCCTTGATCTCGTCCAGCGTGAGTTCGGCCACGCCGGACGGCCGATTGATGCCGGCCGAATGAATCACCGCGCATACCGGACCTGATCCAGCCTCGATGTCGGCCACGATCGTGCTTGCCTGGGCATCATCGGACAAGTCGCCCCGGTAGTAGCGGACATCGCTACCGGTCGCCTGCAAGGTGGCAACCGTGGCCACGATCTCGGGATCATCCGCCGGGGTCCGGCCGACCAGGGCGAGGCGGCACTGGAACCGTTGCGCCAGGGCCAGTGCAGTGGCGGCGCCGATGCCCCTCGCCCCGCCGGTGATCACGACGGTGGTATCTGGTGGCGGCGCCCAGGACGACGGGCATTCCTGCAGTGCTGTCGCCGCAAGCTGCCGCCGCTGCTGCGATCGACCGCGCAGGCGCAATTCACTGAAGCCATGGTCGCGTCGCGCGAATTCCACCACGGCGCATTCCAGCGTTGCCGGATCGAGTTGTTCGTATTCGACCACGCACCACCGGCGGTTCGGCACTTCGGCCGCAATCGAGCGCAGGAATCCGTTGGCAAGCTGCGCGCCCTGCAGCACGAGCAAGCCGGCGCCGTCGGCCGCGGACGTCACGCGCATGGCGCACTCCAGCAAAGCCGCGAGCGCATGGTCGGATCCGAGGCTCGGCAATACCAGCAAGAACATGCCGGCACCGCCAACGTCGGGCGGCGGGCAGAGGCAGGACCGACAGGCGTGCGGAAGCGGCGCGAGTGAATCCTCCAGGACGACCGGCCACGGCCAGCCGGCTATCTCGACAGGGACCACTTCCGCATCGACCCATCGATGGTCGAACAGACGCAACCAGGGTTCGAGCCCGGCGGGCACCGCATCATCGTCGTCCGGCGCCGAATGCCGCAGGCCGTCGAGATAAGCCGCGACGTCGTCGAGGGTCGCCTTGGCGAGCTTTGAAAGATCGAAGGGGATCTGGGCCACTCCGAGCCGGCGGGCGGTGGTGGCGATGGCATGCCGGGCGCGGATGGAATTCAGGTGCAGGTCGCCGAGGAGCCGGAGAGTGCCGCCGAGTCCTCCCTTGCCAAGCCCCGTGACTTCGGCAAGCACCGTGCGCAAGGCGTCGATGGCGGCGACATCGCTGCGCCCGCGCAGGCTCGATCGGTCGGGCATGGCCGGTGGTTCGGCCACGGCGTCCGGCAATGCAATGGTCGCCTGATCACCGACTGGCAGTCCGCACGGGTTCGCCAGGAACACGGGGTGGTCGTCGATGCCGCAAGGCCGCAGCATCCGGCCGGCATACAGCGTGTCGCGCCCGAGTTCTCCGCCAAAAGTCCAGAACGCGCCGATAGCCAGCAACATGGACACCGGCGAGTCGGCAAACAACTCGAGGGACAGCGCATGCGCGCCCTTTCGTTCCGCAACCAATCCGACCAGCGATGCGCTCGCGCCGACCTCGATCACAAGGTCAACATCGCCGATCGCGTCCAGCGCGTCCGCGAACTTCACCGGTGCCACCACTTGTCGCGCCAGCAGGGTCGGCAGATGCTCGGCCCCGTCAAGCATGACTCCCGTGACGCTGGATACCATGGGACCGCGGCCCGGCAGCCAGTTCACGGTGGCGAGATGGGTCGAGAAAGCATCGCTGGCCGCCTGCATGAGGCGCGAGTGGAATGCCCGCGAGGTCGGCAGGATGTCGGCCGCGATTCTCGCCTCCGAACACGCCGCCGCAACCGCGTCGATCCGTGTGGTCTCGCCGGCCAGGACGTACCGGTTGGCCCCGTTTTCGCAGGCGAGGTCGACGCCGTGCGCAGCGGTCAGCGCGATCACACGGTCGCGCGGTGCACGTAACGCGATCATCGCGCCGCGCGCGGCGCTGGCGCTCATCACTTGCCCGCGCGCATCCGCCATCGCACGAAATGCCGCGACATCGATGCGGCCCGAGGCCAGGAGCGCCGACAATTCACCGAAGCTGTGCCCGAAGACGACTGACGGTTCGATGCCGAACTGCGCGAGCAGTTGCAGTCCCGCCACGGCAACCTCGCCGAGCAGCGGCTGCACCACTGCGGTGTCGCTCAGGTCGCGTGCCGCCAACGTCGACGCTCGCGCAGCCGCACCGGCAAGCGACGGAAAACGAGCCGCCCACGGGCCGGGCGTCATTTGCAGCGGCAGGCCCTGTCCGGGGAAAAGCAGCGCCACCCTGGGGCTGGCGGTGGCCGGCGCCGACCAGCAGAACCGGGCGCCGATGTGCCGCTGCTTCCCGGTGCGTTCGCGCAGCGATTCGACGGCGGCATCCGCAGCCGTCTGAAGTTCTTGGGGCGTGGCCGCAACCAGACTCGCGCGCCAGCACGCCGGATCGGCGGAAGGGTTCAGGGCGAAGGCCAGATCCCCCATCTGCGCTCGGGACAGCGTACGTGCCCGATTGGCCATCGTCGCGAGCAGGGCTGCAAGGCTGTCGTCATCAACGGCCTGCAACTGGAACAGCTCGCAGGGCAGCAGCGACAGGTCACGCAACGGCAGCGCCATCGCCGTCGGGCGGTGCGGTTCGGCGTCTTCCGCACCCTGAATCACCACGTGGCAGTTGACGCCGCCGAAGCCGAACGAATTGACGCCGACAACAATCGGCTCGGCGTGCGAGACCAGCTCGGCCCGGGAACGGACGTTCACGCGACGTCCGGTGTCTCCCTGCAGGATGGCATGCGGTATCTCGCAGCCGGTGGTCGGCGGAATGATCCGCTCGCGACAGATGGCGATGGCCTTGAGCAGGCCGGCCATGCCGGCAGCGGCCTTGGTATGGCCGATGTTGCCCTTGATCGAACCCACCGGTATCGGCCGGTCCGGAACCGTAGCGCCCAGGAGTCCGGCAAGACCGGCCAGTTCGACCGGGTCGCCGGTCGGTGTACCGGTACCATGCGCCTCGAAATAGTCGGCCGCTGCCGCGGACAGGCCCGCGCGGGCCCACGCGCGTTGCGCAGCCAGCGTCTGGCCTTCGACTGTCGGTCGGGTAAGGGCGCCTTCCCCGTCGGTCGACATGGCTGCGCCACGCACCCAGGCGAGTACCGGCCAGCGTCGTCGTGCGACGACTTCCTCGGACGCCAGCACCAGGAATCCGCATCCCTCGCCTGGCCAGAAGCCGTCGGACTTTTCATCGAAGATACGCATCGACTGTCGCGCGAGCGCCCCATTGCGCGCAAAACCCACCAGCTCGAACGGATCAAGGCTCAAGTCAACGGCACCGACCACGACGCAACCGATGTCGCCCATCGCGAGTCGCTCGAAGGCGGTGACGACCGCCACGAGCGACGAGGCGCAGGCGCCGTCCACCGTGTGCGCGCCGCCGCGCAGGCCGTGATGGTTGGCGATGCGGCCCGCGATCGTGTTCGACAACCCACCGGCCAGGCTGTCTTCGTCAGGCGCCGGAAACGGCGCCTTGTAAGCTGCCTCGAGCGCCCTGATGCCGGATTCCGGGATAACCGGTGACTGATCGTCGTTGCGCATGTCGCGAAGCAGGCGCTCGACGTAGGGCCAGCGATAGCGCATGAGGTGCGATCGGCTGAACTCGCCGGTCAAGGTATTCGCGACGATCACGGCCGTCGTGTCGCGCTCCGCAGCCATGCCGGCGGGATCCAGATCCGACAGCGCCCGCGTGGCGACATCGAGCGCGAGCCAGTGAGCCATGTCCGTGCGTTCGAAGGCGGACTCGGGCACGCGAAAGCGCTCCCGATCGAATCGATAGCCCTCGAGAAGAGCAGCCTCTATGGGATAGATACTGTCAGGCCCTGTGGCTGCGCGGACATAGTCGTCGACAATCAGACGCTCGGCGGGAATCCGCCGGAAACTGCGCCTGCCGTGCAGCACCGTCGCCCACAACTCCCGGAGCGTTCGCGCATCGGGAAATTCGCACGCTGCCGCTACAACCGCCACGTTCATGGGCTCAGGACCTCCCGGTTTCGCTGCGGCGGCGCCTCGCTGCGATCTTGAGTGGGACGTGACTCAGCGTGGGCGCGTCATCGACGCTGTCGCCAAATCAGAAACAATTTGGAACAATTGCGACTGGAACAATTGCGACAGTTTTCCTATTGGAGAACTCTCACGATTCGATACATTGGCAACAAATCATCGGTCGCCAACTTGCCTTGTGTCAAGCTTTGAAGGTATTCACCTGGCATCCACACGCGGCAGACCTGCGCACGATGCGACGCTGACAGGATGGTCGGCCATGCGCCTAGTCTGCGCCAGCCCGGGGCCGCAGCGCGCTGATCGTATGGTGGCGCTATCGGGGCAGGGCGTTGCGACCCGCGATGCGCCGCTCAGTTCGTGACTGCTTCCGCCACCCGCGACGTATCGAAGTTCTGCGCCTTCAGCCACTGCGTGAGCATGGTGTCCATGGTGGCGTGGCTGCGGAACCCGTTGCCCAGTTCCTGCGCCAGCACCTCACCCATTTTGAGATAGACAACGGGAACTGCCAAGGATCAGACTGATATCTTGGGGAAGGTAACTTCCGTGTGGGGGGGCCAACTCCGTAACCACAACCAAAGGAGACATTTACATGAAATCGTCAAGTTCTTCCTATCAGGTGGGCACCGCAGTGGCGCTGGCCCTGGCCGCCGCAGTGGCCGCAGGCCCGGCTCGCGCCGACATCGTGTTGCTGGGTGCGGACTACTTCGCGACCATCCAGCCGACTTCGTTCACGCCGCTCGGTGTCCTTAACCCGCTGGCCGGGTTGCCCTTCGGCCCCGGCATCACCGACACCATCGTGCACCGCCAGGGTGATTGCTCTCTGGGCCTCGCCACGTCGGGGTCGAACTGCACCATCCCGATCGAGTTGGTGGCGCTGTCGCTGATCAGTACGGCCGACCCGATGGTGCGCCTGCGCGAGTCACCGACGCTTGCCAGCAGCGGGGCGATGACCATCATGAGCAACGGCTCGGGCACCGGCGGCACTTTCGATTCGTTCTTCGACGTCTTCTTTGAATTGAGCTTCAACGGCGGCAGCACTTTCAGCCCGATGGGCCCGCTGCGCTTGTCGTCGTCGGACACCGCCTGGACGACGATCGAACCGCCAACTGGGCTGGTCGACGGTCTGGTTGGCGATCAGAACGCCAACCGCCACACCAACAAGGGTGGCGACTGCGCGGTGCTCGGCCAGAGCCGCTGCGTCGACTTCTACCTCGGGAACGGGAACGGGATCGGGGCATTCGTGACGGAGAGGCACCCTGACGGCAGCGTGCACACCGCGATCCCCGTCCCCGAGCCGAGCACCTGGGCGCTGTTCGGCCTGGGGTTGGCAGCGATGGCCGGGCTAGTAGGTCGCCGTGCACGCCGCGTGGACGCAGGCCATGGGCCTGGCACAGAGCCGCAGCGATCCTGATGGTCTTGCGTATCGCATCCCAAAGCAGATTGATGTCTGTCGGGTAGTGCGCCGTGCGTCTCGACGACAAAGGCGTCACAGCGAACTCCGAGGCCTGCTTCGCGGGCCTTTTTTTTACCAATACATGACCCGCGTTCACCACCTCTTGATTGATTCGGCCAAGCAGCTCTGGCGTAAACAAGCGCGGGTTGTCCTTGAGTGTTTGCACCTTGTACCCGGTCTTGCCGGCCCAGTCGCCGTGACCCGACATCTGGCGCAGTTTGCCGTGTTCATTGGCCAGCTCGTGGATCCGGTCGAAGTCCGCATTCAGGCCAAGCCGTAGCACGCCGAGTACCAGGATCCGCCATTGCTCCATTCCCGGGCGCCCGTGGACGGCATCCGCTTTGCCTTCACCCTTTACGCGATTCGGAAGGACTTCCTGCAGTATCGCGAAAACCCGCGCACGCAGCCCTGGCTCGGTGTAGATGTGCTGCAATCCCCGCGAGATCTGCGGAATGTCGTCACGCGATTTCATCGTAAAGTCGATCGTGCCAATGTCCACGCCATCAAGGAACATCCGGGGATTGATCACATTGCGCATGGATTTGGAGAAATGAAG
>JANMWG010000359.1:0-9840 GCA_031393885.1 Betaproteobacteria bacterium | reverse complement strand
CTGATGAGCGCGCCGTTCGCCGGGCCACCCTCGTTTCCGTTCGCCACCGCCGACAACACCGAAGCCGTGCTTGGCGCACCGGCCGTCGACGTCCATGCGGCGCTCGCCGCCCTGCCGCGCCCGCGCAAGCACTACCAGTGGTACTACTCGACCCGCCCGGCCGACGCCGACATGCGCGACTGCCCGCAAGGGCTGCATGCCTTCCTGCGCGCCTACTACCACGTCAAGAGCGCCGACTGGCCGCAGAACCAACCGCACGCCCTCGCCGGCTGGACCGCCGATCAGCTCGCGCTGCTACCCACCTACTACGTGATGGATCACGGCCAGGACATGGCACAGACCGTCGCGCCCGAGATGCCATCGGCGGCCGTGATCGCCGCGTGCCAGTGGCTGCCGGACACCGAACTCGCGACCTACAGCGCCGAGTACGCGCGCACCGGTTTCCAGGGTGGATTGCAGTGGTACCGCTGCATGACCAGCGCGGAGCACACGGCCGAATGGCGACTGATGTCGGGCCGCACCATCGACGTGCCGTCGATGTTCATCGCCGGCCGCAGCGACTGGGGCGTGTACCAGAAACCCGGCGATTTCGAACGCATGCAATCCACTGCCTGCACGCACATGCTCGGCTGCCATCTGATCGACGGCGCCGGGCACTGGGTGCAGCAGGAACAGGCGGCAAAGGTGAGCGAGCTGGTGACGGGGTTTCTGGCCATGGCATCGACGGCGCCCGAATAGGACCTGAATTCTGGTAGCCATCGCGTTCGCGCAATCCGGCTCCCCTCGCAGGCACAATAGCGCCTGTACCGGGGGAGCGGATGGCGAGGATATTCGACAACATCGAGCAGGACCTGCTCGGCGCATTGCGGGCGACGCTAGCGGTATCGTCGCGCGCCGACTTCTGTGTGGGGTATCTGAACCTGCGTGGCTGGCAGGCGGTAGACGATCTGGTACAACCCTGGTCCGCCGAGGCCGGGCAGATTTGCCGCGTACTGGTGGACATGCAACGTCCGCCATACGACGAGATTAGGGAGTTCTATCGTGCCGGGGCTGGCCCGGAGAGTCCTGACCTGGGGGCAGCCGCTCGGCTGAAAAATCAGTTCGCCGCACATCTGCGCGAGCAGATTACGCTGGGCATCCCCACGGGCAAGGATGAAGCCGCCCTTCGCACCCTGGCGCATCAGCTCCGTGCCGGTCAGGTGGTCATCAAGCTCTTCCTTCCCTACCCCCTCCACGCCAAGCTCTACCTGCTGTTTCGCAATGATGTGAACAACCCGATCACCGGCTTCGTGGGAAGCAGCAACCTCACCTTGCAGGGCTTGGCGCGGCAGGGCGAGCTCAATGTCGACGTGCTGGATCACCATGCCACGCAGCGTTTATCGCAGTGGTTCGAGAATCGCTGGGGCGATCGCTGGGCTCTCGACGTATCGGCCGATCTGGCTGAGGTCATCGAAACCAGTTGGGCGCGCGAACAGGCAATACCGCCTTATCACATCCACCTCAACATCGCGTTCCATCTGAGCACCGAGGCGCGCGCCGGCTTGAGTCAGTTCCGACTGCCGGCTCGCTTCGAGGAGGACCTATTCGAATTCCAGAAAAGCGCGGTCAAGATCGCCGCCCGCCACCTGCACCGGCGCGGTGGCGTGATGATCGGCGACGTCGTCGGGCTGGGCAAAACGATGATGGCTACCGCGCTGGCCCGCATGTTCGAGGACGACCTCGGCTTCGAGACCCTCATCATCTGCCCGAGAAATCTTGAGCCGATGTGGGAGCGCTATCGGACCGAGTATGGCTTGCGAGGCACCGTGCTACCGATCAGCCAGGTGACCAAGAGGCTGCCGGACCTCAAACGCTACCGGCTCGTGCTCATCGACGAAAGCCACAATCTGCGCAACCGCGAAGGGCGGCGCTACAAGGCCATCGCCGACTACATCCGTAGCTGCGATGCAAAGGTGATCCTCCTCACCGCAACGCCGTACAACAAGACCAAGACCGACCTGTCCAGCCAGCTACGGCTGTTCATCGACGAGAAGGCCAACATCGGCCTGCGCCCCGAACACTTCATGCGCAAGCACGGCATCGGCGAAGCGGATTTCGAGCGCAAACACCAGTGCAAGGTCAACTCGATACTCGCCATCGAAAAGAGCGACGAGTTCGATGACTGGCGCGAGCTGATCCGCCTCTACATGGTGCGGCGCACCCGCAGCTTCATCGTCGAACACTACACACTTAGCGACGACAAGGGCCGCCGCTATCTCTCCGGCAAAGACGGCACGCGCAGCTATTTTCCAGTGCGCAAACCGCTATCGTTGAAGTTCACTGTGGACGAGACAGACCCGCAAGACCGCTTCGCGAAGTTGTACTCCAGCGCCATCGTCGACACGATCAACGCGCTTTATGTTCCGCGCTACGGCCTGGGCAATTACCTGGACCCGGTGGCCGAAAAGACTGCCACGGCCACCGAACGCAAGTTCATCGAGAACCTGGGCCGAGCCGGCAAGCCGCTGATGGGTTTTTGCCGCACCAACCTCTTCAAGCGCCAAGTGGATCAGCCCGCGCCTGTTCAAGCCGCTCCTGGCGGAGCATCTCGCAGCGGACGCCCAGGCATTGAGCGAAATACTCACGGCGCACGGTCCCTGGGCCGCGGCACACGACCGCAAACTTGCCGAGCTGCGCCGCCTGGTTGTCGGCACCCATGCCAAGAGCAAGGTACTGGTGTTCACCCAGTTTGCCGCCACGGCCCGCTATCTTGGGCACGAACTTGGCAAAGGCGGTGTGACCCAGCTCGCAGTCGCCACCGGCGCCTCCGCCGACCCCTACGCGTTGGCTTGCCAGTTCTCCCCGCGCTCCAACAACAAGAGCGTGACCAAAGCCGAAGAACTGCGCGTATTGATCTGCACCGACGTCCTGTCGGGGGGCCAGAACCTGCAGGATTGCAACACGGTGGTCAATTTCGATCTGCCCTGGGCGATCATCCGCCTCATCCAGCGGGCAGGCCGGGTTGATCGCATCGGCCAGAAAGCGGAGGAGATCCACTGTTACTCGTTCCTGCCTGCCGACGGCGTGGAGCGCCTGATCCAGTTGCGCGCGCGAATCCAGCAGCGACTCCAGGAGAACGCCGAAGTCGTCGGCACCGACGAGGCCTTCTTCGAGGACGAGCAGGCCGCGGTCATTCGCGATCTCTACACGGAACGCTCCGGTGTACTCGACGGCCGTGCGTCGAGCCCGCGCCGCCGCACCTACGAACGACTCAAGCGCTATGCGATGGAGCAAATGAACACGCTGTTCCGGGACGAAGAGCTGGAACGCGCGCTCGACGACATCTACCTTCGCCCCCTGCTCACAACCTCCGTCGACCTGCTCAACCGCCTGATGCGTGGCGGCGTGAACGACGAGGAACTCGGTGCCGCCGTGAAGTCGTTGCGCGAAGACGGCCGGCTCACCTTCGCGGAAGGCGACGCAAGCCTGCGCGAACCTCGCGTGGTGTGCTCGATGGGTCTGACCGCCGACTGACCCATGGCCAAGCTCGACTTCATCGCGTTCCAGAAACACCTGTCGACATTCGATTTTCCGCGGCTGTTCGTCGAGGTGCTCGGCTGGAACCAGGCGCCAGCCTCGATGCGAGCGTGGCAAGCCGACGGTACTGCGCACCACGTCTTTTCACGGCGGATGGTGGCCGAGTTGGGTGGCGTGGCCGTGTTGCAGGTGGTCGCAGCCGAGGGCTGGCCGGACGAAGCCACCCGCAAGGCCGTCTGGAAGCACCTGTCCCAGGAGCATGCCGAGAACATCCTCATCTTCACCGACCGGCAGCAGGGCGCGTCACTGAGCCAGTGGTATTGGGTCAAGCGCGGCAAAGACGATGCAACCGGCAGGCCCAAAGATATACCTCGCCGTCACGACTACTTTCGAGGGCAGCCGGTCGACCTGTTTGCCTCGAAGCTGCAGGCGATGGTGGTGGAGTTGTCCGAGCTGGATGCTGCCGGCCGCATGCCGGTTCTCGATGCGGCGCGCCGCATCCAGAACGCGCTGGATGTCGAAACCACGACCAAACGCTTCTTCGCCCGTTACGCCGAGCAGCATGCCCGACTACTGGATCAGATCGAGGGGATAGCCGACGACCGCGACCGACGCTGGTATGCGTCGGTGATCCTCAACCGACTGATGTTCGTGTGGTTTCTTCAGAAGAAGCTGTTCCTGGACGGCGGCAACGCCAACTACCTGCCCGCCAAGCTGGCCGAGTCCCGTCAACGAGGCGCCAACCGCTTCTTCCGCGAGTTTCTGAATGCGCTGTTCTTCGAAGCCTTCGCCAAGCCCGAGTCCGATCGGTCACAGGAGGCACGCCAGCTCACCGGCACCGTGCCCTATCTCAACGGCGGCCTGTTCCTGCACCACAAGCTGGAGCTCGACGCCAACCACCAGCCCCGCTTGGGCACCACGCTGCGCATTCCGGATGCCGCGTTCGAAGGCGTGTTCGGCGTCTTCGCCGCCTTTAGCTGGCATCTGGACGACACGCCGGGCGGCGACGCCGACGAGATCAACCCCGACGTGCTGGGTTACATCTTCGAGAAGTACATCAACCAGAAGGCGTTCGGCGCCTACTACACACGGCCCGAAATCACCGGCTATCTCGCCGAGCGCAGCATCCACCAGTTGATCCTCGAGCGGATACACGAACCCGCCCTTCCCGAACTGAATCTGCCGGAAGTGCGGTTCGACACCGTGCCCGACTTGCTCGCCAAGATGGACACGCGCACCGCGCTGAATCTTGTACGCAAGGTGCTGCCAACGATCACCGTTCTCGACCCGGCAGTAGGCTCTGGCGCCTTCCTGGTGGCAGCGCTCAAATGCCTGATCAACGTCTACTACGCCGTTGTCGGGCGGGCCGAACTCGGGGCCAGTGCCGAACTGCAGGCATGGCTGCGTAACATCCAGGCCGAGCACCCCAGCGTTGGCTACTACATCAAACGCCGCATCGTCACCGACAATCTCTATGGCGTGGACATCATGGAGGAGGCCACCGAGATCGCCAAGCTGCGCCTGTTCCTGGCCATGGTGTCATCGGTGCGTGAAGTGAGAGACCTCGAGCCTCTGCCAAATATCGACTTCAATATTCTGGCCGGCAATTCTCTGGTCGGGTTCGTTCGTATCGATGAGCAGGAGTTCAACAGCAAGCAGGACGACCTCTTCAAGCCCCCGTTTCGCCAGTTGCTGGTGGAGAAGAATCGCAAGCTCGAAACCTACAGACACAACGCCGAAGTAATGGGGGCACAGGTGAGCCTGCGCACGCTGCGCGACGGCATCGACGCCGACATGCAGGTCGCCAGCGGCGTACTGAACGAGTTGCTGCGCGACCAGTTCGAAGCCCTCGGCGTCAGGTACGAGGAAGCCCGGTGGGATGCGAAGAAGAAAGATTTGGGCAAGCGGAAGAAGCGCCGCATCGAACGCGGCGACATCGACGCCCAGACCCCGTTTCACTGGGGCTACGTGTTCGACGACATCGTCCAGAAGCGTGGGGGCTTCGACATCGTCCTCGCCAATCCTCCTTGGGAGGTGTTCAAGCCACAGGCCAAGGAGTTCTTCGCCGAGCACTCCGATCTCGTCACCAAGAACAAGATGACGATCAAGGAGTTCGAGAAGGAACGGGACGGTCTGTTGAAAGGCCGAGTAGTGCGAGAGGCATGGCTGGCGTATGAAAGCCGTTTCCCCCACATGAATCAATACTTCCGAGTAGCGCCAGAGTACAGCCACCAGTTTGCGACGGTGGATGGACGCAAGGTCGGCTCCGACCTCAATCTCTACAAGCTGTTCATCGAACGCTGTTTCACCCTGCTACGCCCGGGTGGTCATTGCGGCATCGTGATTCCCAGCGGCATCTACACCGACCTCGGCGCCAAGGGATTGCGTGATCTTCTGTTCGAGCACACGCATATTCAGGGACTGTTCTGCTTCGAGAACCGAAAGGAAATCTTCGAAGGTGTACACCGCAGCTTCAAGTTCGTCGTGCTGACCTTCGAGAAGACGTCGGTGCCACGCTTGCAGGTCGTAGGTGAACAGAACGCCAGCGCACCGCCCGACGATCTTCTTGCGCCGAGAAGCGCTGGGGCGCTTGGCACCACGCGATTCCCTGTCGCATTCATGCGGCAAGACGTCGCGGACTTGAGCCGATTTCCAGGCGAAGACGCCATCTGGTTCGACGTCGATCTCATCAAACGGCTTTCGCCCGATGCGCACGCCGTGATGGAGTTGAAGTCGCCTCTCGACGTGCAGGTTGCCCAGCGAATGCTGTTGCAGCCTTTGCTTGGTACGGCGAAGACAGGCATCTGGAACCTGCGTCTCGAGCGTGAGTTCCGCATGACCGACGACAGTGATGCGCTCTTCGTCCAGGTGCCTGGCCCCAACCGATTCCCCCTTTGGGAAGGCAAGCAGATTCACCAGTTCAACGCCGACTTCGGCGCACCACGCTACTGGATCGACAAGGACAAGGCATGCACAGCATTGCTGTCCCCACGCTTGCGAATGCTGGCGCGCCAGTTCAGGGCCTTGGGCTTGGAACGCGAGCCTGATCCTGACATGGTGGCGCTAAATCACACCAGCTATCGTGTGGCCTTCCGTGACGTAGCACGCAACACCGACGAGCGCACGATGATCGCGACGATTCTGCCGCCCAACCGATTCTGTCCCCACACGGTCAGCCTCGAACAAGTCAACCTGGATGAGATACAGGACGGAAAAAACCGCAGTAAATCTGCTCTCGACGCCGGCCAGCGACTGTTTGTTACCGCGGCCTTCAATAGCTTCGTGTTCGACTGGTTCATCCGCCAGAGTGTGACAGCGCACGTGTCTTTCTTCTTCGTGTACAACACGCCTATGCCGCGTATCACCGCCGAGGACCCGCGCTTCAACAGGATTGTTTCCCGGGCTGCTCGGCTCGTTTGCACGACGAAGGAGTTCGACGCACTGGCCCACGAAGCAGGCCTGCCAGATCACCGGAACGGCGCCACAGATCCCGTTGAACGCGCCCGTCTCCGCTCTGAGCTCGACGGACTCGTTGCGCATCTTTACGCACTAAGCGAAGACGAGTTCGTACATGTTCTTGCCGATTTTCCGCTGGTGTCGGAACCGATCAAACAAGCCGCGCGCAACGCCTACCGCGATGTCGAGAGGGGGTTGATCCAATGAAACCCGACGCCGCAGCGGTACGCTTGCAATCGGTGCATATCCGGAATTTCAAGGGCGATTGTCGACAGCCGCACGCTGCGAGTGCTGGCCTTGCTGGCAACGCTGCGTCACCCGCAGCCGCCACCGCTGGTGATCGTTGAGGAAATCGAGAACGGACTCGACCCACGCAGCATTCACTTGCTGGTCGAAGAGATCAGAACCGCGGTGCTCTCCGGGATGACGCAAGTGGTGCTCACAACCCATTCGCCCTATCTGCTGGACTTGCTGGAGCTGGACCAACTGGTGCTGGTGGCACGCGACGAATCGGGCGAGCCGCGCTTCCATCGCCCGGCCGATGACGCCAAGCTGGCGGAATGGTCACGGGAGTTCGCACCGGGTCGTCTCTATACCATGGGCTCGTTGCACGAGGCGGCAAAATGAGCGGAGCGGCCACGCCGTCCGCTACCGTCGGCATGGTCTTCGAGTGCGGCCCGCAAGGCGCGGACAAACAGGTCGGCGAGTATCTCGCCAAACACATTCGACCGGACATCGGCATCTGGCCCGGGACGCTCGACAACAAGGCCAACCTGCTTCGAGACGCCGACAAGGTGGACGCCGTGGGGGTGCTGCAAGCGGCACCGGTGGTGCCTGCAACGGTTACGCAGGTCGATCAGTTTTGCGCGGTTCGAATCCAAGTTGCTTACTTGCGGCACACAGCCCTGATCCCCTGATTCAGGCTACCGCCGGACAAGCCAGTTCCAGCAGTTCGTCGATCGGCACCGGCCGGTGCAGCAGAACGCCCTGCGCGAAATCGATGCCGATCGTGCGCAGCCGCGCCAACACCGCCTCGTTGTCCACGAACTCCGCAACGGTCTTGATGCCGACCACTTTTGCGACATCGGCAAAGCATCGCACCGCGGCTTCGTCGAGAGGGTCGGTAACCAGATCGCGGATGAACTGCCCGTCGATCTTGAGAAAATCGACCGGTAGTGTCTTCAGGTAACCGAACGACGAGGCGCCGGCACCGAAGTCGTCGAGCGCCACGCGCACGCCGGCCGCGCGCACCTGTTCGATGAAGGCGGCGGCGTCGGCCAGGTTGGTGACGGCGGCGGTTTCGGTGATCTCGAAACACAGTCTCGCGCGGATATCGGCACCCGCGCCGGTGAGCACCTCGTTGGCCCAGCGGTGGAAGGCCCGATCACCGATCGATTGCCCGGAGAGGTTGACGCTCAGGTTCTCGATCGACGTGAGATCGGGCACCGACTGCATCCAGTCGATGGCGTGCCTGAGCACCCATCGGTCGATGCGCGACACCAGATGAAAGCGCTCGGCCGCGGGCAGGAAAGCCCCCGGCGGTACCAGGGCGCCATCGGTGCCGATCAGGCGCAGCAGCACCTCGGCATGCACGCCGCCGGGCTCGCCCCGCACTGCCATGATGCGTTGGGCGAACAGCACGAAGCGGTTCTCGTCGAGCGCCTGCTCGATGCGCGAGGCCCACTGCATTTCGCCGCTTCGTGCGTGGATCGCGAGATCGGTATCGAACCAGGCGTGCACGCGGTTTCGCCCGGCTTCCTTGGCGGCGTAACAGGCCGTATCCGCCGCCTGCAAGATCGCCGTCGTCGTCGACCAGCGGCTGTCCACCGGCACCAGGCCGATGCTGGTGCCGGTGCGAAAGCGCCGCCCGTCGTGGATGAAGCGGAAGTCGTCCATGCGATCGCAGATCTGCTGCCCCACGCGCATCGCCTGATCGGGCTTGCAATGTTCGAGGATGATGGCGAACTCGTCGCCGCCCAGCCGTGCCAGCGTGTCACGGGCCCGCAACGCGTCGCCGAGCAACCTGGACACCTGCTGCAGCAGTTGGTCGCCCACCCCGTGCCCGCAGGCATCGTTGACGAGCTTGAACTGATCCAGGTCGATATAGAGCAGCGCGTGTTCGCCGCGGTCCTCGTGCGCCTTGTCCAGCAGGCGGCCCAGTCGGCTCTCGAACTCCGCCCGGTTGACCAGACCGGTGAGCGCATCGTGGCTGGCCCGATAGCTCATCTCGCCGGACAGGCGCCGCTGCTCGGTCATGTCGTGAAACACCAGCACCACGCCGAGCAGCTCGCCTTGCGCGTCGCGGATCGGCGACACCGAATCCTCGATGCCGAATTCCTCGCCGTCCCGGGAGATCAGCACGGTGTGATCAGCCAGTCCTGCAACCGCCCCCCCCGCCAGGCAAAGCGCCACCGGGTTCTCGGTGGCCTGGCGCGTTTCCTCGTTGACAATATGGAACACCCGCGCGAAGGGTCGCCCCTGCGCCTCGGTCGTCGGCCACCCGGTCATCCGCTCCGCCACCGGATTGAGCCAGGTCACGTTGCCGTCGGCATCGGTGGTGATCACAGCATCGCCGATCGACTGCAGCGTGACGCGCAGCAGTTCGTGCTGCTTGCCCAGTTCGGCGGCCAGCCGGCGCGACTCGGTCACGTCCTGCAACGCACCGTACCGGCGCACCGGTTTCCCATTGACGAACTCAACGGTGCCCACGGTGCGCACCCATACGCGCTCGCCATTGAGCCGGACGAAGGGAAGCTCGAGATCGTAGCCGGGACCACCGGACATCGCGGTCTCCACGGCGGACTGAAGCACGGACCGGGCTGCCGGCGGATAGAAACCGAGAACCTCCTCCATCCGGGGCCGATGACC
>JANMWG010000082.1:0-3479 GCA_031393885.1 Betaproteobacteria bacterium | reverse complement strand
GACTTTGTAGAGAATTTGACGCTGTCGCTTTCGCTCGGCCGGTTCAGTTTTGACACCACTTTAGGCGTTGTGACAGAACTGCAGACCCTAATGCAACGGAATAACATTATCCCCACGAATCAACTGCTGCTCCAGCACCGTCGATTCGATCCTTCTCCCCAGCATCGTCACCGACCCGGTATGCCGATCATTGCCGGTTTCGCTGTACTCGAACGCATACCGCCGCAGAAAGCGTAGCTCGCCGTTGCCGTTCCTGGCCAACCGCAGTTTGGTCTGCGCCACGGTCCAGTCGAGGAACTGGAAGGCCTGGAGTTCGCACAAGCGGGTGCCTTCGGCCACGGCGATCTCGCGGGCCTTCAGCGAGTCGAGCCAGAACCAGATGCCGGCGGCGATGAGGGCGACGAGCACCAACAGGGAGACGTCACCCGAGGTCATCGGCGATGGCCACGTTGACGAGCGTTGGCTTCAGCACGCGCACCACGTCCTGCGGCGCCACGCCCACGAGATAGCCGCGCTTGCCACCGTTGAGGTAGATGCGCTCGAGCGCGAGGATGGATTCTTCCAGATACACCGGCATGGTCTTTCGGGTTCCGAACGGCGAGGTGCCGCCCACGAGGTAACCGGAATGTCGGTTCGCGGTGTCCGGATCGCAAGGGGCGATCGTCTTCACGCCGATGGTGCGCGCCAGTTCCTTGGTCGAGACCTTGCAATCGCCGTGCATCAGCACCACCAGCGGATGCCGGTTTTCATCTTCCATGACGAGCGTCTTGACGACGGCATGCTCGGCCACGCCCAGCTCGCGGGCCGAGACGGCGGTGCCGCCCTTCTCTTCGTACTCGTACAGGTGGTCGGTGAACGGCACCTTTTCGGCGCGAAGCACTCGGATGGCGGCGGTGACCGGAGCTTTGTCCTTCCTGATTTGCGACATTGGTCAGCTTCCCTCACCCTCGGCCCCTCTCCCGAGGGGAGAGGGAGGTTTCCGTCGCCATGCTCAGCCCTGATGGGTCAGCGCCCGGTACAACGAGCGCAACATGCCGGCGGTGGCGCCCCAGATGTTGCGCCCCTCATATGGCATCGCATAAAAGTGCCGCAGCTTGCCATCCACCGCGCGGCTCTGGGCCACATAGTTTGCCGGCTCCAAAAAAAACGCCAGCGGCACCTCGAACACCTCGGCCACCTCGAACGGATCGGGCTCCAGGGTGAAAGGCGGCTCCACCCAGCCCACCACGGGCGTGACGCGAAAGCCGGTCATGATGTCGTAGTCGGGCAGAAAGCCCAGGATCTCCACGCGATCGCGCAGCACGCCGGTTTCCTCTTCGGTCTCGCGCAGCGCGGTGTCGATGCGGTCGATGTCGCCCACATCCACGCGCCCACCCGGAAAGCTGATCTGACCGGCATGCGCGTTCAGGTGCGTGGTGCGCAGCGTCAACAATATGGTTGGCCCCGACTCGCGCGCCACCAGCGGCACTAGCACCGCGGCGGCGACTGGATCGTGATCGCGCGGATGGCTGAACAGCGGAATGGCCCCCGCGTCGGGTCGCGCGTGCCAATCGGCCCGAAGACGCGCGGCGATCGACTCGCGCCAGGCAGGGGGGGAAACCAGCAGGGATTCAGGCATGCCGCAGTGAGACCGATCGCAGGAATTCAAAGGTGGCTTGTACCACTCCGAGTCTACGTTCTGAGTATCGGCGCGGGGAACAATTCCCGCTGTGTGCGGAACGATCGGTCGGCGATATACTTGGACCGACGGTGCGGCCTGCGATATTTTGCCGCACCGTTCCCGATCGACAACAAGCCAGGAGAACCCCATGAAGATTCGCACCCTGATCGCCGCCGCTGCCCTCGCCTTCACCAGCAGTGTCGCGTTTGCCAATCACTGCCCGAAAGACATGGCCGCCATCGACGCCGCGCTCGCCAAGAACCCGAGCCTGTCCGCCGACAAGCTGGCCGAAGTGAAGCAACTGCGGGCCGAAGGCGAGGCGATGCACAAGGCGGGCAAGCACACGGAGTCGATGGACAGCCTGGGCAAGGCGATGAAGATCCTCGGCATCTAGGCTTTACGTTGACGCCCACCCCCAGCTTGCGCTGCGCGCCGGCTTCCCCCTTGTATGCTCCAGGGGGCGCAGCATCCTCGGGGGACCCTGTGGTACTGCCATGACGCCCACTCCCAGCCTGCGCTGCGCGCCGGCTTCTCCCTCGCGGGGGCGCCCCGTCCTCGGGGGGCCGTGTGGGCGGGGGCGCTCCACTACTGAGGTCCATTCGTTTTTCAGCACCGTTGGGCGCGGCGCAAGCTGCCTTTGCCTGGTTTTCGGTGCAGCCTCGATGGCCACTGCCGATTGCCGCATCGAGCTGGAATTGCTCAGCCGGGACTTGAAGGGCGTGGCACTGACGGACACGCAGATCCAGCAGATGGCACCCTTCGTGGACGACGCGCTCAAGCGTTGCCGCGTGGGGCGGGAGGATGCCGCCGTGGTCTACCTCGACAAGGCCCGCGCGGTGGCTGGCATACCGAAGAAGGTCGACGATCTCGACGTTCCTGAACCGCCCGGCAAGAAGTAGCGGCCGGGCGTTTTCAGACTCGTTGCGGGCTATTCTCGCCTGCGGGCACGCGCGGCGCCGCCGGCGATAAGCCCCAGCCCTGCCACCATCACCGCCCAGGTCGACGGCTCCGGCACCGCGTATTGCAGATTGTCGAGGCCGATGTAGCCGTTGCCGGTGACGGGGGTAATCGACACTCGGGCGATATTGCCGCTGGCGATGAAGCCCCAGAAACGCGGCTGGCCCGAGATCTCCTGCACGTCGCCCGTTCCGATCAGGTTGTTGCTCGCATCGTAGGCGCGCACCTTGTAGCCGTCGTCGGAGCCCACGTCGTACAAGCCGAACGACCGGATCGGGCCGAGGAACGAGAACTGGATGGCGTTGTTGGTCTCGTTGAAGCCGGTGGACGGAAAGTTGCCCAGCCAGTGGGTGCCGCTGGTGGTATTGGCGCCGCTTCCTTCCTGCACCAGGGGGTATGCACCGGAGGGGAAAGGCAGGAAGTCGATGCCTTGGCTGTTGTACAGCGCCTTCGGCCCCGCAGATCCGGTGCTCCAGCTCGACAGCGCAAAGTCCTCGAACGTCAGGACGGTCGGCACGCCGCCGGTGGCGGCGAGCCAGGTCGGGCGGTCGGTGTAAGTGGTGATGGCGGCCTGAGATATCGCCGAGATGCCGGCGAGCAGGATTGCAACGACGAGGCGACTGGCTTGCATGACGGAATCCTTGTTGGCGGAAGCGATCGCGGGCGTTCGAAAGATAGTCCCGCCACCACCCGCCTGCAACAAACTTCTCTCGGATCGACAGCTTTACCGGTCGATGACGCTGGCAAGTTCGGGTACGAGCACATCGCCCACCCGGATCAGCCCGCCTACCAGCACCCGCGCCGTGATGCCGCCGCGATCGCGCATCGCCTCGAAGCCACCCTCGCCCAGCGCCTCTTCCAT
>JANMWG010000041.1:0-3924 GCA_031393885.1 Betaproteobacteria bacterium | reverse complement strand
GCGCGCTCGACACCGGTCGGCTGCACGCGCAGCTCAGCCCCGGGGCCGGCAGCTACGCCGTCGAGGATCAGTCGGGCCGGCTGTACGGCGCGTGGCGCGGCGGGCCGGTGACGTTTGCGGTCGACGGCGACTACGGCGTGGTGGACGTGAAGGGCATCCAGCGGACGACGGCGTTTGGCGGCCTCGCCACCAACGGCAAGACGAGCGGCACCCACTGGGGCGTGGGCGCGAAGGCGTTTTGGACCCTTGATCTGGGGTGTAGCTTCGGCAAGCGTGCGTAACTCGGCGGCGCCGACCTGCTACGATGGGCGGCGATGACGACAATCAAGACGGCGATGTTGGTGGCACGGGGCGAGCCCGTCGGCCAGGAGGCGCTGGCGCAGCGCTTCAAGACGTGGCGAGGGAGCCGGCGACGGGGCGAGCGCATTCCGGAGGAACTCTGGCAAGCCGCGGCCGAGCGTGCGCGTCGCCACGGGCTGAGCGCCACGGCGGCGCTGCTGAAGCTCAGTTACTACGATTTGAAGCACCGACTTGTGGCTGGCGGCACGTCAGGCCGCCGCGGTGCCCGTGCACCGGTGTTCGTGGAAGTGCCGGTCACGCCTGTGCCGCCGAGCAGCGAGGAACGCGGCACGGTCGAACTGGTGCAAGCCGGGGGCGCCCGGCTCATCCTGCGGTTTCCGACCGCCAGCCCCCATGACCTGTTGCCGGTGGTGCAGCTTTTCCTGCGGCCCGGCGCATGATTCAGATCACGCCGCAGATGCGGATTCTGGTGGCGGTCGAGCCGGTCGATTTCCGCAAGGGCATTGATGGACTGGCCGCCCTGTGCCGCGAGGCGTTGGCCAGCGACCCGCTCGGCGGGGCGTTGTTTGTTTTCTGTTCGCGGCGTCGGCACGCGATCAAAATTTTGACCTACGACGGCCAGGGTTTCTGGCTCTGCCAAAAGCGACTTTCGCAGGGCCGCTTCCAGCACTGGCCGCAAGCCGACGCCGCGGGCAGCGTCCGCCTCGATCCCCATCAGTTGCACCTGTTGTTGTGGAACGGCGATCCCGCGAAGGCCCACACCGCACCCCTCTGGCGACCGGTGACCCCGCGCGGACCGGGCTGAAAGTTTTTTCCGAAAAAGCGAGCGTTCCAAATATTTTCTGCTATGACTCCGCGCCATGTCCGATGTGCTGCTGAGTTACCGGGGGCGCCAAATCCGCGCCACCGACGTCGCGTTCCTGCGGGACTTGATCGCGCAAAATCCCGCGCTCAGCCGCCGTCGGCTGTCGGTCAAGGTGTGTGAGGCGTGGCAGTGGGTGCAGCCCAACGGCCAGTTTCGCGACATGGTCTGCCGGGGCTTGATGCTGGCCCTGCATCGCGCCGGACAGATCGAACTGCCGGCCAAACGCCACGCGCCGCCGAACAATGCGCTTGCCCACCGGCGCGTCGCCGCCGGCGCGAGCTACGACACCACCCCGCTGACGGCCACCGTGGCCACGTTGGGACCCTTGTCGATCCTGCTGGTGCGACGCACCGATGACGAAACGCTCTTCGCGCAACTGCTGCGCGACCATCATTATCTTGGCTACAGCCGGCCGGTCGGCGAACACCTGAAGTATCTGATCCTGGCGGGCGAGCGCCCGGTGGCCTGCCTGACGTGGAGTTCGGCGCCCCGGCAGCTCGATTTGCGCGACCAGTTCGTCGGCGCCCCCCGGGCTGCGTATCGCCACAATCTTCACCAGATTGCCTACAACTCCCGCTATTTGATTCTGCCGTGGGTCAACGTGCGCCATCTGGCCAGTCACCTCCTGGGGCGGATCGCCCGGCGGATCAGCGCGGACTGGCAGGAACTCTACCACCATCCCCTCCAGTTGTTGGAAAGCTTTGTGGATATCGAACGGTTCCGGGGCACCTGCTATCGGGCGGCCAACTGGCATTGCCTCGGACGCTCGCAAGGCCGGGGCACCAAGGTGAAAACGCATCACGTCACCTGCTCGATCAAGGAGCTGTGGGCGTATCCCCTGGGGAAACACTTCCGCCAGCGCCTGCTCGCGCCATGAGTGCGGCGCGCACGTTCGAGGCCCCCCTGCTGAGCGAACCGGAGCGCGTCGCGTTTCTCACCCGGGTGCGCGCCGGGGTCAGTCCGGACGATTATCGCCTGATCGAAGCGATGAGCCACGTGCTGCCGCAGATCGTGGCGTCGATTGAACAGGAGCGCATGACGATGAGAAAACTGCGGCACCTGCTCTTCGGGGCGAAGACCGAGCAGACCGACCGGGTGTGCCCGACGGCCTCGGCGCCGGGGCCCCAGAGGCCCAAGCCCAAATGCAAGGGCCACGGCCGCCTCAAGGCCAGGGACTATACCGGCGCCCGCTGGGTCGAGGTCCCGCATCCCACCTTGCAAGCGGGCTGCCGTTGTCCGCTCTGCGCCAAAGGCGCCGTGCGCGCGCAAAAGACCAAGGCGATCCTCCTGCGCCTCGAGGGCTCGCCGCCGATTGCGGCCACCGGTTACGAGTTGGCGCGGCTGCGCTGCGACACCTGCGGCGCGGTGTTCACCGCGCCCGCGCCGGCGGCGGCCGGTCAGGAAAAATACGCTCCGAGCGTGGCGGTGACGCTCGCGGTGTTGCGTTACGGCACCGGGCTGCCGCATTACCGGCTGGCCCGGCTGCAGCAGAGTCTGGGGGTGCCGCTGCCGGAATCGACCCAGTGGGAGCTGTTGGCGCCGCTGGGCGAGCTGGCCCAGCCGGTTTTTGCCGAGCTGGTCGCGCAGGCGGCCAACGCTCCCTTGCTGCATCATGACGACACGACCATGCGGATCCTCGATCTGCGGCGGCCGGGCAGTGCCACGGCCGACCAGCTGGCACTGATGGAGCCCCAACGCAAGGGGACGTTCACCACGAACGTGCTGGCCGAGGTGGCGCACCACCCGGTGGCGTTGTATTTTACCGGCTGGCAGCACGCCGGCGAGAATCTCGCCGCGGTGTTGCGCCAACGCGCGGCGGACCTCGCGCCACCGATCCAAATGTGCGATGCGCTGTCGCGCAACATGTGTCCGGAGTCCCACACGATCCTTGGGTTCTGCCTGAGCCATGGAAGACGTGAGTTCGTCACCGTGGCCCCGAGTTTTCCCGGCGAATGCCGCCATGTGCTCGAAGCCCTGCGGGAGGTTTACCGTTTCGATGCCGAGGCCAAGGAGCTGGGGCTTAATCCCGCGGCGCGGCTCGGGCACCACCAAACCCACAGCCAGCCGGTGATGGACCAACTGAAAGCGTGGATGCGCGAAAAAATCGACGGCAAGCACGTCGAGCCCAACTCCGGCCTCGGCCAGGCCATCGGTTATATGCTCAAACATTGGGCGCCGCTGACCTTGTTCCTCCGCCAGCCCGGCGCGCCGCTGGACAACAACCGCTGCGAGCAGGCGTTGAAGATGGCCATCCTCCATCGTAAAAACAGCCTCAGCTATAAAACCCTCAACGGCGCGCGGACCGGCGACCTGTTCATGAGCCTGATCCACACCTGCCGGCTCCAGCGGATCAATCCCTTCGCCTATCTGCTCGCCTTGGCGACGCATGCCAAGGAGGTGACGTCGCACCCGGCGGCCTGGCTGCCGTGGAACTACCTTCTGTCGGTAAAATCGGCTGCCCTGGACCACGACCCGCCCGGGCACCCCGCGTAGGCTCGACCGCGTTCCGTGGTCCAGCCGACTTGCCGCCACGCTTGATCAAGCGATCTCCCCGTCGCCACGACCCCGGTGGCAGGGAATTTTATCGGTCCGCACGCTTGCCGAAGCTACACGTTACACCGTACTCTGCCGTTCCATCTTCGACTTGGTGCGTGATCTCATCGCCGAGGAAGCCCTGCAGCAAAAAGATCTTTGCCTGCGCCAGTATCTCAAACCCGACCTGCTGATCATCGAGGATTTTGCCGGCAAGCAGCTGCCCA
>JANMWG010000001.1:0-2069 GCA_031393885.1 Betaproteobacteria bacterium | reverse complement strand
TCGCCATGATCAAGCCCGGCGCGTGCGATGGCCTCCTTGATGACGATGGCGCCGAGTTCGACGGCTGGCGTTTTGGCGAGCGAGCCGCCGAACTTGCCGACGGCGGTACGGGTGGCTGAAACAATGACGATCTCTTCCATGGTGCGTCTCCTGAAAATCGATGGGTTTGTGGATGGGTTCGTTCCGGGTTCTACGCGGCCTGGGGCGCTTTGGCTTTGACGTAGCGTCCCGGGGCGGGTTCGATGACGGGAAACTGGCGGTTGCCCGCGGTCCTGGGCGCGGCAACTTCGGGGCCTGCGTGAGTGTCGAGCCAGGCGCTCCAGGTCGGCCACCAGCTTCCCGCCTCGCTGCGCGCCTTCTCGAACCAGGCGTCGGCCTCGTCGCGGAGTTCGCCCGACCAGTAGTTGCGCTTGTTCTTGGCGGGCGGGTTGATCACGCCTGCGATGTGACCGCTCGCGCCCAGCACGAAAGTCACCTCGCCGCCCAGCAATCGCGTGCTTGCATAGGCTGACTGCCAGGGCACGATGTGGTCCTCGCGCGAGGCATAGACGAAGGCGGGCAGGTCGATCGCGCCCAGGTCCACCGGCTCGCCGCACTGCAGGGTCGCGCCCGGCACCCGCAACTGGTTCTCGAGGTAGGTGTTGCGCAGATACCAGCAATACATCGGCCCCGGCAGGTTGGTGTCGTCGCAGTTCCAGAACAGCAGATCGAAGGCCGGCGGCGCCTTGCCCTTGAGGTAGCCGCTGACGACGTAAGGCCAGATCAGGTCGTTGGCGCGCAGCGCGGCGAACACCTGGGCGAGCTCGCTGCCCTTGAGCAGGCCGCCCCGGCCGATGCTCGCCTCGCGCGCCGCCACCATTGGTTCGCTGACCATCAGCCCGAGCTCGCCGGTTTCCGAGAAGTCGAGCAGGGTCGTCAGCAGGGTCATGCTGGCGACCTTGTCCTGACCCTTGGCCGCCATCACGGCCAGCGCGCTGGCCAGCAGGGTGCCGCCGACACAGAAGCCCAGCGCGTTGACCCGGTCGGCGCGGCTGACCGACAGCGCCGCATCGACCGCCTGCATGACGCCGTGCTCGAGGTAGTCGTCCCAGGTCAGGTGACCCTGGTCCGGCCCGACGTTGCGCCACGACACCAGGAACACGGTGTGCCCCTGCGCGACCGCATGGGCGACGAAGGAATTGTCGGGCTGCAGGTCGAGGATGTAGTACTTGTTGATGCACGGCGGCACGATCAGCAGCGGACGACGGTGCACCCGGGGGGTGGTCGGCGCGTACTGGATGAGCTGCATCAGCTCGTTTTCGAACACCACGCTGCCCGCGGTGGTGGCGACATTCCTGCCCACTTCAAAGGCCGTGTCGTCGGTCATCGAGACGTGGCCCAGGGCGATGTCCTGCATGAACAGGCGCATGCCTTCAACCAGGCTCGCGCCATTGCTGTCGAGCGCCAGTTGCAGGGCTTCGGGGTTGGTGGCCAGGAAATTGGCCGGGCTCGTCGCATCAATCACCTGGCGCAGCATGAAGCTCCACTGGGCCTTGCTGCGCTCGTCCAGCGGCGCCGCCGCGAGCGTCCGGTGCAGCGACTCGGACTGGCCGAGGTAGGCACGCGCAAGGCCTTCGAAGCGCGGGTCCTGTTGCCAGGCGTCGCCGGCGAAGCGCCGGTCAGGCGGGACTGCGGCGCCGGGCGCGGAAGCCCCGCCCGACAGGGCGGCGGACCACAACGACGCGATGTTCCGCTGTGCCTGCAACTGCCACTGCGCGAAGTCGCCGGCCGCCTTGAACCAGGGATTTTCGGGTGCGCCCGATGCCGGTCGCGCGTCGGCAGGCGCGATCGAACGCAGCAAGTTCTGCTGAGCCGCCATCAGGTCGGCGAGCCATTGGGTCGGATCGGGGTTGGGAGTTGTCATGCTGGACCGTTCGAGAGAGTGGGGGTGGAAAGCGTGGAGTTGGAAATCGTGGCGCGGCGTGTCAATGCAGCTTCACGTGCGGTTCGGTGCGCCGCACCTGCGGTCGCGCCAGGGTATCGAGCGCAACCTTGATCGGCCCGTGCAGCGCCAGTTCGTGCAACTTGCA
>JANMWG010000530.1:0-3092 GCA_031393885.1 Betaproteobacteria bacterium | reverse complement strand
CAATTCTCGTCGTTGGGGATGGAGGCCGCGCATGAGCCACCGAGCAGGGGCCCCGGGCAGAGCCCGGGGATGCGAGTCAGGCGAATGCACGGGGAGGCCGACATGAGGTATCGAAATTCTCGTCGCTGGGGATGGAGGCCGAGGGCATGAGCGCCAGCGCACCGGGTGGCGTCTATCTGGTCGGCGCCGGGCCCGGCGCCGCCGATCTGCTTACGCTGCGTGCGGCGCGCCTGCTCGCTGAAGCGGATGTCGTCCTGCACGATGCCCTCGTGGGCGCGGACGTGCTTGCCCTGGCCTTGCGTGCGCGACTGATTCCGGTGGGCAAGCGTGCGCAACGCCCGTCGACCGCCCAGCGCTTCATCGACCGCCAATTGGTCGACTGCGCGCGCAAGTATCGGACGGTGGTGCGCCTCAAGGGTGGAGACCCGATGCTGTTCGGTCGGGCCGACGAAGAGATGCGCGCCTTGCGGGCCGCCGGCATCGCGTTCGAGATCGTGCCTGGCGTGAGTGCCGCCTTTGCCGCGGCGGCGGACCTCCAGGTGTCGCTGACGCGTCGGGGCGTGGCACGCAGCGTGGCGTTCCTGACACCGTGCATCGGTACCGACGAGGCCAAGAGCAACTGGATCGACGTCGCGAGCAGTGTCGACACCGCGGTCATCTACATGGCGGGCCGCAATCTGGCCGTGGTGGCGGCACGACTCGTTGCAGCAGGCCGCGCGCCGTCCACGGCACTGGCCGTGGTCGAGAGTGCCTCGATGCCCGGCTCGGTCCGGTGGATGGGAACGCTTGGTCTCGCCACGCAATGGACCGGCGCGACGATCAGCGATGGCCCGGTGCTGATCGTCGTCGGCGACGTGATGCTCGATCAATTGACGGCGCTGGCCGCCGCGGCACCTTTGCAGGTTGCGGCGTAGCAGTCCTGCTGTTGCGTCAGCGGGCGTCGCCGGCGCAGCAACCGGCAATGGCGTCGAGCACGGCCTCAGATTCGCCGATCGGGGCCGCCAGTGTCACCTCGACACCATCAAGCGCTGCGCGAGCAGCTGCCGCGAGTCTCGGCAGATCGGCGCGCACATGCCCGCCGGGCCCCAGAAAGATCGGCACGATCTCGATCCGTGCCGCGCCCTGGTCGACCGCGTGCCGCGCGGCGGTGAGCACGTCGGGGAGCGTGTGTTCGAGATAGGCATTGACGACGATCGCAGCCGGCGAACGGCTCGCCACCTTGTCGCGCAGCCGCACGAACGGCGCGCTCCAGGCCGGATCGCGCGAACCATGAGCGAGCAGAAGGATGGCACGTCGCATCGGATACCGATCACTCACGCCGCGGCGAGTTCATGCTCGGCCGCATTGGCCGAAGCCGCCCTGGTGTGCGCAATGGCATCCATTAGCAGGCCGATGCCGGCATCGCGCGAGCGCGCGTCTTCGCTCAGGGCGCGGCGCCACCGACGCGCACCCGGCTGGCCGAGGAATAGCGGGATCAGGTGGCGTGTGATCGAGGTCAAGGCCGCGCCATTCGCGAGCTGTTCCTCGACATACGGCGCCATGCGTTCGATCGCCTGCTCGCGCGTCGTCACCGGCGCGTGGTCGCCGAACAAGGCGGGATCGACGCCTGCGAGCAGCCACGGGTTGTAGTAGGCCGCACGACCCAGCATCACGCCGTCGATGTGTGGCAGGTGATCGCGGCATTCGTCCAGCGTGGTGATGCCGCCATTGATCACGATGGTGAGATCGGGAAACGCCTGCTTGATCTGGTGCACGACCGCGTAGCGCAGCGGCGGCACTTCGCGGTTCTCCTTCGGGCTCAGGCCGTCGAGCCACGCGTTGCGCGCATGCACGATGACGGTATCGCAGCCGGCGGCACGCACGGCGGTCAGCAGGCGCGTCAGGCGTTCGATGGACTCATCACGATCGATGCCGATGCGGGTCTTGACCGTGACCGGCACGCGCACGGCGTCGATCATCGCCGCGACGCCCTCCGCAACCAGATCAGGTTCCGCCATCAGGCACGCGCCGAAACGGCCGGACTGCACGCGATCGCTCGGGCACCCGACATTCAGGTTGACCTCGGCGTAGCCGGCGTCCTCGGCCATGGTCGCGCATTGCGCCAGCGCACCGGGTTCGCTGCCGCCGAGCTGGAGTGCCACGGGATGCTCGGCCGGATCGAACCGGAGCAGGCGCGGGGTATCGCCATGGATCAGCGCGCCGGTGGTCACCATCTCGGTGTACAGCCGGGCATGCCGCGACAGCACGCGCAGGAAATAGCGCGCGTGACGATCGGTCAGATCCATCATCGGGGCGACGCAGAAACGGTGGGGCGACATAAGGGCAGGAGATGGCAGGAGCGACAGCCGGTAATCGTGAGGGGCGCCTTGCCTGGCGTCAACCTGGGTGATTTGTCGGCCTCTGATTTAACCATGCCGACATCCGGCCTGACGGCGATCGAATGAGCCGTTCGGCGGCAAACAATGCCGCGATCAAACGTTGACATCGCGGGGGGGGGGGTAACTTCACAACCGTGAGCATTTTTCCGAACGCACTTTTCCGAACATTTTTCCGAACACTTCCCCGACGAGTGTCCGTGCTCCCCCAGAAAACCCCCGAGCCGATCGATCAAGCAACAAACCAATCTCTGGAGGCAAGATGAAGAACAAGCAAGGTCTTCACGCGCAGGTCAAGCGTGTGACACTGGCATTGACGGTAGCGGCGCTGGTACAGACAGGTTCGGCGCTGGCGGCGCTGGAACTGCGCGACATCAACGGCAACGCGACGGCGATTACCGCGAATGCCGAGTTCGCCTACGACACGGTGCTCGATGCCACGTGGTATCTGACGGCCAACAACACCGGCTTGAACTGGGACAACGCCAAGAGCTGGGCGGCCGGGTTGACGGTGGGGACCTTCAGCGGCTGGTCGCTGCCGGCGACGGACCCTGCATGCGGCGGTAACTTCTCAAACTGCACCAGCAGCCAGTTGGGCGAGCTGTACTACACGGCCGTGGGCAATCCCGCAGGCGGCCCGCCATCGAACGCCGGCCCGTTCAAGAACCTGCGGGCCCTCGGCTACTGGTCGGGTACGGAGTACGCGCCGAATCCTAG
>JANMWG010000506.1:0-2013 GCA_031393885.1 Betaproteobacteria bacterium | reverse complement strand
TTTTTCGATAGATTTTTTTGGATTCGCCGGTGCCCGGTATCCGATCGCCAGGCTCACCGGCCTCACTCGCCTCGAATGCCCTGCGTGCCCGGTCGTTACGGTATCGTCTCTGATGCGTTGCACCAACCGTCGGTCGCCTGCCGCCTGCCGCCACCCGCCTCCCGGCTCCTGATCATCCTCGGCGCACTGACCGCGTTCGCGCCGATGTCCATCGACATGTATGTTCCGAGTCTGCATGCGGGATCGCGAGTCTGGTTGCATATGTGTCGCTATCGCGCCGCAGGGGAAACCTGAAATCTGCTTGAACTAAAGATTTTGTTGCGCGATTCAGAGGCTGGTGTTTCAATTGCACGCATGCATCGTGTCCTGGGGCAATCCTTCCCGGCGTGAAAAAATGATCCTTTCGGATCATCGCGATGCAACCCGAAAACTGCCCAGGGAGCGTCTTTCCATGACACCGATCCGTTTTGCCTTGCACGCTGCTGTCGTCGGCGCATTGGCGATGCCGTTTGCCAGCCATGCCCTCATCCTCGATTTTCTCGACACCGGCACCAAGACCGACATCACCGATACCGTCAACGCCTATCGTGGTGCGCTCGGTACCCTGAACCCCAACAACGGGTCGCATTTCGCCGCTGGAAGGCGAGAGATCAACTGGGATGGCGTGCCGGACATTCAGTCCGATCCGAATCCCTTTTCGGGCAATTTTTTCAATCAGGCAACACCGGGAGGACGCGCCCGCGGGGCGGCATTCTCGACGCCCGGCACCGGCTTCCTCGTGAGTGCGGACGACAATCCGGGAACCACCGCGTCCCGCTTCGGTTTCGGCAACGATTTCATCCCGTTCAGCGAGCAGCGGATCTTCTCACCGGTCGGCAGCGTCATCACCACGGTCGATTTCTTCGTTCCCGGAGAGCCAGGTGTTGCAGGCACCACTCGCGGGTTCGGCGCGGTGTTCCTCGATGTCGAGCAGCCCGGCTTGACCAAGCTCGATTATTTCGGGGTCAACGGTGATCTCCTGCACACCGTCATGGTCGACGTGAACGCCACGAGCGGCGCAATGAGCTTCGCCGGGGCACTATTCGACAACGCTGTCATTGCCAGGGTCGTGATCACCACCGGCAATGCGGCTTTGCTCGCCAATGGGAGGGAGGCCCCGGGAACCGACGGCGTCGCGCTCGACGACTTCATCTATGGCGAACCGGTGCCCGAGCCCTCGACCTGGGCGATGCTCGCGGCCGGCCTCGCCGGCCTCGGCTTGAGCCTGCGGCGCCGTCACTGATCCGCAACGGCGCTTCAGAAAAAAAGGCCGGGAGATCCCCGGCCTTTTTCACGTCCGCATCGTTGGAGTGGTTCAGTGGTCCCAGGGATTCTCCTGCGCGGGCTCGATACCGTACTTGGCAATGGCGGTTGCCACGATCGAGGCATCGATGGCACCGTCGCGTACCAGCGCATCGAGGGTCGCGATCACCACATGAGGACGATCGACTTCGAAAAAGCTGCGGAGCGCCGCGCGCGTGTCGCTGCGGCCGAAGCCGTCGGTGCCGAGCGTGACGTAGCGGCGCGGCACCCAGGTGCGGATCGAGTCGGCCACGATGCGCATGTAGTCGCTGGCAGCGATGACCGGGCCTTGCGTGTCGGCCAGGCATTGCTCGACCCACGTGGTCTGCTGCCGCTCGGTGGACCGGAAGCGATTGTGGCGCTCGACCCCGAGACCGTTGCGCCGCAACTCGGTGAAGCTGGTCACGCTCCAGACATCGGCAGCGACGCCCCAATCCTGTTCGAGCAAGTCGGCGGCGGCGATGACTTCGCGCAGGATGGTGCCGGACCCGAGCAACTGTGCACGTAGAACGGCCGGCTTGCCGGCCGGCGTTGTCGCCAGCGCCGACGGCCGCAGGCGATACATGCCGCGGATCACGCCTTCTTCCACGCCGGCGGGCATGGGCGGATGAACGTAGTTCTCGTTCATCACGGTCACATAGTAGAAGACGTCTTCCTGCTCTTCGAGCATGC
>JANMWG010000047.1:0-3015 GCA_031393885.1 Betaproteobacteria bacterium | reverse complement strand
CCATCCGGCGCTGCTTCGGATGTGGGAGAAGCGGCAACGCGGTTACCGGGCAATGGGGTATCGGATCGGTGCCGAGTCGAAGGCCGATGGACTGGATTTTTGAGTCAGCCCGCACCAGTGCACCGGTCATTGCTCCAGGATCCAGTTCTCGATCGTCAGACCAGCCATACGAGCGCCTGTGGGGTCAGGTCTTGCACCACAACATCGCTACTCTCGCCAGGGGCATGGGCCGTCATCTCGATCGACGAATTCGGCTCCTATCTTCTCTCCACCAGCCGCAACCCCAACATGAAGATGTCCTGATCCCGGTTGTAGAACGAGGCCACCCGGGTGTACATGAACCCGGTCTCGAAGGTATGCCGGGGCGTGCCTCCCAGTTTGTAGGTGGCGCGCAGGCTCAGGATGCCGAGCAGATTGAGCTTGTTGTTGTCGCGGGCGCCATCGTAGGCGAGATACGGCCCGACGCCGAAACCGAAGGTGACGGGAGCGGGCGGCGTGGTCCACCACACCTGGATCGGCACGCCGGTCCGGTGTGCCAGTACCGTGTCGCCCTCCGACAGGAAGCCCACCGAGTACGCCGCCGGATCCCACCAGCGATTCGGACTTTCGATGAGGTACTGCGCTTGCAGCATGTAGGCCGCGCCGCTCTGCTGGGTGCCGATCTGGGTCGTCCTCGATGAGCCGCCCCATACGCTCACGCTGGCCCGCAGCCGCAACGGACTGTCGAGATCATCGGTGGAGGTGAAGTCGCGGCCGGCGCCGAACAGCAGCGCATTCGAGTTGAACGAGCCGGGCACCCAGGTGTTGTTGAACTGCGATCGCAAATACCAGCCGTTGTCGCCGAAACGCCACTTCAACGCGACCGACGTGAAAAGGCCGACCTCGAACTGATTGACCCGGATGCCATTGACGTTGGTGTTGTTCATGCTGGCGTACGGGCCGGTGCCGAGCTGGACTTCGAAATCGTCGCCGAGCGGCCGCACATACCAGAGCTGTCCGACCAGGCCGTCGCGATGGTTGTTGAGCAGGTGCCCGTCGTTCACATAGGCGAAACCCAATCCCCATCTGTTCTCGGTCGGCCGGTAGATGAAGCCGCTCGAAGCCGTCCAGGTGGTTTCGTTCAGACCTCGCAGGGCGCCACCCAGCAGGTAGAAATCGATGGTGTCGGAACCGGCGCCATTCTCGGTTTGCGCGGAGGCGGGCGTCGCGGCAAGCAGCAGGCAAGGCAGCAAAATTTTATTCATAGTGTGGTGAGTGTGTGGGGTCAGGTCTTGCGCTGCAACACCGCCGCTCTTGGGCATGGCATCGGTTGACTCTACCTGATCGACCGGAGGCATCGGTTGGGGTCAGAGGTCTTGCACGACGACACTGCCCCCGGGCACAGCATCAGCCGCCGAGTGCTCTCCTCAGGCTCAACAGCGCGTTCAGCGGGCTGATCATCCATGAACTCCGCAGGTACTTCGGTGTGGTCACGAAGAGAAAAGACATCATCCCAGCCCACCATGCGGTCGGTCGCAGACAGGATCACGTCACCGGTGACAGTATCGCGGCGGACGAATACTTCGTCCACGCCATCGAACCTGAACTCTGCCGGCAAGCGCACCGCCTGACTTCCGCCGTCGAAAAACAACTTCGCAGTATCGTTCGGCATCTGGACTCCTGAATCGGCAACGAAGACGGTAGCGGTTGTGAACATAGCACATTAGTGCTACTTTTTCGATTCGCCAGGAGGACGATGAATGTCTACCACCACGATTCGAATCGAAGACCAACTGAAGGCGCGCGTCGCGGCAGCGGCGGAGCGCGCTGGCAAGACCGCTCATGCGTATATTCTCGACGCCATCGCACGGACGGTCGAGCAGGCCGAACTCGATGACGAGTTTCACCGACTCGCCGACAAGCGCTGGGCAAACATCCTGGCAACCGGCAAGACAGTATCTTGGGATGAAGCGAGAGCCTACCTGGAGGCTCGCGCTCGTGGAGAGAGCCCGCGCAAGCCCGTGGCGCGCAAACCCAAGAGCTGACCGGCTGCATGGCTCGAATCGAGCTGGCCCCTGAGGTCTTCGACGACTTCGATCGCGTCTTCGACTACCTGACACAGTTCGAGATCGGTTCCGCACAGGAACGAATCGCGGAGATCCTGCAGGCCGTACAGATCCTGGCGACCAGCCCGCTGATCGGCCGACCCGCCAGCGACGGCAAGCGTGAATTGATCATCGGGCACGCTTCGCGGGGCTATGTGGCGCTGTATCGCTACGTGGCGGACGTCGATGTTGTCTTCGTCCTCGGCGTTCGGGGTCAGCGGGCCGATGCCTCCACGGTGCGTTTCGGTTTGCGCGCAAGCCACGCCAAGCGCGCCGCACTGCCCGGCCAAATCGCCTTTGGGCTGTTTCTCCCAGGCTGCGAGTTGATGCTCGCCGCCTCGCTGCACAGCGTCCACGAAAACGAGCGGCAGATGCTGTTCGGGCATCTTGACCGGCTCTCCAGCAGCGGGTTTGTTGCTGCCCGATAGAGGCTATCCCAGCCGCTGGCTGGTGGCTGTCTTGAACCAACGCGCCATCCCGTTTTGCATGCGGGCCGATAAGTCCGGCAATTCGGGCTTTACTTGTGTGCGCGACTTCCTGCGCAGCGGTCTTGCCGGGCAGATCGTCACGCTGCCCGCTGCACAGCGGCGCGATGTGCCCGGCTTTGAATGCCCGGGCGAGCCTCAAACCGTGCGCCTGGTGCGCCACATTGCGCCCAATGGCCAGGTGCGCGTATTGATGACCAACCTGCTTGATGTGGCGCGTTTCCCGGCTTGTTCGTTCGGCGACCTGTACCACCAGCGCTGGCGCATCGAAGAGGCATTCAAGCGGCTTGAGCATCGCCTCAATTTGGAGCACGTCTCGGGCTTGTCGCAACAAGCCGTCGTGCAAGATGTCGCCGCCAAGGTGCTGTGCGACAACTTGCAAGCGTTGGTCACGCTGGCGGCCCGCGATAACCACGATCTGCCAGACCGCCAACGGATCAACCGCG
>JANMWG010000046.1:0-8089 GCA_031393885.1 Betaproteobacteria bacterium | reverse complement strand
GCTCACGATCGGCTCTCTTGTCTGCCTGCTGATCATGATGGTGCTCGACCTGCTGCGTGCGCGGCTGCTGACCAGCGCCGGGGTGGCGCTGGATCGCAAGCTCGGGCCGCAGGTGCTGTCTGGGTTGCTCTCGAATGCCCGTCGGCCGGGGGCGTCGGACTACAGCCTCGGCCTGCGCGACGTGAACACGCTGCGCACTTTCCTGACGGGCACCGGCATCTTCTCGCTGTTCGACGCGCCGTGGCTGCCGGTCTACCTGGTGGTCATCGCCTTGTTTCACCCCGTTCTCGGTATCGTTGCCCTGATCGGCGCGCTGCTGCTGCTGGGCCTGGGCTATCTCAACGAGAAGCTGACCCGCAAGAGCCTCGAAAGCCTGCAGTCCGAAGGACGCAAGGCCGGTCGTTTCATCGACCAGACCGTGCGCAATGCCGAGGTGGTCAACGCACTCGGCATGGTCGGCAATGTCACCCGCAAGTGGGAAGGTCTGAATCGCAGCGTGCTCGGATTGCAGATCTCCACCAGCCAGCTCGCGGGCATGGTCAGCGGCATCACCAAGTTCATGCGCCAGTTCGTGCAGGTGGCCATGCTCGGCACCGGCGCTTACCTCGTGATAGACCTGCATGTGACCGCTGGCGTGATGATGGCGTCCACGATCCTGCTCGGCCGGGCATTGGCGCCGGTGGAAACCGCGATCGCCGGCTGGAAAAGCCTGGTCGATGCGCGCAGCGCCTACAACCGGCTCGATCGGCTGCTGGCGGAGAACCCCAACGAAAGCCCGGCCACCGAGCTGCCGACGCCGGCGGGCGATCTGGTCGTCGACAAGGTGGTTTTCGCGATCCGCGGCCAGGAGCGCCCGATTCTTCGCGGGGTCTCGTTTCAGATCGCCGCGGGCGAGTCGCTCGGCATCATCGGCCCCAGTGCCTCGGGCAAATCCACCCTGGCGCGCCTGATCGTCGGCATCTGGAAGCCGGTGAGTGGCGTGGTGCGCCTGGATGGCGCCGACGTCGCCACCTGGCCGCGCGAGCACCTCGGGCCCCACATGGGTTATCTCCCGCAGGACGTCGAACTTTTCTCCGGCACGGTTTCCGAAAACATTGCCCGCATGGGCGCGGTCGATTCCGACGCCGTGATCGCGGCGGCGCACCGGGCCAACGCGCACGAGATGATCCTGCGGCTCGCCAAAGGTTACGACACCGATGTCGGCGATGCCGGCAACACGCTATCCGGCGGTCAGCGGCAGCGGCTGGCGCTGGCGCGGGCGCTCTACGGCAATCCGCGCCTGCTGGTGCTCGACGAGCCCAATGCCAATCTCGATGGCGAAGGCGAAGAAGCGCTGATGCGCACCATCCGCGACATCCGCGTTGACGGCGTCACCGTGATCGTGATCACCCATCGGCCGTCGCTGCTTGCGAACATCGACAAGGTGCTGGTCATGCGCGAGGGCCAGGTCGAGATGTTCGGGCCGCGCGCCGAGGTCATTGCCAAGGTCACGCGCGGCGCCACGCCTGCCAACACCCCCACGCTCGTCGGCGGCCAAGCAGCGCCTCGGGCCGAAGGCTGATATGACGCCCACCCCCAGGCTGCGCTGCGTTGCGCCTTCCCCCAGGGGGCGCGGCGTCCTCGGGGGGGCCTGTGGGGAGGTGACGTCCACCCCCAGGCTGCGCTGCGCTGCGCCTTCCCCCTCCAGGGGGCGCGGCGTCCTCGGGGGACCCTGTGGGCGCCGCCCCTTCGCTCGGCCGGGCGGACGCTGATGCTTCCCGGTCTGAAGCACTTCTTCCTGCCCGACGTCGATGTCGAACACGCCGACGACGCGCGGCGCATCGTTCGCGCCGGGCTCGCGGTCATCGGCGTGCTGGTGTTCGTGATCGGCGGCTGGCTCGCGTTCGCGCCGTTGTCCGGCGCCGTGATCGCACCCGGTTATCTGCGTGTCGATACCTATCGCAAGACCGTGCAGCATCAGGAAGGTGGAATCGTCAGCGAAATCCTGGTGCGCGAGGGCCAGGTGGTGAAAGCGGGCGAGCCGCTGCTGATCCTGGGCGACGTGCGCGTCAGCGCCGGGTTCGAATCCAACCGTACCCAGCTCGACGGCGAACTCGCACGGCAAGGCCGGTTGCAGGCCGAGCGCGACCTCACCACGGCAGTCCGGTTCTCCGATTCGTTAGCCAAGAGATCGAAGGAGGCCCGGGTCGCCGAGCTGATGCAGCGCGAGTCCGCGTTGTTCCGGGTACGCCGCTCGGTACTCGACAGCCAGGTGCAGTTGCTTCGTTCGCAGGCCGGCGAAACGCGTGGTGAGATCGCGGCGCTGGAAAGCGAGATCAAGGCCGACGACACCTCGATTCGCCTGCAACAGGAAGAACTCGACGCCAACGAGCAGTTGATCGCGCAGGGCTTCATCAGCCGGGCGCATGTGCTCGGCCTGAAGCGCAACGTCGCCGACTATGAATCACGCCGCGGCCAGAACATGGCCGAACTCGCGAAGGCGCGCCAGAAGATCTCCGAGCTGGAACTGCGCATCCTCGGATTGCGCAACACCTACATGCAGCAGGCTGCGGACGAACTGAAGGACAACACCGCCAAGGTGTTCGATCTGGAGGAGCGCATGCGCGCGTCGCAGGATGCATCCGACCGGCAGACCGTCACTGCTCCGGTCGCGGGGTCGGTCGTCGATCTGAAGGTGACCACGGTCGGGTTCACCGTCGGCCCGCGTGAACCGATGATGGACATCGTGCCGGCCAATCCCGATCTGATCGTCGAAGCTCGCATCCGCCCCGAAGACATCAACAACGTGAGCCAGGGCGCCAGTGCGGATGTTCGCCTCACCTCGTTCAAGCAGCGTCTGGTGCCGGTGGTTGCCGGCAAGGTGAGCTATGTCTCGGCCGATCGCCTGACCGAACGGCAGACCGGCGCTCCCTACTACGCGGCCTACATCCGGATCGATCCGGCGTCGCTCGCGGCGGCCGGCAATCTTCACCTGCAGGCCGGCATGCCGGCCGAGGTCTATGTGCGTACCGCCTCGCGTACGCCGCTGCTCTACCTGCTGGACCCGGTCACGGGCTACATCCGCAAGGCGATGCGCGAGCCCTGAGTAGCAGGTGTTTGTTGCCCACCCCCAGGCTGCGCTGCGCTCCGCCTTCCCCCAAGGGGGCGCAGCGTCCTCGGGAAACCCGGTGGGCGCTGCCCTGGCCGGACACTGAGCTGCAACGGCTCGAACGGCACGGCTTCCGGGCAGCTCGCAAGCCCCGGAAGCTAACAGTCCCATAGATTTTCAGGCTACCATCGCCACAGCGTTCGCTGATGGCCTCGGCCACTGCGTCCACCCCCGACGTTTCCGCGCTCCACCCGTGCTGTAATCGGTGGGCACCAGGGTGGCGTTGTCTGCTGCCGGGACAACGCACGATCTTGCTCGAGGAGAGCCCAGCATGGCCAGCATATTCGTCCGCAGCGCATACGCCATCGGCACCGACACCGACGACGTTTTCGATCTCAGCCAATGGTCGCTTGCGGCCCAGTTGTTCGGCGGTGCCGGCAACGATAGCTATGTGCTGAACGCGCCGGATCAGCAGGTCATCGAGACCGCCGGGGCGGGCACCGATACGGTCAGGCTCGAGTTCGACGCCAACTACACGCTCGGCGCCAATGTCGAAAACGCGATCCGGACGGCCGGCTCCTCCAGTGCGGGCCGAACTCTCATCGGCAATGCGCTCAACAACAATCTCACCGGCGATGCGCTGACCCGCGGCCTGATCGACGGCGGGGCGGGCGCCGACACCATGACAGGTGGCAGCGGCAACGACACCTACATCGTCGACAACGTCGCGGATCGCGTGAACGAGGCCGTCGCGGCTGGCCAGGATCTCGTCCGGTCGTCGGTCAGCTTCACGCTCGGCGCCAACATCGAGAATCTCCTGCTCCTCGCGCCAGGCGTCAGCGGCACCGGCAACGCGCTCGGCAACACCATCAACGGGGCGGGCGGCAACGAGGCGCTGTCCGGACTCGGCGGCGACGACAGCCTGGTTGGCGGCGCCGGCGACGATACGCTGCTCGGCGGTGACGGCAACGACACGCTCCAGGGCGGTCTGGGCAACGACCGCCTGGACGGCGGGGCGGGCAATGATCGTCTGGCCGGCGGTGACGGCATCGACACGCTGAGCGGGGGCGCCGGCGACGACACCTATTCGCTCGACAACCTGATCGATGCCGTGCCGGACACGGTGACCGAGGCGGCCAACGGCGGCAATGACCTGGTCGTGTTCGACGCCAGTACCAGCGCCACTTATGTGCTGCCCGTGAACGTGGAGTCGCTGTGGTTCGTCGGCAATGCCGGCGTGGCCGGTGTCGGCAACGCCAGCGGCAACCACATCCAGAGCGGTGCCGGCAACGACCGGCTCGAAGGTCTTGCGGGCAACGACGTGCTCGACGGCGGTGCCGGCAACGACACCATGATCGGCGGCATCGGCAACGACAGTTATCACGTCGATACTGCGTTGGACGTGGTCGTCGAAGGGGTCGGCGCCGGGACCGACACCGTCTTCTCGCAGGTCAACTGGATTCTCGGCGACAACGTCGAGAACCTGGTGCTCATCGATACGCCCGGCGCCCGCGTCGGCAAGGGCAACGCGTTGGCCAACAGCATCATCGGCAATTCGCTCGCGAACCGTCTCGAAGGCGGCGCCGGCAACGACGTGCTCGACGGTGGTACCGGCGCCGACCAGTTGGTGGGCGGCGATGGCAACGACACGTATTTCTTCGACAGCAGCAGCGATATCGCGGTGGAGTTGTCCGGTGCCGGCAGCGGCATCGATACCGTCTTCACCAGCGCCAGCATCGTTCTCACCGACAACGTCGAGAACGTCACTTTGCGGGGAGCGCCCGGCACCAATCTGTCGGTGATCGGCAACCGGCTCGTCAACATCATCACCGGCGACGACGGCGACAACTATATCGATGGCGGCGGGGCGGCCGACCGTCTGATCGGCGGCAAGGGCGACGATGTCTACATGAACCGCAGCGGCGCGGCCGTGATCGAGGAAGCGGTCAACGCCGGCCGCGATCTGGTCTACAGCGGTACCAGCTACACGCTCGGTGCCAACGTGGAAGATCTGTTCCTGCTGGCCGAAGGCGGTGCCGTGAACGGCACCGGCAACGGGCTCGACAACCTGCTCCGTGGCACCAGCGGCAACAATGAGATCAAGGGGCTGGCCGGCAACGACGTGTTGTTCGGCAACGCCGGGAGCGACAGTCTGTCGGGCGGACTCGGCAACGACTATCTCGATGGCGGGCGCAACGACGACACGCTCGATGGCGGTGCCGGCAACGACACCTACATCCTCGACAACCTGCTCGATACCGTGACCGAGGCGGCCAATGGCGGCACGGATGTCATCCGCAGTTCGGTCGATGTCGATTTGTCGGTCCTGTCGGCCAACGTCGAGAACGTCGAACTGCTCGACGGCGCGCGCAACGTGGTCGGCAACGCCCTGGGCAATTTCATCATCGGCAACAGCCGCGCCAACAATCTGGATGGCGGCGCCGGCAACGACGTGCTCGACGGCGGTGCCGGTGCCGACACGATGACCGGCGGCGCGGGCAACGACACGTTCGTCGTCGACAATGCCGACGATGATGTCATCGACACCGGTGTCGGCGCCGCTGGCGGGGTCGATCTGGTGCGCAGCGCGGTCAGTTTCGACCTGAGTACCGGCGCGAACCGCGCCAATATCGAAAACCTCCTGCTGCTCGGCAGCGGCAACCTGAACGGCACTGGCAACACGCTCGCCAACACGATCACCGGCAATGCCGGCAACAACGCCCTGACCGGCGGCGATGGCGCCGATACCGTGGTTGGGGGAGACGGCAACGACACACTCGACGGCGGCATCGGCAACGACAGCCTGGCGGGCGGAAAGGGCAACGACGTCTACCTCGTCGATTCCCTGCTCGACAAGGTCGGCGAAAAGGCCGGCGAAGGCACCGACGAAGTCCGGCTGCTGATCGCCAGCGGTACCTATGTGCTCGGCGCCAACATCGAGATCGGCACGATCGCCGCTGGTGCGGGCGCAATCAATCTGACCGGCAATGCCCTCGACAACGTGCTCACCGGCAATGCCCTTGGCAACCGGCTCGAGGGCGGCGCGGGCAACGATCTGCTCAGCGGCGATGCCAATACCACCTCCAACAACGACGTCGACACCATGGTCGGCGGCGCCGGCAACGATACCTTCATCGTCGATATCGATACCGACGTCGTGACCGAGCTTGCCGGGGGCGGCATCGATGAAATCATCTACTACGGCGGCAACGGCGGCTACAGCCTCAATACCCGCCCCGAGATCGAGAATCTCACGATCCGCTCGTCCGCAAGCGGGACCATCGTCGGTAACGACAAGGACAACGTAATCCGCGAGGAATCAGGCGCATCCGGCACGACCTATCAGGGCGGGCTGGGCAACGACACCATCATCCTGGCGTCCGCGAGAAACGCGAACGTCGACGGTGGCGCGGGCACAGCCGACCGGTTCGAAACCACGACGGCAAGCGGCACGTCGGTGCTGAACATCGACAACGTCGAAGCCATCGCCATCCGCATCGCAACGGCGGCGTCGACGCTGAGCTTCGCCGGCAGTACCGAGTCCACCACCGGCGGTACCACCCTGACCTTCACCGGCGGCGACGGCAGCGGCGGTGTCGTCGCCAACAACCTCGCTGTCGACTTCAACAATGTCACCATTGCCGATACCTCGCGCGATGTCACCCTCGACTATGCTGGCGCGGCGACCCTTGCGATACTGCACCTCACCCTGAGCAACGCCGGTTTCATCGACCTGCTCGATCCGACCAGCGTCGAAGTCGTGACCTTCAACGACGCCGTCACCGATCTGCAATTGCGCAGCACCGGCAGCGCGGAGAACATCGCCAGTCTGGCGGGCACCACCCCGGGTTCGGTCACGATCTCGGGCGATAACTCCCTTGCATTGCTCGGGCTCGCCGAGGGTGCCACCTTCAACACCAACGGCTTCATCGGCGAATCGCTCACGCTGCTGCTTGCCGATCCGACCGGTGGGGCCAATGTGCTGAACCTCGGCACCGCGGGCGACGGCAGTACCGGCGTCAAGGATTCCAGCTTCACGCTCGCGCTGGACAGTGGCGTGGGCACGAGCCTGGAAACCCTCAACCTGACAGCGGCCGATTCGATTGTCACGAGCCTGGTGCGGCTCGATGCCGATTACACCGACCTCACGGTTGTCCTGCACGGCACCGGCAACTCGAGCCTGAACCTTCAGACCGGCGACCTGCTCGCGATCGATGCCAACGACTTCGCCGGCGATCTCCAGCTCACCACCGAAACCACCACCGGGGGCGGCGTGATCTTCAACGACACCGCCAACAAGGACGATCCCGGCGCCGGCGGCTATGGCATCACCCAGGGGGTGTTCCAGTTGCGCTTCGGTGGCGGCAACGACACGCTGAACTTCGGCAACAATCTCAACGAGAGAGTGTCGATCGACGGCGGCACCGCCGTCGGCGACAACGACGTGCTCAATGCCGACATCTCCACCATGCTGCCGATCGACGGTGCGCCGATGATCAGCAACGTCGAGACCATCAACCTCACCATCGCGGCCGGGGCCACCGGCAACTTCGATGGTTCGCTGGTGCGCGACTCCGCCTCCGGCGGCACGGTGATCAACGTGAGCGGCGGCAACGGCAGTTCGGAGGTCACTCTGGACGGGATGAACGTCGGGCTGATCAACGGCTCGTCGTTCACCGGCACCCTCAATGTGTTCGCGCGCGATCCGCTCGGCGCCGGTGAGCTGACCGGCGGCACCACGCTGGTGGGCGGCGATGGCAACGATCAGTTGCGCGGCGCTGGCAGCGACGACACCCTGGTCGGCAACGCCGGTAACGACACGCTGACCGGTGGGGGCGGTGACGACATCTTCGTGTTCACGGCCGGCAGTTTCGCCGCGCTCGGTATCGAGACCATTGCCGATTTCGCGACCGGAGTCGACACGGTCAAGCTCGACCTGGCGCTGTTCAACGATCTCGGCGCGGGCGCGGTCAGTGTCGGCGAACTGGTGTTTTCGGCAAC
>JANMWG010000470.1:0-9097 GCA_031393885.1 Betaproteobacteria bacterium | reverse complement strand
GCATACCGCCCTCGAGCCTCTACTGCCGGCGCTGCTACTGGGCAGGAAGGTCGCCAGGCTGCTGCGCAATGTGCTGCGGCTGATCGCCAAGCAGACCTATCTTCACCGAGAGAATCTGTCAAAGCCACGCAAGCGAGGACCGAAACCCCACAAATACATGACTCAGAAACATTGTTGATGAGGGTCGTTTAGGCTTAACTTGGGTGGATTGGGTAACTACCCGGCGTTGTTTACGCGACTGCCCGGGTATGCAGCGCGGAGCGCAGCGGCTGGTCGGCGAAGTGCTGCTTCCAGTGCCGCGGGGTGAGTTCGGCAACTCTGGAGGCGAGATAGTCACCGACTCGCTGCAGCACATCGACCAGATAGTCGTAGGGGTCGACCTGGTGTAGCCTGCAGGTCACGATCCTTGTGCAGGATGTCGTCGATGTTCTTGAACGTCTGTTCAAACATGCGGCTGGCTGTTCTTCACAGGAATGCCCTGAGCGCCTCCAGCACCTCGTCGGGTTTCTCGGCCATCAACGCATGGCCCGAGCCCGCGATCTCGACGCTGCGCTTGTCGGCGAGCGCCCCCATGATCTCCTTCGCCGCGCGCGGTGGTGTCATCAGGTCGCGCTTGCCCATGATGAGCAGGGCGGGGCAGCGCACCTGCTTGGCGGCGTCGATGCCATTCGCGTAGGCGTTGCAGGCGGCGAAGTCGGTGTGCATCACACCGGGTTTCTGCCGCTGCATCAGGCGCAGGTTCCCGCCCATGGCCCAGAAGCCCGGACCGGGATTGCCGGGATATTGAGCATAGGCGGCATGCGACCAGATGTTGACCATGTCCTGCGCGAGCGGCTCGTCGTCGCGGGTGGCGGTCAGCAGTTCGTCCGATACCTTCATCGGGAATGCCGCGCCGATCAACGCGATCTTCGCGATGCGATCAGGATGGCGGGCAGCACATTCGATGGCCACCAGCGAGCCCATGCTGTGGCCGATGAGCGTTGCCTTCGATACGCCGGCCGCATCGAGCACGGCGACGATCCAGTCGGCGATCTTTTCGACACTGTCGAGGGGCGCGCCGTCGGACCGGCCGTGCCCTGGCAGGTCGACCGCGAGTACGCCGAAGCCGTGATGCGCGAGGTAGCGCGTTTGCAGCACCCACACGCAGTGATCGTGTTCGGCGCCGTGGATGAACACCAGCGTGGGCAGGGCGGGGTCGAAGGCCTTGCCACCGGTGTAGGCGTAGGCATGGGTGTCGCGGATGGCGAGTTGCATGGCGGCCTCTCAGCTCTTCTGCGACAGGCGCAGCGCGCCGGACAGGTCGTCGATGAGATCCTGTGGGTCTTCGAGCCCGATCGACAACCGGATGGTGCCGGGTCCGATGCCGCCGGCGGCGAGCGCCGCGTCGTCCATGCGGAAGTGCGTGGTGCTGGCCGGATGGATCACCAGCGACTTGGCGTCGCCGACGTTGGCGAGATGCGAAAACACCTTGAGGCTCTCGATGAATTTGCGCCCCGCCGGCCGGCCGCCCTTGACGGCGAACGTGAACACCGCGCCGGCGCCGCGCGGTAGCAGCCGCTGCGCGAGGTCGTGGTCGGGATGCGAAGACAGTTCGGGATAGCTCACCGATTCGGTCGCCGCATTGCTGATCAGAAACTCGATCACCTTGCGCGTGTTGGCCACGTGGCGCTCCATTCGAAGAGGCAGGGTCTCGAGGCCTTGCAGCAACTGGAACGCGGTGGTCGGCGCCATGCAGGCGCCGAAGTCGCGCAGCCCCTCGCGACGGGCGCGCAGCGAAAACGCGCCGATGGTGGACTCTTCCTGGAAGTCCATGCCATGAAAGCCGTCGTAGGGCTCGGTCAGCTCCGGAAAACGCCCCGACGCTTCCCAGTCGAAGACGCCGCCATCCACCAGCAGGCCGCCAATCGCTACGCCGTGCCCGCCGATGAACTTGGTGGCCGAGTGCTGGATCAGGTGCGCGCCCAGATCGAGCGGTTTCATCAGCCAGGGCGTGGTGAAGGTCGAGTCGACCAGCAGCGGCAGCCTGGCCTTGTGTGCGATCTCGGCGATGGCCGGGATGTTCAGCACCACCAGGCCGGGATTGCCCAGCGTCTCGCCGAACAGCACCTTGGTGTTCGGCCGGATCGCGCGCTGCCACGCACCCAGGTCGCGCGCGTCGACGAACGTGGTGTCGATGCCGAAGCGCCGCAGCGTGTAGTGGAGCAGGTTGTGCGAGCCGCCATACAGCGAGCTGCTGGCGACGATGTGGGAGCCGGCGCCGGCGATGGTCGCGACCGCCAGGTGCAGCGCCGCCTGGCCGCTGGCGGTGGCAATCGCGCCGATGCCGCCTTCGAGCGCCGCGATGCGTTCTTCGAGTACCGCGCAGGTGGGGTTGGAGATGCGCGAATACACATGCCCGGCGCGCTCCATGTTGAACAGCGACGCGGCATGGTCGGTGTCGCGGAACACATACGAGGTGGTGTTATAGATCGGCGTGGCGCGCGCGCCGGTTAGCGGATCGGGTTGCTGGCCGGCGTGCAGGGCGAGCGTGTCGAAGCCGAGATAGCGCGGGGCTGCCATGGATGAATCCCGTGGTCGGCGATCAGTAGAAGGCGCCGCGACCGGCGATCGGCCACACGGCTTCGACGATGCCGTTGCGCATGCACACGAGCCAGTCGTGCAGGTTGACGGTCGGGTCGCAGTGGCCGGGGATCAGCCGGATCTTGGCGCCCAGCGGCAATGCCTGCCCGGCATCGAGTTCGATCACGCCGTGCTCGTCGGAGGCCCTGGAGTAACGGGCACCGGGCAGGTCGGCGACCAGCGGCAGGCCCGAGTCGATCGAGTGCGCCTTGAGACCGGCGTCGACCACGGCGCGCGACGCGGTGGGGCGGCTCATCACGGTCGTGAGCACGAACAGGCTGTGGCGGAACGTGCGCAGCGGCGCGCCGTCGGCGTCGAGATTGCGACCGTAGTCGGCGTCCATGAACACGTAGGAGCCGGGCTGGATCTCGTTGTACACGCTGCCGCTCGCTTCGAGCAGATAGGTGCCGGTGCCGGCGCCGGTGACGATCTCGGCCGCGAGACCAATATGGGCGAGCGCGTCGAGCGTGGTGGTCACCAGCGCGGTCGCGGCGGCGACGGCCTGCTCGCGTTCGGCCGGGGTGCGCAGATGCTGGGCCCCGCCGTGATAGGCGTGGATGCCGCGAAAGTGCAGGTTCGGCTGGCCGGCGATGCGCTGCGCGAGCGCGGCGGCGGCGGCGCCGGGTTGCGCCCCGCAGCGTCCGGCGCCGACGTCGATCTCGACCAGCACGTCGATGTGGGCGCCGACCGTGGCGGCGGCCCGTTGCAGGGCATCGATGCCTTCGGCCGCGTCGGCCAGCACGCTGACGCGGGCGCACATCGCCAGCGCGGCCAGGCGCGCGAGCTTGGTAGCGCCGATCACTTCGTTGCTGATCATGATGTCGCCGATCCCGGCGTCGGCCAGCGCTTCGGCCTCCGACACTTTCTGGCAGCACACGCCCACGGCGCCGCGCTGCAACTGGATGTGGGCGATGTCCGGGCACTTGTGGCTCTTGGCGTGCGGCCGGATGCGGATCGGCCGACCGGCGAGCGAGCGATCGAGCGTGTCGAGGTTGTGTTCGAACGCATCGAGATCGAGTAGCAGGGCCGGCGTGTCGACGTCGGCGATGGCCATGCCGGGCGCGGCGGGCGGAGGCAGCGTGCGATCAGCCATGCGCGGGCGTCCGAGGCGTGCGGGACGGCGGCATCATGGCTTCGCGCGGCCCGACTCGCAATCCTGCCTCATGACCGCGCCGGCGACCTTGACGCCGAGATTGCGGCCGAGATTGCCGTACAGGATGTTCACCACGTCGGTGAGGTTCTTCTTTTCGACCGGATCGCCGTAGGTACGGGTTTCGAGGGCGGCCAGCGCGTCTTCCAGGCTCAGGCCCTGCTTCTTCGCCGCCATCACCGTCGAGGCGAAGGTGCCGATATCGTCGCAGGTCATGGTGCCCAGTGGGTAGTCGGCCGCGGTGGCGAACACAGTGAACAGCAATGACGTTGCCGCGAGGAGCGGCGCGAAGCACAAGCGCATGGTGATGGTCCGGATGGGGCGGGTGACGGTTAGAATCGAGTTATCCGACTATTGTAGTTAGCTGCGCCTCACACTGCCACGACTCCGGTTCGCCGGTCTCCTCGCCACGCAGGCGTGTGGCCGCCATCCACCGTGAATACCTCCTCCGCCCGACAGTTCGGCCCGCCGGTTTCGCGCGGGGTCCTGCGCGACCTCGGCGTCAACCTGTGGTGTGGCCTGTGCGCTGCCGTGCTGCTGCCGCCGGTGTCGGCCCGCTGGCGTCCGTTTCCGGCCCAGTTGCTGCTGATCGCGCTGCTCGACCTGCTGGTCGGTATCGGTGCCAACCTCGCGGAGATCGGCACTGTCGGTAGTCTCGATCCGGGTGCGGTGCCCCGCGCGCTGCTGCCGGTGCCGCTGGCGTTGTTTGCCGGCCTGGTCGTCGCCAGACTTGCGCGCCAGCCATCGCTGCTGCCCGCGATTGCCGTTGCGCTGTCGGCGGTCACGCTGTGGTTCGACGTCGCCTGGGCGTTGCTGGGCGTCGGCGAACTGCCGGACTGGTTGCTGCTGGCAGTCGACAACTCGCTCGTCGATGCGGTGGTGTTCGCCTGGTGGGCATTGGCGCTCGGGCTCACGGCGGCGCGCCTCACGCGCACCCGATGGCTGCCGCGTATCGCGGGCGCCGGCTGGGCTGCCGCGATCGTCGCGCTCCCGTTCTGGTGGATTCCGTATGTGCCGCTCTGGCAGGAGCCGGCGGCCGGGAGTCCGCCTGGTGCCGGTGCCGGCGCACTGGGCCGCGAGCAGGCGTTCTACCGCCAGGGCGAAGTGCTCGACGAGGCGCTCGAAGCGCTCGAGCGCGGGCGTCCGGGTGTCGAAGACCTCTATTTTGTCGGCGCTGCCGGCTATGCCGCCGAAGACGTGTTCATGAACGAAGTGGGGCTTGCCACCGAACTCATGCGTACCCGGTTCGATACCGGCGGCCGGACGGTCTCTCTGGTCAACAACCCGCGCACCGTGCTGGCCCTGCCCGTGGCGTCGGTCACCAGCCTCAGCCGCACCCTCGAGGCGGTTGCCGGCGTGATGGATCGCGACGAGGACGTGCTGTTTCTCTATATCAGCACCCACGGGTCGGCCTCGCACCATCTCGCCCTCGAATTCCGGCCGCTGCAACTCGACGATCTCACGCCCGCGGTGCTCAAGGCCATGCTCGACGAGGCCGGCATCCGCTGGCGGGTGATCGCGATCTCGGCGTGCTACGCGGGCGGCTTCATCGAACCGCTGAAAGATTCGCGCACGCTGATCATCACGGCAGCGGACGCCGATCACCAGTCGTTCGGCTGTGGCGCCGATTCGGATCTCACCTGGTTCGGCAAGGCCTACTTCGACGAGGCGCTGCGGCAAACCTATTCGTTCACCAAGGCGTTCGAGACGGCGCGCGGCGCCATCGCGCGGTGGGAGCGCGAACAGGGATTCGAGCCGTCCAACCCGCAGATGGTGGTCGGCGCGGAGATCGCCGCCAAGCTCGATCGGATGGAGCGCCGCTTCATGCGGCAGGCGGATCCGCCGATGCGGGAAGCCCTGGCGGGCGCGGCTGGCCGGGTGGCGGTGTATCCGGCCGCCGACCGCATTGCGGCTCGTGTCGTTGCCCCTTTCGTTGCCCCTTGTGTCGTCGTTGAGCCCGGTCCACACTCGACCTCGCTGGCGGGGGAGCATGGCAGGCAAGGAGCCAGAAAATGATCAATTTCGGGCGGCTGCGGCCGTGGTGTATCGGGTTGCTGGCCGGACTCGGGCTGGCGCTGCTGTTCCCCGCGCACGATGCGCGAGCCTGGGGCCTCATGAATCGCACCGAGGCGCTCACGCAAACCGACAGCCCACAACTCGAGAAACGCCGACAGGGCTACGGCCGCCTGGCCGATGTCGGCACCATGGACGATATCCCGCTGTTGCTCGCCGCGCTGCGCGACGAGGAAGACATCATCCGTGGCGTGGCCGAGCAATCGATCTGGGGTATCTGGATGCGCGCCAACGACACCTCGGTCGATCACAGCTTCCAGGTCGGGCTGTCGCTGGTCGAGCAGAAGGAGTACGCGCAGGCCATGGCCAAGCTCACCGAAGTGGTCGAACAGCGGCCGGATTTTGCCGAGGGCTGGCACCGGCGAGGCGAAGTGTTCGTGCTGCTCGACGACTGGGACAGCGCGTTTCGCGATTTCCAGAAGGCGCTCGAGTTGAACCCCAATCATTTCGGGGCGCTCGAAGGAATGGGGCACTGCCGCCTCAATCGCGACGACCCGAAGGCCGCCGTCGACTATTTCAGGCGGGCGATCGAACTCAATCCGAATCTCTGGGATGTATACGAGGCTCTCGAAAGAGCCCAGGCCAAGCTGGAGCAGAACCAGACCTGACTGTCAGGTGACGGTGGTCTGCGGGCCATCTGCCCGGTTGCGACAGGCGGCCGGGCGGCCGCCTGCCGGCGGCGCCGTGATATCGCAACCGACTGATCAAGCGGGGCCGGTCCCGCCTTCGGCGGGTTCGGCCGACGGCGCTTGCTCGCCCGGCTCGACCTTGCGCTCACTCACCTTCTTGAGGCGCTTTTCTTCCTGCTTTTTTTTCTTGGCCAGATCGCGCTGGCGTTTCTCGTACTGGTAGTTGGGTTGTGCCAAGGGTGGTATTCCTCCGGTGTCAAGAACGGGCGGCTACTATTGGAACATGCGCAACGCGCATAGTCACGCATTGCGGCCGGCGGGACAACGGGCAAGAATAGCGAATGGGCAATTGGCTGATCGTGGCAACCGCCCCCCCTTGTTTTCCAAGTCCCCGGAGACCCGATGACTGTCGCCGCCGCCATGCCGTGGCTGGATCGCTACCCGCCGGGAGTCGCCCGCGATTTCGGCGGTGCACCGTTCGCCACCATTCCCGAGATGTTCGCCACCAGCGTCACGCGCTACCGCAACAAGGTGGCATTCGAGAATTTCGGCGTGTCTCTCACCTATGGCGAGGTCGATCGGCTGTCGCGCGACTTCGCCGCGTTCCTCCGGTCCGGGTGCGGGCTCGCGCGCGGCGAGCGGGTGGCGGTGATGATGCCGAACATCCTCCAGTATCCGGTGGTGCTGTTCGGCATCCTGCGCGCCGGGCTCGTGGTGGTGTCGGTCAACCCGCTCTATACCGCGCGTGAACTGGAGCACCAGCTCATCGACTCGGGTGCCGTGGCGATCGTCGCGTTCGAGGGGGCGGCGCACGTGGTTGCCGAGGTGATCGGCCGGACCGCGGTGCGGCATGTCGTGGTGACCTCCATCGGCGAGATGCTCGGCCTGCCGAAAGGATGGCTGATCGATTTCGTGCTGCGGTCGGTGAAGAAGATGGTGCCGCCGTGGTCGATCGGCGGCGCGGTGAATTTTCGGGCGGCACTCGCGCGTGGCCGTGCGCTCACGTTGGCCGAACCGGCCCTGGCCGCCGACGACCTCGCTTTCCTGCAATACACCGGCGGCACCACCGGGGTGTCGAAGGGCGCCATGCTGCTGCATCGCCACATCCTTGCCAACGTGGGCCAGACCGCTCAGTTCTTCTCGACCACCATCGAAGGCGAGACCGAGGTCGCGGTGGCGCCGCTGCCGCTTTATCACATTCTCGCGCTGGTCATGAACTGCATGAATTTCTTCATGCTCGGCAGCCGCCAGGTGCTGATCACCAATCCGCGCGACATTCCGCGGCTGGTCCGGACGCTTCGCGACAGCGGCTTCACGTTCTTCGTGGGCGTGAACACGCTGTACAACGCGCTGGCGGCCAACGCCGACTTCGCCCGGCTCGACTTCAGCAAGGTCAAGGTGTTCGCCGGCGGTGGTGCGCCATTCCAGACCGCGGTGGCCGATCGCTGGAAGAGCATCACGGGCAAGGCGCTGATCGAGGGGTATGGTCTCACCGAGACCTCGGGGGCGGTGAGCATCAACCTGCCCATGAGCGATCGCCATTCCGGCTGTGCCGGGCTGCCGTTGCCCGGCACGATGGTCGAGATTCGCGACGATGACGGCCAGGCGCTGCCGCTCGGCGAAGTGGGCGAGATCTGCGTGCGGGGGCCGCAGGTCATGGCTGGCTACTGGCGCCGGCCGGCCGACACCGCGCAGGTGCTTGGCGCCGACGGCTTCCTGCGTACCGGCGATGTCGGGCTGGTCACGCCCGACGGGCTGCTGCGGATCGTCGATCGCCTCAAGGACATGATCCTGGTGTCGGGCTTCAATGTGTACCCGTCGGAGATCGAAGATATGTTGATGACCCATCCGGGGGTCACCGAAGCGGCGGTCATCGGCGTGGCCGATGCGCACACCGGCGAAGCGGTGAAGGCCTTCGTGGTGCGGCGCGACCCCGCGCTCACGGCCGACGCGGTCACGGACCACTGCCGCGCCTACCTGACCGGCTACAAGGTTCCGCACCAGGTCGAGTTTCGCGACACGCTGCCGAAATCGCCGGTCGGCAAGATCCTCCGGCGCGAACTACGAGATTGACGCCCATCCCCAGGCTGCGCTGCGCAGTCACCCTCCGCTTCGCAGTTGCCCTTCGTTTGGTGTTCCAGTGGGTGAAAGATTTCTACAGGCGTGCGGCGGTGGCGAGTTCGACGCAGCGCGCGGCCACTTCGGCGGCCACATCGCGTCCGGCATCGGACCCGTAGCGCGCGGCAATACGACGCGCTGACTCGCGGTAAGCCGGCTGTTCCAGCAGGCGTCGCAGCGTCTTGGCCAGTTTGAGCCTGACCTCGCTCTCCACTAGCAGCAGCCCGGCTTCCTGCTGTTCCACACGCCGGGCGAACAAGAGCTGCTCCGCATGCATCGGTAGCATCACCACCGGAATACCCGCCCGCAGTACGGTGCATACGGTTCCCGAGCCGGCGTTGCACAGCACGGCGCCGGCCTGCTCGCATGCGGCGGACATGTTGACCGGCGCGGGCGAGAAGCGGATGCGGGGCGAGGCGTAGCGGGCGGCGAGCGCGGGCGGCAATCCGGGCACGTAGGCGAGCGTGCGAAACGGGGCCGTCTTCAGGCCGAGCAGCGCGGCCTCTAG
>JANMWG010000461.1:0-3412 GCA_031393885.1 Betaproteobacteria bacterium | reverse complement strand
GCGGAGCAGTTGCCAAAACTCGACCACTGGCGTGCGCTTGTGGCATACATCTGCCAACGCATCGTCGGTCAAATGGCCTTGCCTATCCCGCCCCCGGCGCTCGCCGCGCCCGGGTAGCTGCCGTTTTTAGGATCACGCACTACACGTCATCGGCATGCGCAGGAGTCGAAGCGGTTCTTCGCAAGGAGGATGTCGACTTCTTCCAGATCAACTACTCGCTCGAAGATCACGAGCAGAACGCCGCTTGTTGCCGTGCCGGGGAACATGCCGTTTGGCGGCGGAGGCTTGCTACGTCGGCTGCGAGACAAGCCGTTGCCCGCGTGGGCCGCCGAGATCGATTGCGCGACCTGGTCGCAGGTGATGCCCGACTTCGAGCTGAGTCCGTCGGTAGTTACATGCGTGATTCGCGGCAGCCGCCGCGGGGAGCACATGGCGGCCAACGCCGCAGCGGGAAGTGGCCTCGGCATGGATGCACGCTATTGGCAACACAAGATGTCGGCAATTCGCGCTTGGTCGGCCTGTCAATCACAACAAGAGGAATGAAGATGGAATATCGCTTGGTGGGCGGTTCAGATTTGAAGGTCTCGGTGTTGAGTCTCGGCACCGCGACCTTCGGTGGTGGAAACGAGTTCTTTAAGGCCTGGGGCGAGACGGATGTGGCCGAGGCCACGAGCCTCGTCGACATCTCGCTCGATTCGGGCGTGACGCTGTTCGACAGCGCCGATGTCTACTCGAGCGGCCTCGCCGAAGAGATTTTCGGCAAGGCCATTGCCGGCCGAAGGGACAAGCTTTTGATCTCGACGAAAGCGACGTTCCGAACCGGTCCCGGACCGGACGAGGTCGGCTCCTCACGCAAGCATCTGGTCGAAGCCTGCGAAGCGAGCCTTCGTCGCCTGGGCACGGACCACATCGACTTGTGGCAACTGCACGCCTTCGACGTGATGACGCCGATCGAGGAGACCTTGCACGCGATGGACGACCTGGTGCGCGCCGGCAAGGTGCGCTATATCGGATGCTCAAACTTCTCCGGCTGGCACCTGATGAAGTCGCTGGCGCTGTCGGAGAAGCACGGTTGGGCGCGCCATGTCGCGCATCAGGCGTACTACTCGCTGCTGGCTCGAGAGTACGAATGGGAGTTGATGCCGCTGGCCATCGATCAACAGGTCGGAACGGTCGTCTGGAGCCCGCTTTCCGGCGGTCGCCTGAGCGGCAAGGTCGGCCGCAACGAACCGGCGCCGAAGGGCAGTCGGACAGCGACGCTCGGGGCCGATGGCCCTGAGCTGCCGCTCGAACAATTCTATTCGGTGATCGACGTGCTGCGTGAGATCGCCGCCGAGCTCGGTCGAAGCGTTTCGCAGATTGCGTTGAATTGGGTGCTGCAGCGGCCGACGGTGTCGACGTTGGTGATCGGCGCACGCAACGCCATACAGTTGCGGGACAACCTTCGAAGCGTCGAATTCAAGCTAACGGCAGAGCAAGTGAAGCGCCTGGACGACGCGAGCGCGCCGCAGCCTGCCTACCCTTACTGGCATCAGCGGCAGACTTTTGCCGAGCGCAATCCGCCGCCGGTGGCGTGAGTGCGGTTCGTCGTCCGCTGAGGCCTCGTCAATAGCTGAGCACTGTGTTTCGCGGGCCCTGTGGTGAATGACTGCTTTCGCACAAACGCATTCGGCGGCTTGAGATCGAGAACGTGAGTTCGATATCCGTACGTGTCCGACGAACCGCTGTCCAATCGCCGCCCGGTTGCGCGACGAGATGCGCGGCGAAATCAAGCGCCTGTTCCAAGGCCTGGGCAAGACCATGATCTACGTGACGCACAACCGTATTGAGGCGATGACGATGGCCGACCGCAGCGTGCTGCTGCACGACTTCAAGATCGAGCAGCAGGGCGCGCCGCTCGACTTGTACGAACGGCCCGCGACACGTCATGGGGCCGGGCTCCTCGGCTCACCATCGACCTGTGGTTCGAGGCCTGCGCCCGGAGCACATCAGCCGCGCCGGCGCCGGCGCATCGCGCCCCGAGTTCGCCTCGCACCTTGCGCTGATCGATCTGTGCTGCCCACCGGCGCGCGCACCTATGCGACCTTTGGGCTCGGCGGAGCAGTCATGGTCGCCGAGCTGCAGGCCCACGACGTGTCGCTGCTGGGCGAGCGCGTCGAACTTGCGATCGACATGAACCGGGCGGTACCATCGAACCGCCGACGGGCCACGTAATTTTCTGAAAGGCGAAGCCATGACGTCTGCCCGCGCCTCGCGCGCAATCAAGCTCTGCGGCACCGAGCAGCCCGGTGGCGTCGGCCGCGTTCTCAGCGCCGGCCCTCTCTCGGTCGAGCTGGACAACGGCAACCTGCGCTACCTCCGGGTCGGCGGCGTGGAGGTGTTGCGTGGGCTCGCCTTTCTCGTGCGCGACGAGAACTGGGGAACCTGCATCCCGACGCTGAGCGACCTCGTCGTCGAACAGCGCCCGGACAGCTTCAGCGTGAGCTACCGTGCAGGCTGCAACGGCGCCGGCCAGGAACTCACCTACGACGCGCGCATCGAAGGCCGCGGCGACGGCAGCCTCGAGTTTACCGGCGCGGCCACACCGGCCACCGACTTCCTTACCGCGCGCACCGGATTCGTCGTCCTGCACCCGCTGAAGGGTGTGGCCGGCCGTTCGGTCGAGGTCGAGCACACCGACGGGGTGGTGCAGACATCGACGTTCCCAATGCTGGTCGATCCAGTGCAGCCGTTCCTGAACCTGCGCTCGCTCACCCACGAGGTGATGCCCGGTCTGAAGGCCGTCGTGCGCATGCAGGGCGACACCTTCGAAATGGAAGATCACCGCAACTGGACTGATGCCTCGTTCAAGACCTATGTTCGGCCGCTGGCGCTGCCCTGGCCCTATACGCTCAAGGCGGGCGAAACTGTCCGGCAGTCGGTCAGCGTCACGCTCAGTGGCGCGGCGCCCAAAGCGGGCAAGACTGCAGCCGGCAAGACCGTCGAGATCACGCTTGGCGAAGCGACACACGACCGCATGCCGGCGGTGGGTCTTGGCATGCCGGCGCAGGAGATCGACGCGGCCATCGCAGTACTCGACCTGCTCAAACGGGCGGCACCGCGGCTGCTCATCTGTCAGTTCGACCCGCGCGAGAAGCATGGCCGCAAGGAACTGGACGGCTACCGCCTTCTGTGCGAGCAGACCGGTGCACAGTGCGAACTCGAAGTCGTGGTCGAAAGCATCGATGGCTTCCGCGCCGAGCTCGCGAATTTCGCTTCACTGGTGCGCGACGCAGGGCTTGCACTGTCTGCTGTGGCCGTCTGTCCGGTCGGAGACCTCAAGGGTGTCCTGCCCGGTAGCCCTCGGCCGCCGGCGCCGCCGCTGGTGGACCTGTACCACGCGGCCCGCGAGGCCTTTCCCGGTGTTCGTCTG
>JANMWG010000446.1:0-16401 GCA_031393885.1 Betaproteobacteria bacterium | reverse complement strand
TCGAGGAGGACGGGAACGATGTCATGGGTGGCGATGGCGCCGACGATGCCGCACATGGTTATCGGGACAAGCCGGGCGGCTGCACTTGCACGCGCGCCGCGCAGCAGGTGACCAGGGCAGCGCGGAACAGCATCGGGGGGTGACCACGCATCGGGGCTATTTTTTCTCCACCTTCACCGGCCGCTTCCATCCTGGCACGGTGGTCTGTCGCGCCCGCGACACCGTGAGCTGGCCTGCCGGTGCATCCTTGCTCAGCGTGGTGCCGGCGCCCAGCGTCGCCCCCTTGCCAACGCGCACGGGCGCCACCAGTTGCGAGTCCGAGCCGATGAAGGCGTCGTCCTCGATGATGGTCTGGTACTTGTTGGCGCCGTCGTAATTGCAGGTGATGGTGCCGGCGCCGATGTTCACGCGCTCGCCGATCTCGCAGTCGCCCAGGTAGGCGAGGTGGTTGGCCTTGCTGTGGTCGCCGAGCGTCGATGCCTTGATCTCGACGAAGTTGCCGACATGCACGCCGGCGCCGAGCTTCGCGCCCGGGCGCAGGCGCGCGTACGGTCCGATGCGGCCGTTGGCGCCGACCACCGCGTTGTCGAAGTGCGAGTAGGCAGCGACCTGGGTATCGGCCGCGATGACCGAGTCGCGGATCACGCAATAGGGGCCGATGCGTACGCCGGTGCCGATTTCCACCTGGCCTTCGAAGACGCAGCCGACATCGATGCTCACGTCGGTGCCGCAGATCAGTTCACCGCGAACATCGATGCGCGCGGGGTCGGCCAGGCTCACGCCGCCCGCCATCAGGCAGCGGGCGTTTTCGCGCTGCCAGATGCGTTCGAGGTCGGCCAGTTGCTCGCGGCTGTTCACGCCCATCACTTCCCATGGCTGGGTCGGCGAGCAGGTGACGATCGGTATGCCCTGATCGACCGCCATGCCGATGATGTCGGTCAGGTAGTACTCGCCCTGCGCGTTGTCGTTGGTCAGCCGGCCCAGCCAGCCAGTGAGCAGACCGCTCGGAGCGGCGAGAATGCCGGTGTTGATCTCGCGGATGGCGCGCGTGGGCTCGTCGGCGTCTTTCTGCTCCACGATCCGCAGCACGGCCCCATCGGCTCCGCGCACGATGCGGCCGTAACCGGTGGGGTCATCGAGGGTGATGGTGAGCAGGCCGACACCCTTGCTCGCGGCGTCCACCACGCGCCGCAGCGTGTCGGCGGCGATGAGCGGCACGTCGCCGTAGACGATGAGCGTGATGCCTTCCGGCGCCAGTTGCGGCAGGGCCTGGCGTACGGCGTCGCCGGTGCCGAGTTGCGGTTCCTGCAGCACGAAGCCGGCGCCCGACGCCGCAAACGCCTGCGGCACCGCGTCGCCGCCATGACCGTACACCACGACCGTCTTCACCGGGGCGAGTGATTGCGCTGCCGCCATCACGCGACCGAGCAGCGATGTTCCCGCCAGCGCGTGCAGCACTTTGGGCAGCGCGCTTTTCATGCGCGTGCCCTGGCCGGCAGCGAGAACGACGATCTGGACAGGAGGCACGGAAAGGCTCGGGGAGATGGGCGGCAACCGCGGATTATGCCTCTTGCGCGCCGCGAGGCCTCATTGGCGCTGGCCGCAGCACCGGTTACGCGAGGCCTCGGTGAACGCCCATTCGACCACCGCTTCCTGCACCGCGGCGGCGGCGCGCGCATTGGCATGGTTGATCAGGCTCACGACGATGAGAGTCCGCCCGCCTTCGCCGTGGATGTAGCCGGCGACCGCCCGCACGTTGTCGAGGAAGCCCGACTTGAGGTGCGCGCGGCCGGCGATGGCCGAGCCACCGGCGAAGCGCTTCTTCATGGTGCCGTCGATGCCCGCGATCGGGAGCGACGACGCCAGCTCTGGCCCCAGCGGACCGGTCCACGCGAAGTCGAGCAACCGCGCAAGAGCCGAGGGCGAGATGCGCTCGATGCGCGACAGCCCGGCGCCGTTCTCGATGACCAGTTCCGGCGCGGCGATGCCTCGCAGCGCCAGCCACTGGGTCACAACGGTGCGCGACGCATCCAGGGTGGCCGAGCTTTCCCGGCTCGCGCTCAGGTCGAGGAACAGTTGCCGCGCCATCACGTTGTTGCTGTTCTTGTTGATGTCGCGCACCACTTCGAGCAGCGTCGGCGAGTCGATACCGGCGAACGCCACGGATCCGGGCGCCACCGTGCCGTCGCGCACCTTGCCCGCGAAGCTGCCGCCGAGTTGGCGCCACAGGTGGTCGAACAGCGCTCTTGCATAGTCGGGTGGCGACAGCAGGCTGAAGTGCTTCACCTTCTCGCCGCAGCTCGCGGCGTAGTTGCCGTTGAAGGTGAGTGTCGAACTGGCACTGTCGACTTCCGGCTTCTCGGGCCAGTCGTTGCAGGCGCCATTGCCGACCACGAGATTGTTCACGATCTTCACGCCGGCGAGCGGCGGTTCGGTGAGGATGCGTACCGTGGCGGTCGCGCCATCGGGAATGAAGGTGAGCCGCACCGCCTTGAAGTTGATCAGCAGCGCATCGGGGCCCACGTTGTAGGGGCGCGCTGCCTCGCCATCGAATGCGGCAGGGTCGAAGGCGCCAACCGCGAACAGGCCGCGGTCGAGCACCAGGTCACCGCCGATGTCGCGCAGGCCGCGCGCGCGCGCATCCCGCAGCAACATCCACAGCGCGTCCATGGTCAGGCTCGGGTCCCCGCCGCCGCGCAGCACGAGATCGCCATCGAGCCGCTCGTTCTGGAGCTTGCCGCCGAGATGCAGTTCGGTGCGCCACGTATAGGCGGGGCCGAGCAGATCGAGCGCGGCGGTCGTGGTCACCAGCTTCATCACCGACGCCGGATTCATCGGCTCGCCCTCGCGATGGGCGAGCAGCATGCGTCCGCCCGGTTCCATCACCACGACGCCGATCGCGGAGGCCGGGATCGACACCGCCTTCAATGCGGACGCGACCGACGCCGGTAGTGTCGCAGCGTCAGCCGACGCTACCGCCACCGCTAACGGCAGCAACGCGAAAGCGATGAACCGCGGCCACAGGCGGCGGCTACGCAGGCATATCGGGTTCATCAAGGTCACTGTCAGCACTCCCGGCGGGTGGTTGCCACGCAAAAGCGACGATGCTTGCTATGGTCGGGTTGTCGATCGAATCCGGTGCGAACGCGAGCCGGCGATGCTTCATCGCAGTGCCCGCCGGGCCGCTCCAAAGGGCACTGGCCCCCAAGGGGGAAGGCGGAGCGCAGCGCAGCCTGGCGGTGGACGTCATTTCAGTGCATGAATCGGTTGCCGCGCATCGTATCTCGCCGTGAATGCGTCGGCGCGGCAAGTTGGCTCTCAAGATGGGTGGTTTGGCGTCGATCTTGCTCAGTGTGGGTGGCAGTTCTCGTGCAGTCGCCTCGGCGAATGTCGCGGCGGCGTGATCGGATCGTGTTAACTTCAAGGAGGCACATCTTGGTTGAGCTTCTCGAGCGCATCGAATCGCAGATGTCGGCCACCAGGCTCCCGCTGGTCGCCATCACCGTAGCGGCAGTTCCCTGCCCCGACACACCCGTGATCATGACCCTGCATTGGCATGGCTTCCTCGAGGGCAAGCTGATCGACGCCGATGACGCGCAACTGGTCAGGTTCACCTCGGTACCGAGTTCCGCCCTGCAACTGAATGATCGCTGGAACGACCTGCGCGACCTCGATCTCGCCACGATGGAAGCCGGCTGGGAACTCGGCGCCTGGGATGTCGCCCGGGCCGAACTGCCCTCCTGTGTTCGTCCGGGTGCCCCAACCCAGGAGGCGATGGACTGCCTCAAGGCATTCGGCCAGTTTCCCTGGGGTGTGGACGGCAATCATGTGGTGGTGTCCGACGCGCCCGATGCCGACAACCTGGTCGCCGCTGCCGTCCGTCGGGGCTACCTCATGTGGACCTTCCGGCCGGTTCACGGCGGCATCTGGGGCGAGGTGGCGGATGACGTCACTTTGCGCGCGGATGGCACCCGTGAGGCGCCCTGCCCGGTCGAGTGCCTACCGCCAACCGTCGACCGCACCCGGCGCACCGTCTACAGATTTGGGCGCTCGGCGGGCCCGATCGTCGCCCACTGAAATGAAACGTCCACCCCCAGGCTTCGCTGCGCTTCGCCAACCCCCTCCAGGTGGCCAGTGCCCTTGGCGGGGTGAGGCCGGGCGCTGAGCTTTTTCGAGATTCTCCTGTAGGGCCGTGAGCCCGCGCTGTGCGCGGGCTCTTTTTTCGACCTGCATCGGCCCCTGAGCCCCGCTTTCGTGTTTTCAAGGGGTTGCTCTGCGCGTGGCATATCCTTATGATTGGCACTCTACTCAGGTGAGTGCTAGCAATATTGCGGCGCTCTATTCGTCAACCGCAGCAAGAGGAAGGTAACCCCATGAAAATCCGCCCGTTGCATGACCGTGTGATCGTCAAGCGTCTCGAGGAAGAGCGCAAGACCGCCTCCGGCATTGTCATCCCCGATTCCGCCGCCGAGAAGCCCGACCAGGGCGAAATCGTCGCCGTCGGCACCGGCAAGGTGCTCGACGACGGCAAGGTTCGCCCGCTCGAAGTCAAGAAGGGTGACCGTGTGCTGTTCGGCAAGTATTCCGGCCAGACCGTCAAGGTCGATGGCGAGGAACTGCTGGTGATGCGTGAGGAAGACCTCATGGGCGTGGTCGAGAGCTAAGTCTCCCGCATCCAGGCATCGCCGCTTTCCACTCAATCTCAGGAGATATCCACATGGCAGCTAAAGAAGTCAAATTCCACGACAACGCCCGTCACCGCATCGTCGCCGGCGTCAACGTGCTGGCCGATGCAGTCAAGGTCACCCTCGGCCCCAAGGGTCGCAACGTCGTGCTCGAGCGCTCGTTCGGCGCCCCCACGATCACCAAAGACGGCGTGTCCGTCGCCAAGGAAATCGAACTGAAGGACAGGTTCGAGAACATGGGCGCCCAGATGGTCAAGGAAGTCGCTTCCAAGACCTCCGACATCGCCGGTGACGGCACCACCACGGCCACCGTGCTGGCGCAAGCCATCGTGCAGGAAGGCATGAAGTACGTTGCCGCCGGCATGAACCCGATGGATCTGAAGCGCGGCATCGACAAGGCGGTTGCCGCCGTCGTCGAAGAGCTCAAGAAGATCTCCAAGCCCTGCACCACCAGCAAGGAAATCGCGCAGGTGGGTTCGATCTCCGCCAACGCCGACGACGACATCGGCCAGATCATTGCCAACGCCATGGAGAAGGTCGGCAAGGAAGGCGTCATCACCGTCGAAGACGGCACCGGCCTGAACAACGAGCTCGAAGTGGTCGAGGGCATGCAGTTCGACCGCGGCTACCTGTCGCCGTACTTCATCAACAACGCCGACAAGCAGAGCGCACTGCTCGACAACCCGTTCGTGCTGCTCTACGACAAGAAGGTCTCCAACATTCGTGACCTGCTGCCGATCCTCGAACAGGTCGCCAAGGCCGGCCGTCCGCTGCTGATCGTCGCCGAAGACGTCGACGGCGAAGCGCTCGCCACCCTGGTGGTCAACAACATCCGCGGCATCCTCAAGACCTGCGCCGTCAAGGCACCGGGCTTTGGCGATCGTCGCAAGGCGATGCTCGAAGACATCGCCATCCTCACCGGCGGCACCGTGATTGCCGAAGAAGTCGGCCTCACGCTCGAAAAGGCGGCGCTGACCGATCTCGGTTCGGCCAAGCGCATCGAAGTCGGCAAGGAAGAAACCACCATCATCGACGGCGCCGGCGACGCCGCGGGCATCGAAGGCCGCGTCAAGACCATCCGCAAGCAGATCGAAGAGTCCACCTCCGACTACGACCGTGAAAAACTGCAGGAACGCGTGGCCAAGCTGGCCGGCGGTGTTGCGTTGATCAAGGTCGGTGCCGCGACCGAAGTCGAAATGAAGGAAAAGAAGGCGCGTGTCGAAGACGCCCTGCATGCCACGCGTGCGGCGGTGGAAGAAGGCATCGTTGCCGGTGGCGGTGTTGCATTCATCCGCGCCCGGGTTGCGGTCACTGTCAAGGGTGACAACCACGACCAGGACGCCGGCATCAAGATCGTGATGCGTGCCATCGAAGAACCGATGCGTGCCATTGCCTCGAACGCCGGTGCCGAACCGTCGGTCGTGATCAACAAGGTGGTCGAAGGCAAGGGTAACTTCGGTTACAACGCCGCCAACGACACCTACGGCGACATGGTTGCCATGGGCGTTCTCGATCCCACCAAGGTGACGCGCTGCGCGCTGCAGAACGCCGCCTCCGTGGCGGGTCTGATCCTCACGACCGACGCGATGGTTGCCGAACTGCCGAAGGACGAATCGTCGATGGGCCATGGCGGTGGTGGCGGCATGGGCGGTATGGGTGGCATGGACATGTAAGGTCGCGCAACACACGGCGAACCAGCAGTCGGGAGCCCCGCTTTGTGCGGGGCTCTTTTTTTTTGCTTCGCGCTTGTCGCTACGCTGATACAGGCGCGTCGTCCAGCGGCGTAACGATTGCCCCGCAAGTCCGGGAAGCCGCGCTGGTTGGGCTGCCGCGCTTTTTGACTTTTGCATACCCGGCGAATACTCTCCCCCGCTGACCAGTGTCTTTCCGTGCGTCGGGCCGTTGCCCGGCTTGCGCGGCCTGCGAGACCCGGCAAGACTTCATCTAGAAAGTCGCCGCGCCTCGTTCCGGAACCAATCCATAAGAGCAGGGGAGGATTCAGCGCCATGGCCCAAACATCCATGAACTGGGTCGCGATCGATAGCGACCCGCGGTTCCAGGAACTTCACAAGAAGAAGAGCCGGTTCTTGTGGGGGCTGATGAGCTTTTCCATCGTCTACTACTTCCTGCTGCCGATCGGCGCCGGCTATTTCACGCCGCTGTTCCACATCAAGGTATGGGGCCCGGTCAATGTCGGCATCGTGTTCGCGCTCTCCGAGTTCATCGTCGCCTGGGGGATCGCCTGGATCTACGCCCGCCGCGCCAACGGCGAGTTCGATGCGATGAGCGAGCAGATCAACCGCCACGCCGCCTCGATGGGAGCCAAGTCATGAAGGCGCTCAGTGCATTCTCCGCGCTGCTGCTCGGTTCGCTCGCGTCGCCTGCCTTCGCCGCCTCGGTCGGCGCCGTGCCGGAGCGCTTCCGCTGGCTCACGTTCCTGGTGTTCGGCCTGATCATCGGTCTCACCATGTACGTGACCTACCGCGCCGCCAAGCGCGTCACGAGCGCCAGTCAGTTCTATGCCGCCGGTCGCTCGGTATCCGGCATCCAGAACGGCTGGGCCATCGCCGGCGACTATCTCTCCGCCGCCTCGTTCCTCGGCATCGCCGGCCTGATCTCGCTCTACGGCTACGACGGCTTCATGTATTCGGTCGGCTGGCTGGTGGCCTACATCACGGTGCTGCTCGTGATTGCCGAGCCGTGTCGCAACATCGGCAAATACACGCTCGGCGACATTCTCGCGTTCCGCAACGACCCCAAGAAGGCGAAGACCGTCGCGGCCATTTCCACCATCACGGTGTCGATCTTCTATCTCACCGCGCAGATGGTGGGCGGTGGGGTGCTGGTCAAGACCCTGATCGGCATCGACTACGAAGTGTCGGTGATCGGCGTCGGCGTGCTTATGCTTGCCTACGTGCTGTTCGGGGGCATGGTTGCCACCACCTGGGTGCAGATCATCAAGGCCATCCTCCTGGTGGTTGCCTCGATCCTGCTGGTCATCTTCACCTGGGCGCCCTACGGATTCTCGCTGCCCGGTTTCCTGCAGGCGGCGGTCGATTCGGCAAACGTCCAGGGTCAGGTCACCAAGCTGATCGGCGATGCTGCGAAGACCATGACGCCGCAGGAGCTCGGCCAGCGCTTTCTCGAGCCAGGCTTGTACCTGAAGAGCCCGATCGACCAGATCTCGCTCGGTATGGCGCTGGTGCTCGGCACCGCAGGCATGCCGCACATCCTGATGCGGTTCTTCACCGTACCCACCGCGAAAGACGCGCGCGTGTCGGTGCTCTGGGCCATGGGCATCATCGGCGGGTTCTACGTGCTCACCCTGTTCCTGGGGCTCGGTTCCGCGATCAACGTCGGCCAGGGCGAGATCACCCGCATCGACAAGGGCGGCAACATGGCGGGCCCGCTGCTCGCCCAGTTCCTCGGTGGGGGTCCGGAGAGCCTGCTCGGCAATCTGTTCCTCGCCTTCGTGGCGGCGGTCGCCTTTGCGACCATCGTCGCCGTGGTGGCCGGCCTGGTGCTCGCCTCGGCGTCGGCCATGTCGCACGACATCTGGGTCGGCGTGGTCAAGGGCGAACACGCCACCCAGGAGCAGGAAGTGCGCGCGGCACGGATCTCCGCGATCATCGTCGGCATCGTCGCTATCCTGATCGGCATCCTGGCCAAGGGCCAGAACGTCGCTCATCTCGTGGCGCTCGCGTTTGCGGTGGCGGCATCGGGCAACCTGCCCTGCGTGCTGCTCACTCTGTACTGGCGCAAGTGCAATACCGGAGGCATCGTCGCTGGCATGCTCGTAGGGTCGATCTCGGCGATCGGGCTGGTGATGGTGTCGCCGAACATGACCTATCCGATCATCGTCAAGGCCGCCCAGGAAAAAGCCATCAAAGGTGCTGACGATGCCTTGGTCAAGCTCAACGCCGATCTCGTGGCGGCCACCGATCCGGCCGTGCAAGAGAAACTCAAGACCGGCATCGCCGACAAGGAAAAGGCCAAGAAGACCGCGCAGGACACCATCGCCAAGCTCGGCGATTCGACCACCAGCCTGGTCGGCCTGGAGAAGCCGCTGTTCGAACTCAAAAATCCGGGCCTGATCTCGATCCCGCTCGGCTTCCTGGCGGTGATCCTCGGTTCGCTGCTGTTCCGGGACAAGCGTGCCGACGACATGTGGGACGAGATGTACGTCCGTCAGAACACCGGCATCCACGCCGAGGCGGCCGCAGCGCACTAAGCAGTGCGCATCAAACACAACGGCCCGCGGAGTGTTCCGCGGGCCGTTGTGTTTTCGTCAGCGGCACCGGCCGCTGACCAACTGCCTTAGAACAGACCCACCACCTTGCCGTTGTCGTCGAGGTCGATGCGCTCGGCCGACGGCACCTTCGGCAGCCCCGGCATCGTCGTCACGTCGCCGCACACCATCACGACGAACTCCGCGCCAGCGGCGAGCCGCACTTCGCGAATGTCGATGGTGTGACCGGTCGGCGCGCCCTTGGCGTTCGGGTCGGTCGAGAACGAATACTGGGTCTTCGCCACGCACACCGGGTAGTGGCCATAGCCGTTGTCCTGCAGCTCCTGGATCTGCGCCTTCACCTTGGCATCGGCGGAGACGCCTGCCGCTCCATAGATCTTGGTGGCGATCGCCGTCACCTTTTCCATCAGCGTTGCCGACTCTTCGTAGACGAACCTGAAACCGGAGCGTCCGGCGTTGCGGCCGATGATGTCGACCACGGCATGCGCCACGTCTTCCGCACCCTTGCCGCCTTCCGCCCAGTGGCGCGCAAACACCAAGGGCGTGTCTTGTTTCGACATGCGCGAGCGCAGCAGCTCGCGTTCGGCCTCGGTATCGAAGGTGAAGTTGTTGACCGACACGACACACGGCAGGCCGAAGTGCTCGCGCACGTTGTGGACATGCTTCTCGAGATTGGCGAGTCCTTGCTCGAGCGCGACCAGGTTCTCCTGGTTCAACTCCTTCACGCCGACGCCGCCGTGGAACTTGAGCGCGCGCAGGGTTGCCACCACCACCACGGCATCGGGGCGCAGGCCTGATTTGCGGCATTTGATGTCGATGAATTTCTCGGCGCCCAGGTCGGCGCCGAAGCCGGCCTCGGTGACCACGTAGTCGGCGAGCTTGAGGCCGGCACGCGTGGCCAGCACCGAATTGCAGCCGTGCGCAATATTGGCGAACGGACCGCCGTGCAGGATCGCCGGGTTGTTCTCGAGCGTCTGCACCAGGTTGGGCTTGAGCGCGTCCTTCAGCAGCACCGCCATAGCGCCGTGCGCCTTGAGGTCGCGCGCGGTCACCGGCTTCTGCGCGCGGGTGTGGCCGACCACGATGTTGCCCAGCCGCTGCTTGAGATCCTTGAGCGAGGTCGCGAGGCAGAAGATCGCCATCACCTCGGACGCCACCACGATGTCGAAGCCGTCCTGGCGCGGATAGCCGTTGGCAGGGCCGCCCAGGGCCGCCGTGATGTCGCGCAGCGCGCGGTCGTTCATGTCGACCACGCGCTTCCAGGCGATGCGGCGGACGTCGATGTCGAGCTCGTTGCCGTGATGGATGTGGTTGTCGAGCATCGCGGCGAGCAGATTGTTGGCGAGCGCGATGGCGCTGAAGTCGCCGGTGAAGTGCAGGTTGATGTCCTCCATCGGCACCACCTGCGCATAGCCGCCGCCGGCGGCGCCGCCCTTGACCCCGAACACCGGACCGAGCGATGGCTCGCGCAGGCAGATCACCGCCTTCTTGCCGATGCGGTTGAGCGCATCGCCCAGGCCAACGGTGGTGGTGGTCTTGCCTTCGCCCGCCGGGGTCGGGCTGATCGCGGTGACCAGGATCAGCTTGCCGTCCGGGCGCGCGGCGAGGCTGTCGATGTAGTCGAGCGACAGCTTGGCCTTGAAGTGGCCATAGGGCTCGAGATGGGCATCGTCGATGCCGAGACGGTCGCGGGCAATCGCGGTGATGTGCAGCATCTTCGCCCGTTGGGCGATTTCGATATCGGACGACATCTTCTTTTTCTCCTCCTCCGTGGATCGTTTCGGGTGCGGTCGGCCGATGATCGTGTCGCGATGGGTTGTGGACCGGATTATGATTTTTTTGCCGATGAAAACCTATTCGACATCGGCTGGAAAAGCATAAATATCTTTTTATGGAGGCAGCGATTGGATTTGGATAAACTCACGAACGGTCAAGACAATGGCCCGAGGGTCGAACCGCGACCGCGACCGAATCAAACTGGAGGAGCAACGTGTTCGCAACCGACCGCAGCATCGCGGCAGATGATCCTGAACTGTGGGGCGCCATGCAGCACGAGCTGCAGCGGCAGGAAGACCATGTCGAACTCATCGCCTCCGAAAACTACGTGAGCCCGGCGGTGATGCGGGTGCAGGGCTCGGTGCTCACCAACAAGTATGCCGAAGGCTACCCGGGCAAACGCTACTACGGCGGCTGCGAATACGTCGACATCGCCGAACAGCTCGCCATCGACCGGGTCAAGCAACTGTTCGGCGCGCCCTACGCCAACGTGCAGCCACACTCAGGCTCGCAGGCCAACGCCGCGGTCTACATGTCGATGCTCAAGCCGGGCGACACCATCCTCGGCATGTCGCTCGCCCACGGCGGCCACCTGACCCACGGCTCGTCGGTCAACTTCAGCGGCAAGCTGTATCACGGCGTGAGCTACGGCCTCGACCCAGCTACCGAAGCCATCGACTACGACCAGGTCGCGAAGCTCGCGCAGGAGCACAAGCCTAAGATGATCGTGGCCGGCGCCTCGGCTTATTCGCTGGTCATCGACTGGAAGCGCTTCCGCGACATCGCCGACAGCGTCGGCGCGTATTTCCTGGTCGACATGGCGCACTACGCCGGACTCATCGCCGCCGGCGAATACCCCAATCCGGTGGGCATCGCACACTTCGTCACTTCCACCACGCACAAGACCCTGCGTGGGCCACGCGGCGGCATCATCCTCGCCGACGCCGAGTTCGAGAAGCCGATCAACTCGATGATCTTCCCCGGCATCCAGGGCGGCCCGCTGATGCACGTCATCGCGGCCAAGGCGATGGCCTTCAAGGAAGCCCTGCGCCCCGAGTTCAAGACCTACCAGAAGCAGGTGAAGGCCAACGCCAAGGCCATGGCGAAGACGCTCACCGGGCGCGGATTGCGCATCGTGTCCGGCGGCACCGAGAGCCATGTGTTCCTGCTCGACCTGCGCGCCAAGAAGATCACCGGAAAAGAAGCCGAGGCGGTGCTCGGCCGCGCGCACATGACCGTCAACAAGAACGCCATCCCCAACGACCCCGAGAAGCCCTTCGTCACCAGCGGCATCCGCATCGGCTCACCGGCGATGACCACGCGCGGTTTCGGCGAGCCCGAGGCGGCGCAGATCGCCAACTTCATGGCCGACGTGCTCGAAGCCCCCGGCGACGAAGCCGTGGTGCGCCGCGTGGCCGCCGACGTGACCGCCTTGTGCGGGCGCTTCCCGGTGTACGGGCCCACGTTCCACAACTGACCGGGAGGTCGGTGCCGCAGGTCGCGACGACGCTGTCGCAGCCTTCCGTGGCTTCGGCATCCCGGCGGATCGATCACACCTGAAAATCGAGGAGACGCATCATGGCCGGCCGTAATTTCCTGTTCGTTCCCGGACCCACCAACGTACCCGACCGCGTTCAGCGTGCCATGGTCGTCGCGATGGAAGATCACCGGTCGTCCAAGTTTCCCGACCTCACGCGCGCCATCTTTTCCGACCTGAAGAAGGTCTTCAAGACCGAGACCGGCACCCCGATCATCTTCCCCAGCTCCGGCACCGGCTGCTGGGAAGCCGCGCTCACCAACTGCCTGTCGCCCGGTGAAACCGTACTGGCCTCGCGCTTCGGACAGTTCAGCCACCTGTGGATCGAGATGGTCGGCAAACTCGGCTTCAAGGCCGAGGTGGTCGATTGCGACTGGGGCGAAGGCGTTCCGGTCGAGCGTTATCTCGAGATTCTCGAAGCCGACAAGGGCCATCGCATCAAGGCGGTGCTCGCCACCCATAACGAAACCGCCACTGGCGTCACCAGCGACATCGCCGCCATCCGGCGCGCCATGGATGCGGCCAAGCATCCGGCGCTGCTGATGGTGGACGCCGTCAGCTCGCTGGCCAGCATCGACTTCCGCATGGACGACTGGGGTGTCGACATCTGCGTCGCCGGCTCGCAGAAGGGCCTGATGCTGCCCGCCGGCCTGGGCATCGTCTGCGTGAGCGAGAAAGCCCTGGCCGCCCGCGAGAAGTCCACCCAGCCGCGCTGCTACTTCGACTTCGGCGACATGATCAAGGCCAACGGCACCGGCTATTTTCCGTATACGCCGTCGCTGCCGCTGCTCTACGGTCTGCGCGAATCGCTCAGCATCATCATGGAAGAAGGCCTCGACCAGATCTTCCATCGCCACCACTACCTCGCCTCGGGTGTGCGCGCCGCCGTGCAGAACGGCTGGAAGCTCGAGCTGTGCGCCAAGGCGCCGAAGTGGTACTCCGACACGGTCTCGGCCATCGTCGTGCCCGAAGGCATCAACAGCGCCCACGTCATCGATGTGGCGTTCAGGCGCTACAACCTCGCGCTCGGCGCAGGCCTCTCCAAGGTGGCCGGCAAGGTGTTCCGCATCGGCCACCTGGGCGACCTCAACGAGCTGATGCTGATCGGCGCGCTCGGTGGCACCGAAATGGCGATGCTCGATGTCGGCATCAAGGTCGAGCCGGGCAGCGGCGTCGCGGCGGCCATCAAGTACTGGCGCGGCAACGACAACATCCCCAAAAAGCGCGTCGCTCGCAGCGAAGTCGTCTACGCCTCGCAATCCACCGGTTCGACCGAGGGTAACTAAGCATGGCGCACCGGGTGGTCTTTCTCGAGCGCAACTCGGTCAAGGCAAAGGTTCGCCCGCTCGCCTTCCCGCACAGCTACACCGAGTACGAGTCGACCACTCCCGACCAGGTGATCGAGCGCCTCGCCGACGCCACGATCGCCGTCATCAACAAGACCCAGTTGCGCGAGCCGGTGCTCGCGCAACTGCCCAAGCTCGAGATGATCGCCGTCGCGGCCACCGGCTACGACTGCGTCGATGTGGCGGCCTGCCGCGCCCGCGGCATCGCGGTGGCGAACATCCGCAACTATGCCGTCCACACCGTGCCCGAACACGTGTTCGCCCTGGTGCTGGCGCTGCGTCGCAACCTCATCGCTTACCGGCAAGACGTGGAGAATGGCGTCTGGCAGAAGTCGCCCAACTTCTGTTTCTTCACCCACGACATCGGCGATCTGCACGGCTCCACGCTCGGCATCATCGGCGAAGGCGCGCTCGGTCAGGGCACGGCCAAGATCGGCCGCGGGTTCGCCATGCGGGTGCTGTTTGCCGATCATGCGCCGCCGAAAGCCGAGGGCGTGGAGTTCACGCCGCTCGACCAGGTGCTGGCCGAGTCAGACGTGATCTCGATCCACTCCCCACTCACGCCGGCCACGCGCGACCTCATCGGCCTGCCGCAGTTCCGCGCCATGAAACGCAGCGCGATTCTCATCAACACCGCGCGCGGTGGCCTCGTCAACGAAGCAGCACTGATCCAGGCGCTCGACGAAGGCCTGATCGCCGGCGCCGGTTTCGACGTGCTCACCACCGAGCCACCGCGCGACGGCAATCCGCTGCTCGACGTGCGCCGGTCGAATTTCATCCTGACCCCGCATGTGGCGTGGGCCTCCGATGGCGCCATGCAGTTTCTCGCCGACCAGTTGCTGGACAACGTCGAAGCCTGGGTGGCCGGCAAGCCGCAGCACCTGGTTACCTGAGGTGACGCCCACCCCCAGCCGGCGCTGCGCTGCGGCTTCCGCCTCCAGGGAACCCAGCATCCTCGGAGGACCCTGCGGTGCTGGCGCCGGGGAGGCAGGATCGCGCTCAGGTTGACGCCTCACCCCCCGGTATTTACCATGCGCCCTCTTCAGTGCGGTGCAGGTCTGGGCCGCGCTTCAGATTCTGGCCAAGTAGCTCAGTCGGTAGAGCAGAGGATTGAAAATCCTTGTGTCGGTGGTTCGATTCCGCCCTTGGCCACCAGATTCCCTCTCTGAAAAGTCCTGAGCGCGCCGAGGCGCGGGGACTTTTCGTCGGCAGGCCCGCTGCGATACCGTGCGCCCGACACTCCCTGTGCGACGTTCAAGGCTTTGGCCGTCGCTTCGGCTCGCAAGCGAAACCGCAGAGAGTTGGCCGCCTCCGTCATCGAGATTGACGCAACAGCCAAGCGAGCTATGCTCCGGCCAACATCAGCCTGACCACACCAACAAGACCACTGACAAGTTGCGCGCATGCCCAAGCAAAAGAGCACGACCAGCGCCAAAGGCAACAGCGCCTCGGTCGGCTATGAAGCCCAGCTCTGGCAGATGGCCGACGCCCTGCGCGGCAGCATGGACGCCGCCGAGTACAAGCATGTGTGCCTCGGCCTGCTGTTCCTGAAGTACATCTCCGACGCCTTCGAAGAAAAGCACGCCGCACTGCTGGCCGAGAAGGCCCAGGGCGCCGACCCCGAAGATCCCGATGAATACCGCGCCCAGAGCATCTTCTGGGTGCCGCCCGAGGCGCGATGGCCGCACCTGAAGGCACAGGCCCGCCAGGCTACCGTCGGCGAGCTCGTAGACGGCGCCATGGCCGGTATCGAGCGTGACAACCCGGCACTCAAGGGCGTGCTGCCCAAGGACTACGCCCGCCCCGCGCTCGACAAGCAGCGCCTCGGCCAGTTGATCGACATGATCAGCAACATCTCTTTCACCTCCCCTCGCCCACCGGGAGAGGGGCCGGGGGTGAGGGAAAGCCACGCTTACGATCTGCTCGGCCGCGTCTACGAGTACTTCCTTTCGCAGTTCGCCAGCGCCGAGGGCAAGAAGGGCGGCGAGTTCTACACGCCGCGCTGCGTGGTCAAGCTGCTGGTCGAGATGCTCGAACCGTATCGAGGCCGGATCTACGACCCCTGCTGCGGGTCATCCGGCATGTTCGTGCAGTCGGTGGAGTTCATCCGCGCGCACGCCAAGGGCAATGGCGATGGCGGAAACCGCAGTGCGAAATCCAGGGCCGACATCTCGATCTACGGCCAGGAGTCGAACTACACCACCTGGCGCCTGGCCCGCATGAACCTCGCCATCCGCGGCATCGACTCCGGCCAGATCGCGCAGGGCGACACCTTTCACAACGACCGCCACCCCGACCTCAAGGCCGACTTCATCCTCGCCAACCCGCCCTTCAACATCTCCGACTGGGGCGGCGAGCGCCTGCGTGACGACAGGCGCTGGCAGTACGGTGCGCCACCGGCGGGCAACGCCAACTTCGCCTGGGTGCAGCACATCGTCCACCACCTCGCCCCCGCGGGCGTTGCCGGCTTCGTGCTGGCCAACGGCTCCATGTCGTCCAACCAGTCCGGCGAGGGCGAGATTCGAAAGCGCCTGATCGAGGCCGACTTGGTCGACTGCATGGTGGCGCTGCCAGGCCAGCTTTTCTACTCGACGCAGATCCCGGCGTGCCTGTGGTTCCTCCGGCGCGACAAGCGTTCGCGCCCCTCTCCCTCCGGGAGAGGGGTCGGGGGTAAGGGCAGCGACCGTCGCGGTCAGGTGCTCTTCATAGACGCCCGCAAGCTAGGGCCGTTCGTCGACCGAACCCACCGCGAGCTGACCGATAAGGACGTCGCCCGCATCGCCGACACCTACCACGCCTGGCGCGGCG
>JANMWG010000422.1:0-1901 GCA_031393885.1 Betaproteobacteria bacterium | reverse complement strand
CCCGCCAGATGTGGCTCAGGGTATCCAGCGCTCGCCGTTCGCGCCAGCGGCGACCCAAGCCGTCTGCATCGAGGCCAGGAACTCCTCGGGCGTGACCTCGCCACCGGCCAAGCGCTGCAGCTCGGGGTAGAGGACTTGGGTGACGCTCTCGGGAAGAGTCGTGTGGAGATCGTAGAAGTTGGTCTCGGGGGTGGCGAGGCCTTCGGTATAGAACTCCTGCACCACCGGGTTGGCACCCCACGTCTTGAGTTCGTCGGGCGTGGTGCCGATGGGAACCGAAAAGCCTTTCTGCACCCAGACCTGACGGCTCGCAGGCGAGACCAGGCAGTCGAGGTAGGCCGCGGCCGCGTCGCGAACCGCTGGCGTCGCGGTCGCCGAGAGCTGCCACTGCGAGCCCTCGCCCCACATCGTCCCGGGTGCCACGCCCTCGGCGATGGGCGGCAGCATGAACACGCCCATGTCGAACTTGGCGCCCCGGATCATGTCCTGCAGGACCCAGGTGCCAGTGATGGTCATTGCCGACCGGCCAGACAAGAACAGCGCGTTGGCCTCATCATAGCCGACACCGTTGAAGCCGCGCGGGAAGGTGTCGGCCTTGGCCCAGTCCTGAAAGGTCTGCGCGGCCTTGAGGAAGGCCGGGTTGGTCCAGGGCTCGTCGCCGAACAACACCTTCTCCTCTTCCGCGCGCCCCGCCGTCAGTCCCAGGATCAGGCTGAGAGTGTTGGTCGCCGGCCAGCGGTCGCGGTTGCCGAAGGCTACCGGGATGATCCCGTCCGCCTTCAGCTTCTCCACCAGCGCCTGGAACTCGGCATAGGTGGCGGGGACCGCGAGGCCTTCCTTCGCGAAGAGGTCCTTGTTGTAGTAGACCCCCATCAGGTCCTGCTCCATCGGCAAGCCGTAGACGTGGCCCTTGTACGAGTTGCGGCCCTTGTAGAACGCGTTGACCTGATTCCAGCCGTACTTCGCATAGTAGTCGTCAAGCGGCGCCAGCGCGCCGACCCGGGCGTAGCCCGCGAGCACCGAGGCGGCGGGCCAGGTATAGGCCAGATCCGGCGTCTTGCCCGCCGATACGGCGAGGCGGTAGCTGTCACGGATGCCGATTGACGGGGCGATGGTGCGCAGCACCTCGGCACCCTTCAGCGCAGGCTTGCAGGTGGCGATCAACTCGTCCATCGCAGGGCCGGCGGCGGTGATGCCGCTTTGCGCGAACTGGTCCCACTGTGTCACCACGACGGTGTCCTGGGCTGCAGCCTGTGTGGCGATGAAGAGCACGAGTGGCGCGCTCCAAGCGGTACGTTTCATTGTCGTTCCTCCCAGTTAGAAGTGACCCGCTGCCCCGCTTTTGCGGGCTGGCGGAAGATGTTTCAGAGAATGGATTTCAAGTAAGCGTGGGCGCGCCGGGCCATGTCGTCGGGCTCGACGTTGCGGCGGTTGAAGCCGATCTCCATCGCCAGATAGCCGCCGTAGCCCACGTCACGCAGCGCCTGGATCAGCGAAACATAGTCCACCACACCGCTGCCTGGTGCCTCGCGGTTCACGTCGGCAAGGTGAACGTGTTTCAGTCGCGTGCCAAGCCGGTAGGCATAGTCGGTCGGCACTTCATTGCGGTAAAGCGTGTGGTAGGTGTCGAACATCGCGCCCACGTTCGGGCGGTCAACAGCGTCCATAAGGGCGATGACGTCGTCGCAGGAGTCGATCAGGTTGCTGTCGGCCGAGGTTGGCTCCACAACGACACTGACACCAGACGCGGCGGCGTAGTCGGCGACCTCGGCCAGCGCGGCTGTCGTCCACTCCAGCGCCTGCGGCCGCGCTGTCCCGAACACCTGCCAACCAGCGACGTAGATCAGCGTCGGAGAGCCCCACGCGGCGCACAGGTCGGTGACCTTCTTGTACATGTCGAT
>JANMWG010000397.1:0-2273 GCA_031393885.1 Betaproteobacteria bacterium | reverse complement strand
TGGTGGCCGGCACCGCGTTCGGTCTGGATCGACACCTGCAGCACCGGGATGTCGGCGTCGGGATACATCAGTGCCAGCGGCACCCAGGCGCCATGGTCGAGCCCGCGCACGGGGTCGACGCGCGCATCCGGAAACGCCGTGGCCAGCAGATCATGCACGTGTTCGCCCAATGCCGGGGCACCGGGCGCCGGGTAGAGCATGCGATGCAGTTCTGGCGGAAACCCCGAGAAGTCGTGGATAGTCGGCGGCATGGGCGACGTGGTGACCAGCGGCGAGTCGGTTTCCCAGTGCGCCGAAGCGACCACGATCGCGGCGGGCCGGCCCAGGTCGGTGCCGAGGCCGCGCAGAAAGCGGTGCGCCGGGCCGTCCTGGATGGCGAGCAGCGGCGCGCCGTGGGAAATGAAAAGCGATGGGAATTCACTCATATCGGCGGCTGAGCCATTCGGCCACGAGGCATGGTTTGGCGGAACCCTCACGTTCGACGGTGACATCCCAGGTGAGCTGGACGCCACCCTTGATCGGGTCGACACCAGCGAGCTTCAGCCGGGCCCGGATCTTCGACCCGACCGGCACCGGGTCGGTGAAGCGCACCCGGTTGCTGCCGTAGTTGACGCCCATGCGCGACGGCCCGAAGTCGATCGACTCGTTGATGAACTTGGACAGCAGTGACAGGGTCAGGAAACCATGCGCGATCGGCGCGCCGAACGGTGACTCACGCCGGGCGCGCTCCGGATCGACGTGGATCCACTGATGATCATCGGTGGCCTGGGCAAACCGGTCAACCCGTTCCTGGGTGATTTCGAGCCAGTCGCTGACGACGACCTCGGTGCCCTTCAGAGCAAGAAGCTCATCGAGCGATCCAAACGTGATTTTTGGCATTGGTGATCCGGACACGGCTGTCGAAAAGCGCGATTATACGAAGTGACCCGTTGTCCGGCAGACTGCCAGACTTGGCGACGGCTTCACCACCGGGAGCACAGATGCAGATCGGCATGATCGGACTCGGGCGCATGGGCGCCAACATGGCGCGGCGCATGGCTCGGGCAGGCGTTCGCGTGACGGCATTCGATGCGGCGGAAGCTGCGCGGTCGGCGGTTGCCGTCGAACCCGGCGTGAGCGCTGTCGGCGACCTCGACGCGCTGATCGCCGCACTCCCCGCGCCGCGCGTGGTGTGGGTGATGCTGCCGGCGGGCGAGATCACCGAAACCACGATCATGGCGGTCGCCGGGCACCTCGCCACCGGCGACGCGATCGTCGACGGCGGCAACGCCAACTATCGCGACTCGAAGCGCCGCGCCGCCTTGCTCGCCGAACGTGGCATCCATTTCGTCGATGCCGGCGTGTCCGGCGGCATCTGGGGGCTGGAGAACGGCTACTCGATCATGTTCGGCGGCACCCCTGCGGCGGCGGCACTGGTCGAACCGTTCATCCGGGCGCTCGCACCCGCCCCCGATACCGGCTGGCTGCACAGCGGCCCCGCCGGCAGCGGCCACTTCGTGAAGATGATCCACAACGGCATCGAATACGGAATGATGCAGGCATTTGCCGAGGGCTTCGCGGTGCTGCGCGCCAAGACCGAATTCGACCTCGACCTCGCCGCCATCGCCGAGCTGTGGCGGCACGGCAGCGTGGTGCGCTCGTGGCTGCTCGATCTCACCGCCGACTTTCTCGCCGCCGACGACACGCTCGACCAGGTGTCGCCGGTGGTGGCGGATTCGGGCGAAGGCCGCTGGACCGCGCTCGAAGCCATCGAACTCGGCGTGCCCGCGCCGGTCATGAGCCTGGCGCTGATGGCGCGCTTCTCCAGCCAGGGCAAGAACGACTACGCCTCCAAGCTGCTGGCGATGATGCGCGCCGGCTTCGGCGGTCACGCCGTGCAAAAGAAATCCTGACTAGCGATGAAGTTCAGCCACTGCGCCTCCAGATGCCAGCAACAACCACAAGGCTGGCCCACAACAACACAACCGCGCATTCGACGCACAGCTTTCCCTCATCCCCAACCCTTCTCCCGGAGGGAGAAGGGAGCAGGAGACATCCCTCTCCCCTCGGGAGAGGGACCGAGGGTGAGGGGCTGAGGGTGAGGGGCCGAGGGTGAGGGACGCTGAGCAATGTCGCTAATCAGCAAGCTCGATGGCCGAGTTGCTCTCTCAACTACGAGTGGACCGGGCTACCGTCTGCCGCCGGGCACCCTTGCGCACGATCTTAGCCGGGCTCCGCGCGATCGACAACGACACTGGCAGACTGGCGCGCCGCCGGCGACGACCGGAGCAAGG
>JANMWG010000396.1:0-13109 GCA_031393885.1 Betaproteobacteria bacterium | reverse complement strand
CCCCCGAGGACGCGGCGCCCCCGGGCGGGGGGAGGCGCAGCGCCGCGCCGCCTGGGGGTGGGCGCCCCCCGCACCACCGGGTCCCCCGAGGACGCTGCGCCCCCTCGAGGGGGAAGGCGAAGCGCAGCGCCGCCTGGGGGTGGGCGTCACCTCCCCGCAGGGTTCCCCGAGGAATGTTGCGCCCCCTCGGAGGGGGAAGGCGAAGCGCAGCGCAGCCTGGGGGTGGTCAACCACTCGCGGCCATGTCGACCTTGCGGCCGAGCAGCTGATAGACCCACATCTCGCCCTTGCCCTTGAACACGACATTGCGCGGCTCGCCGAACTCGTAGCGGCTGGCGAGCCGGCGGTAGGTGGTGCGATCGACCACGATGCTGCCACCGGACGCCTCGGACGTGATGCGCGAGGCGATGTTGACCGTGTCGCCCCACAGGTCGTAAATGAAACGAGTGGCACCGATGACCCCCGCGACCGCCGGGCCGGTGGCGATGCCGATGTGGAACGCCATGTTGTGGCGTGAAAAACTGCGGTCGCTCCGCACCATTTCCTGCAGGTCGAGCGCCATGTCGGCGATCGCGTCGACGTAGTAATGACGGGCATCGTCGAGCCCGCCTGCCACCATGTAGGCGTCGCCGATGGTCTTGATCTTGTCGAGTCCGTGCCGGGCGCAAAGGTGATCGAGACGCGTGAACACCTCGTTGAGAAAGCTCACCACCTCGGCCGGCGTGAGCTCTTCGGCGAGCCGGGTGAAATTGACGATGTCGGCGAACATGACCGTGACGTCGGCGAAACCGTCGGCGATGGTGGTGTGCCGGTCCTTCAGACGATCGGCGACGTGCGGCGGCAGGATGCTCGAGAGCAGCTTCTCCGACTTCTCGCGCTCGCTGTGAAGCAGGTCGTGCTGCGCGGCCAGCTCGGTCTGGAAGGTGTCTTTCTGCTGCACGAAATAGCGTAGCAGCAGGAACACGATGGTCGAGAGAATCGAGAAGTTGAGCACGAAGAACACCGCGATGGTGCGCATCGGCACTTCGGACGGCTTATCGCTGTCGAGGAAGAAGTCGAAGCAGCCCGACATCACCATCAGCACCGCGTAGGCGAAGAACCAGGGAATCGATTCGCGGTGTCCGTAGACCACCATGGCGCCGATCGGCGCCAGCAGCGCCAGCAACACGATGCCCGACGACGTGACGAAATTGCCGATCGACCACTGGATGGCGAACGGAACGAACAGGAAGAGCGCGAGCTGCGCCACCCGATAATGATCGAAGTTCTTGGTCTTGAGGTAGTAGATCAGCAGCAGGGCCGATGCCACCTGATAACCCAGTGGCAGGCTGGTGGGCAGCTTCAGTCCCATGACCCAGTAGATCGCCAGCCACAGGACCGCGGCAATGTTCATCAGGCCGGCAGCCAGCAGCAGCATCGACTTGCGCAGCCGAAGGTCTTCGGAGTCGCCGGGGTCGATGGCGGCATCCGCGAGCCGACGCAACCAGCCCGGGGTTTCGGAGACTGCAGACGAGGTGACTGACTTTGCGGCGAGGACCGCCATGGGATCGGGGGGCTGGCGTAGGGAACGGCACCGAAGGGTAATGGATGCGTTACGGGCGAGCAAGCGAGCATCGGCACGCGGTGCCACGGCGCAGCGCCCCCCCGACAACAGCGTTCTCTTCCATGAGCCGGAGGCGGTCCGCTAGAATCGCGGTTTTTGCAGGAGCGATAGAGCATGTCGATGGCAGACCGCGACGGGGTGATCTGGTATGACGGCAAGATGGTGCCGTGGCGCGACGCCAATACCCATGTCCTGACCCACTCCCTGCACTACGGGCTCGCGGTGTTCGAAGGTCTTCGCGCCTACGACTCCGCCCGCGGTACCGCCATCTTCCGGCTCGGCGAACACCTCGACCGGATGTACCGATCGGCTCACATCTACCTGATGAAGATTCCGTTCGACCGGGATACCCTGATCGAGGCCGCCAAAGCGACCGTGCGCGAGAACGGTCTGGCATCCTGCTACGTGCGACCGATCGCGTTCTACGGCTCCGAGAAGATGGGCGTCTCGCCCAAGGGCGCCCAGGTGCATGTCGCCATCGCAGCCTGGCCGTGGGGGGCCTACCTGGGGGCCGACGGACTCGAGAAGGGCATCCGGGTCAAGACCTCGTCGTACGCGCGGCACCACGTGAACGTGACCATGGCGCGCGCCAAGGTGGCATCCACCTATGCCAATTCGATCCTGGCCAACCTCGAGGCAACGCAAGACGGCTACGACGAAGCGCTGCTGCTCGACGTCGATGGCTTCGTGGCCGAAGGCGCGGGCGAAAACCTGTTCATCGTCCGCGATGGCAAGATCTTCGAACCCGAGATCTCCTCGGCACTGGTCGGCATCACCCGCGACACCGTCATCAAGCTTGCGCATTCGCTCGGCATCGAGGTCGTGTCGAAGCGCCTCACGCGCGACGACATCTACATCGCCGACGAAGCCTTCTTCACCGGCACCGCCGCCGAAGTGACGCCGATCCGCGAACTCGACAATCGCACCATCGGGTCGGGCACGCGCGGCCCGCTCACCGCGAAATTGCAGGCCATGTTCTTCGACGTGGTCAATGCCCGCGACGAGCGCCACCTCGATTGGTTGACGTTCGTATAGAGATGACGCCCCTCCCAGCCTGCGCTGCGCTACGGCTTCCCCCCGAGGGGGCGCAGCGTCCTCGGGGAACCCCGTGGGCGCTGCCCCTTCGCTGCCCAGGGTCCCTCCGGTCAACGTCCCGTGCCAGCACCATACGGCCCTTGTGTTCAGAGGGTGCGCCGACGTGAGCACGACGTTGCACGAGAACACCAAGCGCGACATCGACGTGACCGCCGACGACCTGCCGCTGCACTGTCCGATGCCGTCGATGCTGCTGTGGAACGCGCACCCGCGCGTGTTCCTGCCCATCGAAGCCACCGGTTCGGCCCTGTGCCCGTACTGCGGCACCCGCTACACCCTGAAAGGCGGCCCGGTCTCCGGTCATTGAGAGGCTGAGCTGCCATGGCGAGCGCGTCTCCGGATCGCATCCTGATCGTAGCCCCGAGCTGGGTCGGCGACATGGTGATGGCGCAACCGATGTGCGCCCTGCTCCGCGCGCGCCGGCCCGACGCCGTGATCGATGTGCTCGCACCGGCATGGGTGCTGCCGCTCGCGCGCCGCATGGCCGAAATCACCGACGTCATCGCGGCCCCGTTCGGGCATGGGCAATTCGCGCTGGGTGCCAGACGCGCATTGGCGAGAACCCTGCGCGAGCGCCGTTACCGCCAGGCGATCGTCCTGCCCAATTCCTGGAAGTCCGCGCTGGTGCCCTGGCTGGCCGGTATCGGCAGGCGCACCGGCTTCACCGGCGAGTTTCGCTACGGCCTGCTCAATGACGCTCGCCGCCTCGACCCGGCACGCCTGCCGCGCATGGTCGATCGTTTTGCCGCCCTGGCTGGTGACACCGCCACGCCGGACGCCCCGACACCGCTGCCTGTTCTGCAAACCGCTCCACCAGCAGCGACCAAGGCCCTGCTCGCACGACTGGGCCTGAACACGGATCGTCCGATCGCCTGCTTCTGCCCGGGTGCCGAGTACGGCCCCGCGAAGCGCTGGCCCCCCGCCTACTTCGCCGAACTGGCGCGTGCCATGAACGCACGCGGCATGCAGGTCTGGCTGATCGGCGCCGGCAAGGACACCGAACCGTGCGGCGCCATCGCTGCCGCTGCCGTCGGCGCCTGCATCGACCTGGCCGGCCGAACTTCGCTCGACGAGGCTGCCGATCTGCTCGGTCTCGCCGCCTTGGTGGTCACCAACGATTCGGGGTTGATGCACGTGGCCGCCGCGCTCGGCCGGCCAACCGTGGCCATCTTCGGCTCCAGTTCGCCCGACTTCACGCCGCCGCTGTCGCCACGTGCCGTGATCGCGCGCCACCTGGTGCCCTGCAGCCCGTGCTTCGAACGCGTTTGCCCGCTCGGCCATTTCGATTGCATGAACCGGCTGCGACCGACGCAGGTCATCGCCGCCACCGAAACGGCGCTGGCGATCCCATGACCCGCGCGCGCTTCGACACGCCGGAAGCCGCCGAGGCAGCGTTCTACGACGCCCTCGAGCGCGCCGACGTCGAGGGCATGATGGAAGTCTGGTCCCCGGACGAGGAGATCGTCTGCGTGCATCCGGGTGGTTCGCGGCTGGTGGGGCGAATCGAGGTGCGCGAGGGCTGGCGCCAGATCTTCCTGAACGGCACCCGCCTGCGCTTCCGGATCGACGGGGTCGAGCAATTGCGGGCGGCGACGGTGTCGGTCCACAATGTGATCGAACACATCGCCATCGAAGGCGATCCGCGAGCGATCGATCCGGTGCTCGCCACCAACGCCTATGTCCTGAGCGACAACGGCTGGCATCTGTGGCTGCACCATGCGGGAGCGTTGCCGGCGGTCGTGGCGGCCGATGACCCGGAAACGCAGACCCCGACACTCCACTAGATGCTCTCGCCTCTCCCGTCCGTTCGTTCGATGCGCCGCACCGGGCGCTGAATCACGTGCCATCGGTCCCATCGACCTATCGCGCACCATGGTGGCTGCCGGGGCGACACCTGCAAACGATCTACCCGGCCCTCGCGCTGCGCCGGCCGCCACCGCCCTATCGCCGCGAACGCTGGAACTGGCCCGACGGCGACTTCATCGACGTCGACCATGTCGACGGCCCGTCGTCCGCACCGCTGGTGGTCCTGTTCCATGGACTCGAAGGCAACTCCCGCAGCCACTATGCGTCGGCATTGATGGCGGCCGTCGCCGAGCGGGGCTGGCGCGGCGCCGTGCCGCACTTTCGCGGGTGCAGTGGCGAGCCGAACCGGTTACCGCGCGCCTACCATTCCGGCGACGCCGACGAGATCGACCGCATCGTCGCACGGCTCGCGCCCACCACTTCGACGCCGCTGCTGCTTTGCGGGGTTTCTCTCGGCGCCAACGCGATGCTCAAGTGGCTAGCGCGCGAGGGCGCCGCCGCGCGTGACCGGGTACAGGCGGCGGCCGCGATCTCGGCGCCACTGGATCTGAACGCGGCCGGCGCGGCCCTGCGGCAGGGTTTCAGCCGCCTCTACACGGCCGAGTTCCTGCGCACGCTCCGGCCCAAGACGCTGGCCAAGCTCGACCGCTTTCCCGACTTGTTCGACGCCACGGCCATGCGCGATGCCCGCACCTTCGATGTGTTCGACAACGTGTTCACGGCCCCGGTGCATGGCTATCGCGACGTCACCGACTACTGGACCCGCGCGAGCAGCAAGCCCGATCTCGCCGCCATCGCCCTGCCGACCCTGGTGCTGAACGCGCGCAACGACCCGTTTCTCCCGGCCCGCTTTCTGCCGCTACCGGATGCGGTGTCATCCAGCGTGCTGCTGGAGCAACCCGGGACCGGCGGCCATGCCGGCTTTGCATCCGGCCGGTTTCCCGGCCATCTCGGGTGGCTGCCGCGGCGTATCCTCGGTTTCTTCGAGCAATGTTCAGCAGCGGACACATCCAGTCGACGGCAACCTGCGTATGGGGGCGCTGGACGATGACGGACGGGGAGAAGGGCAATGGCGACATGAACGGTATTCCACAAGCAGCGGTTGCCCCGCCTGCATTCGCCGGCTGGACCTCGAACGAGCAGCGGGCCGTCGACACGGCGATGCCATCGGTCCGCCCCGGCGCACTGCCCGGACAACGTTCCCACCATGACCGGCGCCTGGAGCAGGCGATTGCCGCCATGTCGCGACGGGAAGAAAGCGGGATGCGCAACCTCTACGACGCCGCGACGAGGCCGAGTCCCACCCCGACCCGGAATCGCTCGCCGGTGCGGCCGACCACGATGACGACCCCGAGGCACTGCTGGCGGCCACGCGGCGCGGTGACGCGCTCCACGAGGCGCTCGCGAGCCTGACGCCGATCCAGCGTCAGCTCATCGGCCTCGCGTTCTTTCGTGGGCTGTCGCACCGGGAAGCCGCTCTTCATGTCGACCTGCCGCTCGGCACGGTCAAGACCCATGTCCGCAAAGGCCTCGAGCGGCTGCGCGCCGCTCTCGCCGACGACATCCCGCCTCCTGCATCAACGTCTCAGGTGTGCGAATGAAGACCAACAAGCCCACCCCAACCGATCACGACACCATGCTGGATCCGCTTGTGCTCGAGGCGCTGCTGCTCGCGGTTGAACCGGTGGAACCGCCGGCCGATCGGGCCATGGCCTTGCGCGACCGGGTGCTTGCCATCGCACGACCGCCGCTCACGACAGCGGTTACGCCACCACCGCTCGTGACCCTGCGTGCCGATGAGGGTGAATGGATCCCCATCGCGCCCGGCGTCGACATGAAGATCCTGCACGACACGCCGCAGAGCCGTTCGGTGCTGTACCGCCTGGCGCCCGGCGGCGCTCTGCCGGCGCACCGTCATCGCGGCGAAGAAGAGTGCATCGTGTTGAGCGGTGACGCCTCCCTCGGCGACCATCACGTGCGCGAGGGCGACTTCCATCTCGCCCCCGGTGGCACGCATCACGGCGTGGTCAGGTCGGTATCGGGCGCAGTGCTGTTCGTTCGCCATGCGCGGGAAGCAAGGGTTCAGGTGCCTCCGGCCATGCCACGGGGATGACAAAGTTGCCGAGAGCGATCAGGCGAGTGGGATAATCGACATTCCATTCATCGCATTTCGCCACCTTCATGCCCTTCGTTCCTGCCTCCATCTTCAAGGCCTACGACATCCGCGGCATCGTCGCTACCGCCCTCACCCCGGAAGTCGTCGAGCAAATCGGCCGTGCGTTCGGCACCGAGGCGCTGGCGCGCGGCACGCCTTCGGTGGCCATCGGTCGTGACGGACGGCTCACCGGCCCTGACTTGAGCGCCGCACTGGCGCGCGGGCTACGGGCGGCTGGCGCCAACGTGATCGATGTCGGGCGCGTGACCACGCCGATGCTCTACTTCGCGACCTATCACCTGGGCACCGGGTCCGGGGTCATGGTCACCGGCAGCCACAATCCGCCCGAGTACAACGGCCTGAAGATGGTGATCGCGGGCGAAGCCATCGCCGGTGATGCCATCCAGGACCTGCGCAAGCGCATCGAAACCGGAAATGTCGCCAGTGGCGCGGGCACGCTCTCGACCGCCGACGTCTCGGCCGCCTACCTCGATCGAGTGGTCGGCGACATCAAGCTGGCACGACCGATGGATCTGATCGTCGACGCCGGCAACGGCATCGCGGGTGCTTTCGCGCCGGCGCTGTACCGCCGCCTGGGTTGCACGGTGAAGGAGATGTTCTGCGAGGTGGACGGCAACTTCCCGAACCACCACCCCGACCCGTCGCAACCGGAAAACCTCGAAGACATCATCCACGCGCTCGCAAGCGGTCCGGGCGAACTCGGGTTCGCGTTCGACGGCGACGGCGACCGCCTCGGCGTCGTGACCAAGTCGGGCAAGATCATCTTCCCCGACCGGCAGCTCATGCTGTTCGCCGAAGACGTGCTCGAGCGCAATCCGGGGGCGCAGATCATCTACGACGTAAAGTGCACCCGCAACCTGGTGCCCTGGATCAAGGCGCGCGGCGGCGTGCCGCTGATGTGGAAGACCGGGCACTCGCTGATCAAGGCCAAGCTCAAGGAAACCGGCGCGCCGCTGGCCGGCGAGATGAGCGGCCACATCTTCTTCAAGGAGCGCTGGTACGGCTTCGACGACGGCCTCTATGCCGGCGCTCGCCTGCTCGAGATCCTGTCGCGGGTCGCAGACCCGAGCGCGGTTCTCGAAGCGCTGCCGGACTCGATCAACACCCCGGAGTTGCAGATCAAGCTGCAGGAAGGCGAGAATTTCGCGCTCATCGACAAGCTGCAAAAGAACGCGCGCTTCGACGGTGCGCAGGATGTCATCACCATCGACGGTCTGCGGGTCGAGTATGCCGACGGCTTCGGCCTCGCGCGCTCGTCCAACACCACGCCGGTGATCGTGCTGCGGTTCGAAGCCGACAGCACCGCCGCGCTGACCCGCATCCAGGAGGCCTTCCGTACGGCCATCGTGGCGGCGGCGCCGGACGCGAAGCTGCCGTTCTGAGCCGCCGACCTGCTGAGCCCGCACGAGCATGCCGCCGCGCGAACTGCTGCTCGGTCGCCAACCGATCCTCGACCGCGACCAGAACCTGGCCGCGTTCGAGCTACTGTTTCGGTCCGGGCACACCAATGACGCGCAGGTCGACGACGATCTCGTCGCTTCGGCCACGGTCATCAATCATGCCTTCTCGGAGTTGGGCATCGAGGCCGTGCTCGGTCCCTATCTGGGCTTCATCAACCTCCCCGGCGCCCTGATCCACAGCGACGTGATCGAGCTGCTGCCGCGTGATCGCGTGGTGCTCGAAGTCCTGGAAACCGTCGATGTCAACGATGCGCTGGTCGAGCGTCTCAAGGCACTCAAGGCCGCCGGCTTCCGCATCGCGTTGGACGACTATGTCGGCCATGAAGATGCCTACGACGCGGTGCTCGACGTGGTCGACGTGGTCAAGGTCGACGTCGATGCCCTGAGCCTGAAGCGTCTTGCGGCGGTGATGGCGCGGTTGAAAAAGCGCCCGCTGATACTGCTGGCCGAGAAGGTGAATACGGCCGCCGAGGCCAAGGCCTGCCTCGACCTGGGCTTCGATCTGTTCCAGGGCTACTACTTCGCCAAACCGCTGATCCTGCGCGGCACCCGTCATCCGGCGGCCGAGTCGGCCATCGTGCAGCTCATGTCACTGCTGGCCGGCACCCGCGATGTGGCAACGCTCGAGCCCCTGTTCGCTTCGAGCGCCGAGCTAACGCGCGGCCTGCGACGTCTGGTGGATGCCTTCCTCGGCTCCGCGCACGGCGAGATCCGGTCGGTCTCGCACGCCCAGGTGCTGGTCGGGCGCCGTCCGCTGCGGCGTCTGCTGGAACTGCTCATCTATGCGGTGGCGAGTTCGCCCGATGCGCGGTTTCCGAGCCCGCTGCTGGTGCTGGCGGCCACCAGGGCGCGCCTGATGGAAACCCTGGCGCGTGACTGGCCTGACGTCACGGCGGGCATGCGCGAGCAGGCGTTTCTCGCGGGCAACCTGTCGCTGGCGGGTGCGCTGCTCGCGTCGCCCATGAACGAGATGCTCGCATCGTTGCCGCTCGCGGAACCCGTGCGCGCCGCACTGCTCGATCGCGGTGGCGCACTCGGCGACATGCTGCGACTGGTGGAGCGCATCGAGCAGGCCGACCCCGACGGCGTTGCCGGTTTGCTGGCCGGACTGCCGTTTCTCGATGCCGAAAGAGTCAACGATGCCTACGTGCAGGCAATCGAGTGGGCAAACCGCTTCGGCACCGCGGCCACCATGGCGAACATCATAGGGTCGGCCCCGGGTCACATCGCACCTTGAGGGGAAGGCGAAGCGCAGCGCAGCCTGGGGGTGCTGAACGAAGGGACGTCAGAATCGGAGGGGCCCCGTCCGCAGGGTTCCCCGAGGAATGGGGCGCCCCCTCGAGGGGGAAGGCGAAGCGCAGCGCAGCCTGGGGGTGGACGTCACCTCAGCCGCCTTCGACCTTGCTCTTGAGCGACCCGAGGCCGAGCTTGTAGACCCGATCGAAGAACGCCTTGACGCTGGCGTCGTCCTGGCCTTCGGGCGCCGGATCCTGCCAGTAGTTCAGGCGCGTGAAATGCCCGGTCCAGACCACTTCGGTTTCGCCGTTGCCGACATCGTTGACATCGACCGTCGACAGATAATCGCTCGCCATCACCGCGCCGTCGACATACACATAACTGATTCGCATGGCCTGCGGATCAAGTTCGACACATTTTTCGCGCACGCGGGTGCCATTGCCGCGCACCAGCTCGCGGATCGCCCCGACCTCGTTGCGCTGCTTCAGGACCAGCTTGCTCGACTGCAGCACGGTGAGCCATTTCGCGATGCCGGCGAAGTCGCCCACGTAGGCCCAGACGGCTTCGGGTGCGCCCTTGATCCGGATCGTCTGCGTGGTCGAAAGCTCCCGGGCCGGATCGGCCCAGGCAGCGCATGGCACCAATGCCGCGGCGCCCAGCATTGTCAGCAGGTCACGTCTGTTCATGTTTGCTCTCCCAGATGGTTATGGTTGTTGTCGGCCATGCGTGCGCGACGGCCGATACGCGACTACGACTACGCCACTACAGTTTCGCTTCGACCCATGCCGTCACCGACGACAGGGCAGCATCCAGCTTCGAGGCATCGGTGCCGCCACCTTGAGCCATGTCGGGGCGTCCGCCCCCTTTGCCCCCGACCAGGGCAGCGACATGAGCGACCAGATCGCCCGCCTTCACCCGCCCGATCTGGTCCGGGGTCACGCCGGCGATCAGCGTGACCTTGTCGCCCTCGGCCGCACCGAGCACGACGATGGCCGACTGGAGCTTGTCGCGCAACTTGTCGACGGTCTCGCGCAGCGCCTTCGAATCGGCCCCGTCCAGACGGGCCGCCACCACCTTCACGCCCCTCACATCGGCTGCGCCACCGACCAGGTCGTCGCCCTGCGATGCCGCGAGCTTCGACTTGAGGCGCGCGAGTTCGCGTTCGAGCTGCCGGACGTTGTCGACGATCTGCTCGAGTTTCGGGCCGATGTCATGCGGCGAGGTCTTGAGCAGGCTGGCGATGTCCGCCAACTGGCGTTCGCTCGCCTGAGCGTGGGCCAACGCCGTATCCGCGGTGACGGCCTCGATGCGCCGGATGCCGGCCGCCACCCCCGACTCGCTCACGACCTTGAAGAAACCGATATCGCCGCTGCGCCGAACGTGCGTGCCGCCGCACAGCTCGGTCGAGAACGATCCCATGCCGATGACGCGCACCTCATCGCCGTATTTCTCGCCGAACAGTGCCATCGCGCCTGCCTTGATGGCTTCGTCGTACTTCATCAACCGGGCATCTACCGCCACGTTGTGGCGGATCTCGCGATTGACCAGCGCTTCGACCTGCGTGATCTCGTCCGGCGTCATTGGTGCACCGTGACTGAAATCGAAGCGGGTGCGCTGGGCATCGACCAGCGAGCCCTTCTGGCTGACGTGATGCCCGAGCACCTGTCGCAATGCGGCGTGCAGCAAATGCGTCGAGGAATGATTGTTGGCGGTGCGCGCCCTCGATACTGCGTTCACTTGCGCGGTGACGCGATCGCCAACGGCCAGACGACCGGTGAGCATGCGACCCTTGTGCCCAAAGACTTCGGCCTGGATCTTCTGCGTATCGCCGACCGCGAAGCTGCAGGTGCCGGAGGTCAGTTCGCCGCTGTCGCCGACCTGCCCGCCGGACTCCGCGTAGAACGGCGTGCGGTCCAGGACCACCACACCTTCCTCGCCGCTTTCGAGACTCGTGCTCGACGCGCCCCCGCGGTAGATGGCAAGCACCCTGGCCTCGAGCTTCAGCAGCTCGTAGCCGAGAAATTCGGTGGCCTGACCGGTGTACTCGACCGCCGATTGCACCGAGAACCGCGATGCCGCGCGGGCGCGCTCGCGCTGCTGCTGCATCTCGGCCTCGAAGCCGGCGAAGTCGACGTTGAAGCCGCGTTCGCGCGCGACGTCGGCAGTGAGATCGAGCGGAAACCCGTAGGTGTCGTAGAGCTTGAACACCATGGAACCGTCGAGCATGCGGTCTTCCTTCTTCATGGCCGCGTCGAGAACGGCCATGCCATGGTCGAGTGTTTCGGCGAAGCGCTCCTCCTCCTGCAGCAGCACCTGCTCGACCCGGGTCTGCGCCGCGATGAGCTCAGGGTAGGCGGCGCCCATCACCCGCACCAGTTCGGCAACCAGGTTATGGAAAAACGGCTGCTTCCGGCCGAGCTTGTGGCCATGGCGGATGGCGCGCCGCACGATGCGGCGCAGGACATAGCCGCGGCCTTCGTTGCCGGGAATGACGCCATCGACGATCAGGAAGCTGCAGGCGCGAATATGATCGGCGATGACCTTGAGCGAATTGCTGTCGCGATCGGCAGTGCCGGTGGCGACCGCCGCGGCCGCGATAAGATCGCGGAACAGGTCGATGTCGTAGTTGGAGTGCACACCCTGCATCAGGGCGCTGATGCGCTCCAGTCCCATGCCGGTGTCGACCGAAGGCCGCGGCAGCGGATGCAGCGTGCCCTGGTCATCGCGGTTGAACTGCATGAACACGAGAGTCCAGATCTCGATGTAGCGGTCGCCGTCCGCGTCGGGTGAGCCCGGCGGACCACCGGCCACGTCGGGCCCGTGGTCGTAGAAGATCTCGGTGCAATAGCCGCACGGGCCGGTATCGCCCATCTGCCAGAAATTGTCGTTGGTGCCGATGCGGACCAGCCGGTCGGCCGGCACCCCGATCTGCTCGAGCCAGATGGCGGCGGCACCGTCGTCTTCGGTATGCACCGTGACCCACAGCTTCTCCGCCGGGATCTTCATCTCATCGGTGAGAAAACCCCAGGCGAAGGCGATCGCCTCCTGCTTGAAGTAATCGCCGAAGCTGAAGTTGCCCAGCATTTCGAAGAAGGTGTGGTGGCGCGCGGTGTAGCCGACATTTTCGAGGTCGTTGTGCTTACCGCCAGCGCGGACGCAGCGCTGCGACGTGGTGGCACGGGAGTAGGCACGCTTCTCCTGGCCGAGGAACACGTCCTTGAACTGCACCATGCCGGCGTTGGTGAACAGCAGAGTCGGATCGTTGCCCGGAACCAGCGGCGACGAGTTGACGACGGTGTGGCCGTTACGGCGGAAATAGTCGAGAAATCGGTGGCGTATCTCGCTGCTTTTCATGGCGGTGTCGCTGGTGGAATCGAAAGGGGTAAGGGCGATGCGGTAGCTGGGAGCGCCGGGCCGCAAGCGAACCGGCCCTCCGGTTGGGGGTGGCGAAGCGCAGCAAGCGTGGTGGGCGTCACCTCAGCACCACAGGGCTCCCCGAGGATGCTGCGCCCCCTCGAGGGGGAAGCCGCAGCGCAGCGCAGGCTGGGGGTGGGCGTCACCTCAGTACCACAGGCCCCCCCGAGGATGCTGCGCCCCCTGGAGCAACTGTGTTCCAAGTCAAGCGCTGAGGCCATGGAACTGGTCACTCCAAGGCTGGCCGGTGCGTGCCATGGCGTTGAGGATGCGCAACAGCTTGTGCGAGCAAGCGGTCAAGGCAACTTTCTTGGGCTTG
>JANMWG010000348.1:0-2667 GCA_031393885.1 Betaproteobacteria bacterium | reverse complement strand
CGAAGAAGGCCGCGCGCACCGCAGCGACGATGGTGCTCTTGCCCGCTTCGTTGGGGCCGGTGAAGAGGTTGATGCCCGCGTCGAGGTCCGTGATCTCGATGGGCTTGCGAAACTGCTTGAACTGTTCGAGGCGAATGCGTGTGAGCTTCACGTCGCGGCCCCGGCGACGGGGCTGGCGCGGCGTTCGTCGAGGATGCCGGCCAGCAGCGCCAGTGCGTCGCGGGCCACGTCAGCCGCTTCCGCAGCCGGGCCGGCTTGCGCTGCCTGCAATTCGGCGACCACCTCGCCGAGATAACCGTCGGCCTTCAGCGCAGCGATGTCTTCGGTGGTGGGCTCGAACCTGAGTTGCGACAGGTCGGCCAACAGGCTGCGCGCCCGGCCACGCGCCTGGCCGATGGCCTGCAGCAGGCGCCGCTGGCCGGCCAGATCGGATCGCCCGGAAATGCGCACATCGACCACGTCGGCGGACGTGAAAGCCTCCATGCAATGCAAGAGCGCATCCACATCGCTGGGCACCTGCAGATCGACCTCGTCTTGCTGCCAGCGGTACTGCCCGGTTGCGACCGGGGTCACGACAGGAAGCGCACCGTGCTCGGGCAGCACCACGACGAGCGCCTGGCCGGAGTCGTTCGCCTTGAAGCGGTCGGTCTCGGGCGTGCCGCTGTACCAGGTGCGCGTATCGACTTGTTTGGTGCCATGCCAGTCGCCGAGCGCGAGGTAGTCCAGACCGGATTGCTCGGCGCGTCCGGCTGCGATCGGGTTGCTCGAGTCGATACCATCGGCCAGGATGCCCTGCACGCTGCCGTGTGCGAGGCCGACGCGGAACAGGTCAGCCGGCACGGAGGCTGACGCGAACCATTCGGTCAGATCACTGTGCGTGTGGCGTTGGGTCAGCGGCGCGGGCAGCAACGCCAGCCCGAGGGACGAAAAAACCAACGGCTCCGGCGTGAGGCAGAGGTGCGCGTTCGGCGGCACCGCGTTCAGACGCTTGGCGCGGGTCCAGACAGACTCGGCGAGTGCCGCGTCGTGATTGCCCGGAATCAGCACCCACGGACCCTTAAAAGCGGCCATGCAATTGAACAGGCGGTGAATGGTTTTGTCCGCCACGCCCTGGGCATCGAATACATCGCCTGCCACGAGGATGGCGTGAATGCCCTGCTCGGTGGCCAGGTTTGCCAGGCGCTCGACGACCGTGAATCGCGCATCGGCGAGCAGGGCTGCGTCATCGACCTCGAACTGACCGAACTGCTTGCCGATCTGCCAGTCGGCGGTGTGCAGAAGTTTTATCAAGGCACGACTCCATCATGGCGTGAAACGAGTCTATCGCCGCTACGCAGCACGTCGATCGATTCTTGCTGAAGTAGAAACCCGGCAAGCCCTGCGTGACCGTGGGTCGCTACTTGCCGATTGGCTGCCGCCCCGGCACAGAGAGAATCGCGTGCCGTCAACCACCTGACCGGGCTGGGCCGTTCGGCGATCAATCGTCTTGTCGCGGAAGATCGGTCGGGTTTCTGATTCCGCGTTGAGCGACGAGGTTTTCGGCTCAGCCGCCAGCTCACAGGGAGTAGAGCCATTGCAAAACAGCGGCAACCGGGAGGGCAGTCGAGCCGCCGGGACACTTCGCAAGCGGCTCGAGGTCGACTACGTCGCCAGCATCACCTCGGGTCGGAGGTCGAGTCGCCGCGCACGACGGGCAAATCCTCGATCATCGAAAGTCACCAGCCCTTCGCAGGCCAGGCTGCTCGCCCAGTGCAGTGCATCGGCGAAGTCGAGCCCGCGACGGTGCAGATCGATCGCGTCCTTGACTGCCGGCCAGCGTTCGACGGTGACATGAGGCATACCGAGCAGATGCTCGACCGCGCCGCAAAACGCCTCTGGCTCTGCTTCGTAGAAGCCGCGCATGGCCCATTCGAACTCGAGCATCACCGTGAGCGGCACGAATACGGAAGGCGACTCGACCATCACGCGTCGGGCGATCGGCCGTTGGCGTTTGGCTTGCGTGTCCTCCGGATCGTCGCAGTAAAAGCGCGCCAGAATGTTCGTATCGACTGCGATCATCCCTTGCCTTGTTGCTTCTTCAACAACGTGGCGGGGTCGAATTCCGACAGCCGCCGCTTCGGACGCCCTGCGGCACTCGGTTCGACCTTGACCAACCCATAGCCCGCCTGCGGATCGGACGGCGTCACGCGCCGCCGGATGAGCAATCGAATCGTGCCGCCCTCGTCGACGAATTCCACCTGGGTGCCAGGCGTCAACTCATAGCGCGCACGAATCTCCGCGGGAATGACAATTTGTCCTTTTTCAGTCAACGTGGCAGCAGCCATGGACCCACTCCGAAGTCGATGATGGTTCACAGTTTAGCCGTTTGCTTACTACGTAAGCTATGGCTCCTCGGTGAAACAGAGTCACCGCGTTTGCGATCCAGCCTCCCCCGAGTCATGCGGTTGGGGTCAACTTTAGGGGCAACTCGACCTCCAAAAGTCGAACTGGCCCGGAACTTCGATTCCTGTCGGCGGGACCAACCACCTTGTCTCGCAAATTCGGGGAATGCCGGACACCGTCTCACCGGCGCGCCGTTCCACGGGTCATCGACGGCGTGCAACCCCGGGACAGTTTCGGCACGTGTCGCCCCTGGCGCGTGAGATAGGTCGAGCTGCGCATCCTCGA
>JANMWG010000292.1:0-5043 GCA_031393885.1 Betaproteobacteria bacterium | reverse complement strand
GGGTGGCGCCCGCGGGGCCCGCCGAGCGTCCGGGGGGTTGGGGTTGGGCTGCGCGGGGTTTTTATGCCCCCCCCGCGACCCGGCCCCGTCGGCAACGCTCGGCCATCGATCCGATTGCTGCCGCGATCGGTGCGACCACCTATTTGCCGGGCAGCGAGCTGCCCGAGTTGCCCAGTTCCGGCTTCACGAACACCGTCCCGGAAGGGCCGATGCCGGCGATCTGCACGATCACCTCGGTGTCTTTCGCGCCATCGTAGTGGGTGGCACCGGCGGGGTGCTTCATGAAGCTGCCGGTGGGCATGGGTTGGGTCGAACCCGGTTCGAAGTTATCGCCCTTGCCGGCATACCATGGACCCTTGATCACGGTGACCAGCCGGTCTTCGGGATGCGAGTGCGGCATGCTCATGGTGCCAGGGCCGAACTTGACTCGGATCACATACGGCCCGGCCTTGCGGGGATTGCCCTCGAGCACCATGATCTTGATGCCGTTGATGCCCGGATAGTCGCTCCACTCCTCATCACCCGGCATCAGGGTCACGAACCCCTTGTCGTCGGTGTTGGCACCCGCATGAAGCATGCTTCCCGGGACGACGACCGCAGCGCCCAGCGCAGCCGCCAATGCAAAACGTCGCAGTGAAATCATCTGGCTCTCTCCTCGTGGTGTTGTTGTGAGCGAAGTCTAAACCACGTGACGCTCGCGCCAATCGGCAAACCGGGTTGCCGGTGTCACATCGGCTTGATGAACTTCAAGGTCATGCGATCGCTCTCGCCGATGGCGAGGTACTTCTGCTTGTCCTGATCACCGAGACGCAAGGTCGGCGGCAGCGTCCAGACGCCGCCGGCGTAGTCCTTGGTGTCGCGCGGATTGGCGTTGATTTCGGCCCGGGCCACGAAGCGGAAGCCGGCCTTCTCGGCGGTTTCGATCACGAACTGCTCGGTCATGTAGCCAGACTTGACCTGAGCCTCGAACGAGGTGCCGGGTTTGGCGCGATGCTCCTCCACCCCGAGCACGCCGCCGGGCTTGAGCGTGTCGTAAAACGCCTTGAACATGGCATCGGCGAAGCCGGCCTTGGCCCAGTTGTGCACGTTGCGGAAGGTCAGCACCATGTCGGCTGACCCCGGCGGCGCGGGCTCCAGCAACGCGGGCGCGAGGATCTCGGTCGGCACCGCCTTGCCGTACACGTCCGATCGGGCGGCGAGCTTGGCAAGAAAGTTCTTGTCGCGCTCCTTGACGAAATCCGAGGGGGTGCCGACGCTGACCGCCGAACGCGCGGCATAGAAGCGACCCTGGTCGCGCAGTACCGGCGCCAGCACCTCCGTGAACCAGCCCGCCGCGGGCCAGATCTCGACCACGGTCATGTCCGGCTGGAGGCCGAAGAACTGGAGCGTTTCCTTCGGGTGGCGATAGCGGTCGCGGGCGCGATTGGCATCGGTGCGGTGATCGCCCGCGATGGCTTGGTCTAGCAGCATCTCGACATCGGATGCCCAGACGACCGGGGCAGCGAAGGCGGATGCGAGGGTGAGGGTGCGAATCAGGGCTTTGAACATGACGGGTCTCCCGGGTGGATGCGACGCAGGGCGTGAGACTACATCGACTCCAGGGAGTTTGCCGGGCGCGGAAATGGTCGGTGACGGGACTGCGACACGTGGCCCGACGTCGTAGACAGGCCGCCTCAGAACAGGAAGTACCGCTGCGCCATCGGCAGCACCTTCGCCGGCTCGCAGGTGAGCAGCACGCCGTCGGCGCGCACCTCGTAGGTCTGCGCGTTGACTTCCATGCGAGGCGTTGCATCGTTGAACAGCAGGTCGCGCTTGCCCACGGTTCGCGTGCCTTTCACCGCCACCAGCCGCTTCGACAAGCCGAGATCGGCGCCAACGCCCGCCGCGAAGGCAGTGCCCGAGACGAAGGTGATCGAGGTGGATGTCAACGCGCCACCATACGAACCGAACATCGGCCGAAAGTGAACCGGCTGCGGCGTGGGGATCGAGGCATTGGGGTCGCCCATCGCCGCGGCGGCGATGAACCCGCCCTTGAGGATGAGACTCGGCTTGACGCCGAAGAACGCCGGTTTCCACACCACGACATCGGCGAGCTTGCCGACTTCGATCGAGCCCACTTCATGCGCGATGCCGTGCGACAGCGCCGGGTTGATGGTGTACTTGGCGAGGTAGCGCTTGATGCGGAAGTTGTCGTTGCCGGGCGCGTCGTGGGGCAGCGCACCGCGCTGGGTTTTCATCTTGTGCGCGGTCTGCCAGGTGCGGATGATCACCTCGCCCACGCGGCCCATGGCCTGCGAGTCGGACGACATCATGCTGATGGCGCCGAGGTCGTGGAGGATGTCTTCGGCCGCGATGGTCTGCGGGCGGATGCGCGATTCGGCGAAGGCGACGTCTTCGGCGATCGACGGATCGAGGTGGTGGCACACCATCAGCATGTCGAGATGTTCTTCGAGCGTGTTGACGGTGAACGGCCGTGTCGGGTTGGTGGACGACGGCAGCACGTTGGCTTCGCCGCACACCTTGATGATGTCGGGCGCATGGCCGCCACCGGCGCCTTCGGTGTGGAAGGTGTGGATGGTGCGACCCTTGAAGGCGGCGATCGTAGCCTCGACGAAGCCGGACTCGTTGAGCGTGTCGGTGTGGATCGCCACCTGCACGTCCATTTCGTCGGCAACCGACAGACAGTTGTCGATGGCGGCAGGCGTGGTGCCCCAGTCTTCGTGCAGCTTCAGGCCGATGGCACCGGCGGCCACCTGCTCGCGCAGCGGATCGGGCAGGCTGACGTTGCCCTTGCCGAGAAAACCCAGATTCATCGGGAAGGCGTCGGCCGCCTGCAGCATGCGGTGGATGTGCCACGGGCCCGGCGTGCAGGTGGTGGCGAAGGTGCCCGTAGCCGGACCGGTGCCGCCGCCGATCATGGTGGTGACACCGGACATCAGCGCCTCTTCGATCTGCTGCGGGCAGATGAAGTGGATGTGGGTGTCGATGCCGCCGGCCGTGACGATCATGCCTTCGCCCGCGATGATCTCGGTGCCACCGCCGATGGCGATGGTGACGCCGGGCTGCACGTCAGGATTGCCGGCCTTGCCGATGCCGCTGATGCGGCCGTTCTTGATGCCGATGTCGGCCTTGACGATGCCGGTCACGTCGACGATGAGCGCGTTGGTGATGACGGTGTCGGCCACCTGCGCGGCAATGCGCTGGCTTTGCCCCATGCCGTCGCGGATGACCTTGCCGCCGCCGAACTTGACCTCTTCGCCGTAGATGGTGAAGTCGTGCTCGACCTGCAGCCAGAGGTCGGTATCGGCGAGCCGAAGGCGGTCGCCGGTGGTCGGGCCGTACATGCCCGCGTAGGTGCGGCGATCGATGCGCAGGCTCATTGTGTCCCACCCTTCGCGCTGCGCGCTGTCCCGCCAGCGGGAGCTTCGCCCTTGGGGCTGCCAGGCGGGCTCATGTCAGCGCCCCGTTGACCTTGCCCTGAAAACCGAACACCTTGCGGTCACCGGCGAAGGCGACCAGTTCCACCTGCCTGGCCTGACCCGGTTCGAAGCGCACCGCCGTCCCGGCAGCGATGTTGAGCCGGAAGCCGTACGCGGCCTGCCGATCGAAGCTCAGACCGTCGTTGGTTTCGAAGAAGTGATAGTGCGACCCCACCTGGATCGGCCGGTCGCCGGTGTTGGTGACGGTGAGCGCAATCGTGGGGCGGCCGGCGTTGAGTTCGATGTCGCCGGCAGCCGTGATGATTTCACCTGGAATCATGATGGTGGCGTGGCTACGGAATGGGTTGATGGACGGTGACGAGCTTGGTGCCGTCGGGAAACGTGGCCTCGACCTGGATGTCGGGGATCATTTCCGGCACGCCTTCCATGACGTCGTCACGGCCCAGCAGCGTGGTGCCGTAACTCATCAGGTCGCTCACCAGCCGGCCGTCGCGGGCGCCTTCCATCACGGCTGCGGTGATGAACGCGACCGCTTCGGGGTAGTTGAGCTTGAGACCGCGGCCCTTGCGGCGCTCGGCCAGCAGGGCGGCGGTGAAGATGAGCAGCTTGTCTTTCTCGCGCGGAGTCAGTTCCATGGCAGGCGGTATGTCTTTGGGGTGATGCGCAACCCCAAAGCCTACACCGCCAGGTAGCCGCGCACGTTCTCTCGTTCCATTTCTTCGCCCGGACCGCTCTTGACCACGACACCGCGGTTGAGCACGACGTAGTGGTCGGCGAGGTCGCGAGCGAAATCGTAGTACTGCTCGACCAGCAGTATCGCCATGTCGCCGCGTTCCGACAAGGCGCGGATGGCGCGTTCGATATCCTTGATGATCGACGGCTGGATGCCTTCGGTGGGCTCGTCGAGGATCAGCACCCGCGGTTTCATGGCAAGCGCGCGGCCGATGGCAAGCTGTTGCTGCTGGCCGCCGGACAGATCGCCACCGCGACGATTCTTCATGTCGCGCAGCACCGGAAACATCTCGTAGATCTCGGCCGGGATCGCGCCCACGCCACCGGACTTCTTCGACGCGAGGCCCATGAGCAGGTTTTCCTCGACGGTGAGGCGGGGAAAGATCTCGCGCCCCTGGGGCACGAACCCCAGACCGATCGCCGCCCGCTGGTAAGGCAGCAGCTTGGTGATGTCCTTGCCGTCGAGGCTGATGGTGCCGCCGCGCAGGCGCTCGACACCCATCACGCATTTGAGCAGCGTGGTCTTGCCCACGCCGTTGCGCCCGAGCACGGTGGTGACAGCGCCGACCGGAACGTCGAAGCTGATATCTCGCAGCGTGTGGCTGCTGCCGTAGTAATGATCCAGATGAGAGATCGAGAGCATGTCAGTGTGGTGAACGAAGGGTCCACCGCAAACGGAGGGACCCCGTCCGCAGGGTCCCCCGAGGAACAGGGCGCCCCCTCAGAGGGGGAAGCCGCAGCGCAGCGCAGGCTGGGGGTGGGCGTCTCATCTCCCGAGGTAGACCTCGATCACGCGCTCATCGCTCTTGACGACGTCGAGCGTGCCCTCCGCCAGCACCGAGCCTTCGTGCAATACGGTGACCATGCTGGC
>JANMWG010000284.1:0-50137 GCA_031393885.1 Betaproteobacteria bacterium | reverse complement strand
GCTACAAGATCGGGCGCGAACCGCAGGATCGCTATGGCGCCCTGAGCCAGCAGCGCGCCGCGGCGGCGCAGGCGGCCGGCAAGTTCAACGACGAGATCGTGCCGATCAGCGTGACGATGAAGATCGTCGACAAGACCACCGGCCAGGAAACCACCCGCGAGCACACCGCCACCAAAGACGAAGGCATTCGCGCCGACACCACCTACGAGGGCGTGTCGCAGATCAAGCCGGCGGTCGAAGGCGGCGTCATCAGCGCCGGCAACGCGAGCCAGTTTTCCGACGGGGCGTCGGCCTGCGTGGTCATGAGCGATACCGTGGCGGCACGCAAGGGCCTGAAGCCGATGGGCATCTTCCGTGGCTTTGCGGTGGCCGGCTGCGAACCCGACGAAATGGGCATCGGCCCGGTGTTCGCCATCCTCAAGCTGCTGGCGCGCACCGGCGTCAAGCTCGAGGATGTCGGGCTGTGGGAGCTGAACGAAGCCTTTGCCGTGCAGGTGATCTACTGCCGCGACAAGCTCGGCATCCCCGATGATCGCCTCAACGTCAACGGCGGCTCGATCGCCGTCGGCCATCCGTATGGCGTCACCGGCGCACGGCTGGTCGGTCATGCGCTGATCGAAGGCAAGCGCCGCGGCGTGAAGTACGCCGTGATCACCATGTGCGTCGGCGGCGGGATGGGTGCCGCGGGCTTGTTCGAAATCGTCTAGATGGCTTGCCGACCACTGGAACATGGCTAGTCGCAAATCCAAAGCCACCGCGAACGAAGCGTTCGGTCGCGATCTCTTGCAGTCGGTGAGGGAGATGAAGGCCGGGCAACGCGCGCGTGTCACAGTGGTCGAACCCGATGACATTGCTCGATCAGGTCAGATCGTTGACACCCGTATCGCGCTGGAAACGCCGACCTCTGGTGAAGCGCTCCCCGTAACCAAAACGTCCAATCGTCCATAACGCCATGCAAGCCCGCATCATCAACCGCCGCGACCTCGACTTCGTGCTCTACGAGTTGCTCGATGCGGGCAAGCTGATCGAACGTGATCGCTACCGCGATCACTCGCGAGAAACCTTCGACGCCGCCATCGACTCGGCCGAGCGCATCGCCACCGAGCTGTTCGCGCCGCACAACCACAAGGCCGACGAGAACGAACCGCGCTTCGAGAACGGCAAGGTCACGATGATCCCGGAGGTGAAGACGGCGCTCGACGCCTTCAACGCGGCCGGCTTCATCTCGGCCAGTTTCGACGCCGAGCTGGGCGGCATGCAGTTGCCGGTGACGGTGGCGCAGGCCTGCTTCGCCATCTTTAACGGCGCCAACATCGGCACCGCGGCCTATCCGTTTCTCACCATCGCCAACGCCCACCTGCTGTCGGTGTTCGGATCGGACGATCAGAAAGCCACCTGGTTGCCGCACCTGCTGTCGGGGCGGTTCTACGGCACGATGTGCCTGTCGGAACCGCAGGCCGGCTCATCGCTGTCCGACATCGCCACCCGCGCCGAACCGCAGCCCGACGGCACGTACCGCCTGTTCGGCCAGAAGATGTGGATCTCCGGCGGCGAACACGAGCTGGCCGAGAACATCGTGCATCTGGTGCTCGCGCGCATCAAGGGCGCACCACCGGGTGTGAAGGGCATCTCGCTCTTCCTGGTGCCGAAGCACCTGCTGAACGCCGATGGTTCGATCGGTGCGCGCAACGACGTCGTGCTCGCCGGCCTCAACCACAAGATGGGCTACCGGGGCACCACCAACTGCGTGCTCAACTTCGGCGAGACCGCGGGCGCCGTGGGCACGCTGGTGGGCGAGCCGCACAAGGGCCTGTCGTGCATGTTCCACATGATGAACGAGGCGCGCGTCGGCGTTGGCCTCGGAGCGGTGATGCTCGGCTACTCGGGCTACCTGCACTCGCTCGCCTACGCCCGCGAACGCTCGCAGGGTCGGCCGCCGCTGTCGAAGGATCCGGCGCGCCCGCCGGTGAAGATCATCGAGCACCCCGACGTGCGGCGCATGCTGCTCGCGCAAAAGGCCTACGTCGAAGGCGGCCTGGCGCTATGCCTGTATGCCGCGCGGCTGGTCGACGACGAGACCAGTGCCCCCGACGAGAAGACGCGCCGCGATTCGAAGCAGTTGCTCGAGGTGCTCACGCCGATCGTCAAGGCATGGCCGTCGCAATGGTGCCTCGCCGCCAACGACCTCGCGATCCAGGTGCATGGCGGCTACGGCTACACCCGCGAGTATCCGGTGGAGCAGCTCTATCGCGACAACCGCCTGAATCCGATCCACGAAGGCACCAACGGCATCCAGGCGCTCGACCTGCTCGGGCGCAAGGTCGGCATGGACGACGGCATGGGCATCCAGCGCCTGGCCATGGTGATAGATCGCACGGCGCGTGCGGCGCGCGCCTGCAATTCAGCCGAACTGCAAAGCTATGGCGGCGCGCTGACCGACGCTTTCGCCAACGTGATGGAAGTCGTTCGCAACCTGCTGTGCGCCACCGACAAGGGCCACGCCGAGACGGCGCTCGCCAACGCCCACGTGTTTCTGGAGATGACCGGGCATGTGGTGGTGGCGTGGCTGTGGCTCGAGCAGGCGCTCATTGCGCTGCGCAAGCTGGCCGACACCGATGCCGCCGACCGCGATTTCTACCAGGGCAAGCTCCAGGCGTGCCGCTACTTCTTCCGCTGGGAGCTGCCCAAGACCACCCACTGGTACCACCTGCTCAACGAGCTCGACCCGACCTGCCTCGAGATGCAGGATTCGTGGTTCTAGCCGGACGATAGGCCCCGTGATTTCACCAGCAATCCGTGGGGAGATCCTTCGTCGAGTTCGCGCTGCCGAAAAAGAACACACTGTGCGTGTCCTTTTAGCGGTCGAGTCGGGCAGTCGGGCTTGGGGCTTCGAGTCGCCGAACAGTGACTACGACGCGCGATTCATCTACGCTCATCCGCAGCATTGGTATCTTTCTGTGGGGCTCGAGGAGCAACGCGATGTCATTGAATACCCCATTGTCGATGACATAGATCTGAACGGGTGGGATATCCGCAAGGCCTTACGGCTCTTTTGGAAATCGAATCCTGCGTTCGTTGAATGGATTCAGTCGCCGATCATCTACGCGGAGCGGGGCAGATTCGCCGCACACGTGCGCGATCTCCTCCCAACGGTTTACTCCTGCGAGAGTGGCTTTCATCATTATCGAAGCATGGCCAAGACCAACTTTCGAGGCTACCTCAAGGCCGAACAAGTTCCACTGAAGAAGTACTTCTACGTCTTGCGCCCCCTCCTCGCAGTTCGTTGGCTCGAACGCTACGGTCGCGCTGCCCCCATCGAATTCGACAAACTGCTCCACTTGATCGAAGACAACCATGCTCTGGTAGCCGACATCCGAGCCTTGCTCGTACGTAAGCGCGCTGCCCCGGAATTGGGGCTGGAGTCGCCGGTGATGAGCATCAACGCATTCATCGAAAGCGAGTTGGAGCGGCTGGAGTCCTTCACAGCACCTGCGTCGCAACGTGGCGAGGTACTACCAAGACTGAATGAAGTATTTCGTGGCAGCCTCCGCGAGGCGTGGGCCTAATCTCCCATCGAGCGGACGCCCCGAACGCCGCCGCGCTCTTGGCGGCAAGATGACATTGCCGAATGAACCTGCGAAGGCAAATGGTGGGGTGGTGGAAAAACCCGGTTTCACGGGCGATCCATCTCCGCAAGGGTCCACGATTGTCGCTGACGCATCACAACCTGCTTTCGTGCCCAAGACAGCGTTGGGCAAGACACTGGTAGCACTTCGTGAAGCGGCAATTGCGCGCGGACTGCCGCTTCTGACCGCCGATGAAATCAGCAATGAGATCGCGAGGCGGCGAGGGGAAACCCTGTAATGGCACCACGGCGAACTTACCTTGACAGTGGTGTCCTGATTGCAGCTTGGCGAGGAACAGATTAATACGCAGCCTTGATGCCGGGCTGTTCTACGGACTTGTCTTGCGGTGATCGTCGATGCGCGTGGTGGCGATGTTGACGTGCCCCAGGACCGGCCGGGTGCACCATTTCGACGAGCCGGTATCGCCTTGGTGACTCAAGCGCCGAACTTCTTCAACCTGAACACGTCGTCGCCCGGCGTGCGCGGAATGATGATCTGCACGAAATGGGTGGCGTTGCGTTTGAGCCACCGCTTGGTCAGATCGCCCTCCACATGGATGGGCACGTTGCCGGAGCTGGCGTCGGCGGGTTCGAAGTAGCTGATGTTCTTGCCCACCGGCGCGGCCGAGATCGACAGGAACAGCGTCGCCGGGTCCTGGGGCGGAACCAGCGGGTAGTACCCCTCCTGCAGGTCGGTGCGGTCGAAGTACACATTGCGTGAGGCCTTGTTGAGCGAGTTGACCTTCACGTCCTCGATCACGTGCGAGTGCAGGTAGATGTTGGCCTCGTCGTCGCGCTTGGCGGTGTTGGAATAGAACTCCAGGAAGTAATCGGGCACCGGCTGGCCGATGTCGTCGATGACGTAGAAATTGCCCTGCATGTACTGGTGGTAAAAGTCTGGGTTGAACCCCGACTCCTTACCGGGCGCCGCCTTGCTCCGGGCGGCGGTGGCTTCGGTGAGGGTGTCCCACGCGGTGCCGATGGCCTGGTAGTCGGCCGCCGTCTGGCACCCCAGCGCCTGCAGGATCAGTTGCCCGAGTTGCGCCTTCTCGGTCGCGGTCTCGGGAATGTCCTCCTTGCTGTCGCCGGTGCTGCGATCCGGATCGACAATGGAACCGTGGGTACGGGTCGGGAGCACCGCGAGCGGCACGTCGAACTCGAGGCGGGACTCCCACGGCTGGAACATCTGCGCCGGATCGTTGTAGCGGAAGTCGATCGTGACGCCGCGAGCATTGAGGTTGGCGGCGCACACGCGCACGGTGCCGTCGGCGCCATTCTCGTTCACGAGCTGGCGCAGCAGACTGGCATACGGGTGCGTGCCGACGATCACGAACGGCCACACGAGATCGGCGCCGTAGTAGCGATCGGCGCCGGCGCCGGGCAGCCGCAGCACGTCGCGCTGGGCGAGATCCCACTGGTACGACGAGCCCAGCTCGAGGTCGTTCAGGATGCCGGTGCCGGTCTGGAAACCGTTCTTGTAGCCCTTGAATACGCGGCCGAGCAGGCTCTTGCCGGTGGCGGCGAGCTTGGAGCCGTAGTTGGCCGGCGCGAGCATGATCAGGCGTTTCATCGGGCACTTGTCGGCGGCGCCGCGGTAGTACGAGGTGAGCCATTCGCGCGCGACCAGCCCGCCGGTGCTGTGCACGATCACGTCGAAGCTCGCAGCCAGGTCGCCGCTCGCGATGAGTTGATCGATCACCTGGCCCATGCGCTTGCCGACGTCGGCCACACGCACGTCGTCGTCGAGCGAGATGTAGTCGCCCAGCCACAGCTCCTTCGGCGCGTAGCCGTTGGCCGCGAGGAACGTCGCGAGCGGGCGGAACGATGCCGAGGTGTCGCTCCAGCCGTGGATGATGACTACCTGTCGCGCCATTGCAGTCTCCGGTTGTCGATCAGAAGTGCTTCAGGAATTCGATCAGCGCGAGCTTGTCGTCATCGGGAAGCCCGGGTTCGTCGTCGGCGAAGCGGGTGCCGAAGTAATGGCCGCGATTGACGATATAGTCGGGGCACTTGCTCATGTCGAGCAGCGGTTCCACCAGATTGGCCAGTACCGCGCGCGCCTCTTCATCGGTGGCGTCCTTGGGCAGTGCCTTCAGGTCTTTCTTCACCTTGAGCAGCAAGCTGATCAGCTTCTTGTCGTGCTTCACGCGATCGGTGAAGCCGGCGTTGTCGGGCCGCAGATTGAGGTTGGCCAGCAGGTTGATGGGCGTGCCCTTGGGGATGGGGCCGATCTCGATGCCGTCCGCGCCCCACAGCCATGGCTTCACCTCGCGACCCTTCTCGCGCAATTCGGCGAGCCAGCCCGGCAGATAGCCGGCCGGCACCCGCAGGAAGCTCGCGTTGGTGGTGCGGTCCATCCGGCCCGGAATGCGATCGCCCAGCAACTCGTCTTTGTCGCGGGTTTCCGGCCACAGCATCTGGTGGATAGAATCGTCGAACGAGCGCATGCGCGCTTCGACCGACGGACTCGGTTCGAAATGGCCGACGGTGTTGTTGAGCAGGAACGGCGCGGTCGACCACATGCTCACCAGCGACGCTGGCCGGGTGTAACCGCGACCGCCCGCGGGCATGTCGTACGGCCGCGGCTCACCGGTGACGGGGTGGTACACGGTGATGGTGCCGACCGAAGGCAGATCCTTGTAGGTGCGCGACGAGAAGTTGTCCCAGATGTTGTTCTCGATGGCGTTGGTGGCGAGCGGGCTGCAGGCGTTGGTCTTGAGCAGCGTCACCGGTATGCGCACGTCGGTGGACAGGAAGTTGTCGTCGAGAAAGTCGGCAGCCATCACGATGTCGCGCATGCGGCGCTTGAACTCGTCGGTCTTGGTCAAGGCCCAGTAGCGGTTCCAGCAATCGAGGTAGCCCTTGCCGGAACAGCCGCGCGGATCCAGGCCTGGCGCCGGGGTCGGAATCTTGCTCGAATGACAGCGGGCGCAGCGCTCGGCGAACACTTCTTTGCCGCGGGTCAGCACCTGCACGTCATGCGTGAGATAAGCGTCACCACCGGGCGCGTCGGCCAGCTTGTGCGGGGCAGTGCTCTCGAGAAAGAACAACGCCATGTCGACGGTCTGTTGTTCGGTGGCCTGCCAGTAGGATGAATTGCGTCGTGCCACCGCGATCTCGATCGGGCTCACGGTCTTGCCGCCGATCAGCGGGTTGAAGTGCGTCAGCCATTCTTCGCTGAACAGGCCGATGTTGAGATACACCCGGTTGAGTGCGCCGAGCGCTCCCACCGAATCGGAGCCGTCTTTGAGCACGCGCGGCGAAAACACCGTCGAGGGCGCCTGGTAGAACTCGGTGAGCGGGCCTGCGTTCACGAAATCGTTGAACTGCTTGTTGTTCAGTCCGCCACCGGCCAGGGTTTCCTGACCCCAGCGCTTTGCCACACCCAGACGCGCGCCCAGCGCATACACCGCGTTCATCGTGCGCGGGTTGTTGATGTTGTCGCTCGAGACCAGCGAGGTGTCGACCGAACCGGGGCGCGAGGTGTGGAACAACTGGAAGACGAAGTTGGTGCGGTCGGCGTCCCACGAGAAGATGCGGTCGAGCCAGAAATACTGCGCGCCCACGTTCGAGCTCAGGTTCTGCCATTGTGGATGTTCGGGGTCGGCCGGGGGCTTCACCGGGTTGGGGCCGACGTGGCAGAACGCGCACGACATGCCCACGCGGTAGGGCTTCACGAGATCTTTCGAGAGGTAGTAGGTGGGGTCGTCGTAGTAGCGCTTCGGATCCCACTTTTTTGCGGCGGCGGCGTCGAAAGCCGGGTTCGGGAACAGCCGCATCCCGACGATGCCGGTGGCGTAGCCGTAGAACGAACTGTTGGCGATGTTCTTGCCGCGCGCACCGAGGGCGACACCGGGATACTTCGTGGCGTTCTCGAACGGGTCGGGGGCGCAGCCGGGGCCGCGCCGGTCGAGCCACAGACCGAAGCGGTCCGGGTCGGGGCCGGTGGCCTTTTCGAAGCAGGGTTCGTTGACCAGCCCGAGATAGTTCCAGCGGTTGTCGCGGCCGTAGTGCAGGCTCGGGTGCGACGACAGGGTCTTGAGGAAGTCGAGGTTGCCGAAGCTGGTGGCCGAGATGCCGTCCCAGAAGCGGTCGTTGCCGCCGGTCCAGACCAGCCAACTGTTGCGGCCTCTCACTTCAGCGGGCGTTAGTGCGATGCCGCCGTCCATGTCGTGGAAGAAATCTTCGTCAGCCGCGACGAACGAGTCGGGGCCGCGTTGCGCGACCCGGGCTTCATCGAGCAGATGGCCCGATCGCTGTGCGCACCCCACGATGAATGCACACGCCAACGGCAGCAGCAGCGCGCTTCGCAACAGCAGTTTCCGGTTCATGGTGTTCACTCCTCCTCTTGTTCGACGCGCCGCCTGCCTGCGGGGCGCGATCGTTGCAGATGAAAGGTCACGTCGCCCTCGCCGATACCGCGCCCGATCTCGCATCGGCGATGACGGCATCCGACGCTTTCTCGCTGATCATGTAGACCGGCGTCACGATGAAGAAGCCGGGAATGCGCGGAAAGATCGAGGCGTCGACCACGCGCAGGCGCTGCACACCGTGCACCCGGAAGTTGCTGTCGACCACGGCCAGTGGATCGCTCGCGGGGCCCATGCGGTTGCTGCATGAAGCGTGGTGTCCCCAGGCTTCGTTGCGCACGAACCGGCCCACGGCCTCGTCGCTGTCGACCGCGGGGCCGGGCAGGATCTCGTTGGCGATGGCGTCGCGTGCACGGTAATTGAGGCGGCGCGCGAACTGCACGCCATCGACCACGGCCTTGAGATCATTTCCGCCTGCGTCGTTGCCCTCGGCGAAATAGCGGAAATTGATGGCCGGCGTCTGGCGCGGATCGTTCGACCGGACCTCGACGCTACCCGCGGTGTTGGCCGTGTGCGCCTTGAGCACCGCCCAGGTGAAGTAGTTCTTGTACTGTGATGCCGCGGCCGAGTAGCCGGGGTAGTAGCCCTTGAAGTAGCCGGGAAAGCCGAACACGAACAGATCCGGCAGTGGCACGGCCGGTGACGAACGCTTGATGATGGCTAGCACCGTGCCGTTGGAGGTGTAGACCCCGCGGCCCTGTCGCCACTGATCGAGGCATTTGTCCGGCGGATCGCCTGCTGCCGGCGGCTGGAATTTGCAGCCGTTCAGCAGCGCGAAATCGGATTTCATGCGGCTCACCACGCCGACCTCGTAGCGATCTTGCAGGTTGCGGCCGACGCCGGCGAGGTCGACCCGCACCGGGATGCCCGCACGATCCAGCACCGCCTTCGGGCCGATGCCCGAGAGCATCAGCAGTTGCGGGCTGTTGAAAGCGCCGGCGGAGAGGATGACCTCGCGGCGGGCGAACGCCGCGGCCTCGGTGCCGCTACCGGCCGTGGCGCTGCGCGGGTCGGCGGCGTAGAGGCTGGCGCCGGTGGAGTAGGCGACGCCGGTGGCGCGGTTGGCGCTGTCGAACAGGACCTCGCGGGCGAGCGCGTTGGTGCGGATGATCAGGCGATCGGGGCATTGCTGCTCGACCTCGCGCAGGTAGTCGCGGGTGCCGCGGCGATGCCCGCCGTTGGTGGCGAGCGGGGTGACGAACAGGCCCTCGCTGTTGCGGCTGTCGAAGCGCCAGTCGTTCGGGTCGAGCTGCGTGTCGACGGTGGTGCGAAGCCCGGCCGTGCCTTCCTTGATCGCCTCCAGCGCGGACTTCTTCACCACCCTGAGCAGTTGCGAATCCTGCATGAGCAGGCCGACGTCGGGCTTTTCGGTGGTGAGCCAGCCGTCGAAGCCGTGCCGGGCGGCGTTGCGCGGGTCCATCAGCACGTTGGCGTAGCGGCAGCGCTCCATGCGCTCGAAGTAGCCGCGCATGCGCTCGCCTTGCCACGAGGCATCGCCGGTCAGGCTGGCGATGCCGTCCCAGTCGGCGTTGTGCGGATAGACGGTGATCATCGCGTTGTGCGCGGTGCACCCGCCGAGCGCGCCGGCCCGGGGATAGAGCACGCCATTGTGATCGGCCACGAACTTGCTGTCGCGGCGCTGTGTGTCGGTGTCGCCGTAGTGGCGCACGAAGAAGTTCCAGGAGAGCAGCGGGTCTTCGGAGGCGCGGCCGTGAAACAGCGGCACGCTGTAGTCGAGGTTTTCGCCGCCGGCCGCGTCGCGCAGCGGATCGCCGCCGGCTTCGAGCAGCAGCACGGTGAAGCCGGCGCGGGCGAGGTTGGCCGCCAGTGGTCCGCCGCCGGCGCCTGAGCCCACCACAATATAGTCGAACTCGCGGCCGTCAGTGCCTTGCAGCGGTGGGCAGGTCCAGCGGTTGGCGAGCGATGGCTCCGGGCGACGATTGCCGAGCGCCTCGCATCCCGCCAGTGCCGATGCCGCACCGAGCCCCACGGCGGCGCGCAACAGGCGGCGTCGCCGGTCGGATACAGCGTCGCCGGTGTGCGGATCGACACCGGCGATTTCTGGCGGGTTCGGGGCCGGGTGGTCCGGTCCGCGGGACATCGTCATTCGGGAACTCCCGACGATTGCGCGATGGAAACGATGATAGGCCCATGCCATCGCCATCCGCAAACAAATACCGGTGCACCCGCCTCGATTTCGGCGCCGCGCAGTTGAAGCGATATCATGCGCAGCGATCAATCCAGGAGCGGGGAGTCAAACGTGTCGGTGCTGAATCTGTTCGATCTGAAGGGGAAGGTCGCCGTAGTCACCGGCGGTTCGCGCGGGCTGGGCCTGCAGATGTCCGAAGCGCTCGGCGAGGCGGGAGCAAAGGTGGCCATCAGTGCCCGCAAGGCGCACGAGCTCGACGCCGCAGCGCAGCATCTGAAGGCCATGGGCATCGAGGTGCTCACCCACGCCTGCGATCTCGCCGACCCGGCCGCGGCGAAGCCGCTGGTGGACGAGGTGATCGGTGCCTGGGGCCGCATCGATATCCTGGTGAACAACGCCGGCACCACCTGGGGGGCACCCGCCGAGGACCATCCGCTGGAAGCCTGGAAGAAGGTCATCGACCTGAACCTCACCGCCATGTTCGTGCTGTCGCAATTGGTGGGCAAGACGGTGATGATTCCGCAGGGCAGCGGCAAGATCATCAACATCGCCTCGATCGCCGGGTACTCCGGCACCGATCCGCACTTCATGCCTACCATTGCCTACAACACCAGCAAGGCCGGCGTGATCAACTTCACCAAGTCGCTCGCCTGCGAATGGGCACGCTACGGCGTGCACGTGAACGGCATCGCGCCCGGGGTGTTTCCGAGCCGGATGTCGAAGGGCATGATCGACCGTGCCGAGCAGTACATCCTCGATCACACGCCGCTGCGGCGGATGGGTTCCGAGCAGGATCTCAAGGGGGCGACGCTGCTGCTGGCCTCGGCCGCGTCCGATTTCATGACCGGGGTCACGATTCCGGTCGACGGCGGCTTCGCGGCGCTGTGAGCCACGCGACGAGGGGCCCCTCGCGAAGCGTGGGGATCGGCGCTCGGGCGATCAGCGCCGGAGGCCGACCGCACAACGGGTGCGTTCGTGGGGTGGTTCGGAGGCCGAGGCTGTGACCACGATGTACCCCACTGGCTTCGACATCGACATCCCGTACGCCGCACTGCTCGGCATCCACAAGCTTTCGGAAACGCCGGGGAGCGTGGTGGTGGGCCTCTCGGTCACGCCGCCGCTCATGAACAGCTGGGGCGTCGCGCACGGCGGCGCGGTGATGTCGCTGCTCGACGTGACCATGGGCATGAGCGCACGCTCGATCGACCCGGCGTCGAACGGCGCCACCACGGTCGAGCTCAAGACCAATTTCATCGCCGGTGCCAACGGCGACCTGCGAGCCGTGGGCCAAGCGCATCGGGCCGGGCGCTCGCTCGTGTTCGTGGAGGGCGAGGTGCGCGATGCCGCCGGCAAGCTTCTTGCCAAGGCCACCGGCACCTTCAAGCTGCGCTTCCCCGTCGTGAAAGAACAATAGATGGCCCTGGATACCCAAGTACAAGCCCTGCTGGAGGCCGCCGCGAAGGCGAATCTGCCACCGCTGTGGCAACTCACGCCAGACCAGGCGCGCGCGCAGTATTTGCGGGGCGTCCGCCGGCTCGAGCCCAAGGATGAACCGATCCACCGAGTCGAGGATCGTGCCATTGGCGGCACCGATCAGCAGATCCCCATCCGCATCTACCGGCCGCGCGACACCGAGACCGGCGAACTGCTGCCGGTGCTGGTGTGGTACCACGGCGGCGGCTTCGTCATCGGTTCGCTCGATACGCATGACACCGCGTGCCGGCGTCTCGCCCGCCTCGCCGACTGCATGGTGGTGGCGGTGGACTATCGCCTCGCCCCGGAATGGAAATTCCCGGCGGCAGTCGACGACTCGTTCGCGGCACTGAAATGGGTGGCGGCGCACGCGGCCGAGATCGGCGCCGATGCGGGGCGCATCGCGGTCGGCGGCGACAGCGCCGGCGGCAATCTCGCCACCGTGTGTGCGGTGATGGCGCGCAACGCCGGCTTCCCGAAGGTGGCGTACCAGTTGCTGATCTATCCGTGCACGGCGCCCGAACCCGAGACGCCCTCGCATCACAAATTTGCCGACGGTTACATCCTCACGCGGCAGACCATCACGTGGTTCTACAAGCAATACCTGCGGTCGCCGAAAGACATGCGGGATTTCCGCTTCGGCCCGCTGATCGTAGATGATCTTTCGCAGATGCCACCGGCGTTCATCCTGGTGGCCGGCTACGATCCGCTGCGCGACGAAGGCGTGCAGTACGCCGCGCGGCTGGTCGAGGCCGGTAACGCGGTCACGCTGGTGAACATGCCGGGCATGGTGCACGGTTTCATCCTGATGAGCGGCGCGCTCGACGGCGCGGTGCAGGCACTCGAACAATCCGCGGCCGCGTTGCGGTCGGCGTTCACTCCCAGGGGCAGGCAATGAGCGATCTCGAAGGCAAAGTGGCATGGATCACGGGTGCCGGCACCGGCATCGGCCTGGCGGGCGCGCAGGCGCTGGCGGCAGCCGGGGTGACGGTGGTGATGTCGGGGCGGCGCGCCGACGTGCTGCGCACCGAAGCGGCGGCGATCGTCGCGGGCGGCGGCAAGGCCGAAGTCGAAGCGCTCGACGTGACCGACGCCGATGCGGTGACGCGCGTGGCCGGTGCCATCCTCGCCCGGCACGGCAAGGTCGACATCCTGGTCAACAGCGCCGGCATGAACGTTCCCAATCGCTTCTGGAAGAACCAGACCACCGGCGGCTGGACCGACGTATTGCGCATCAACCTCGACGGCAGCTTTTTCTGCATCGCCGCGATCCTGCCGTCGATGCGCGAGCGCAAGGACGGCGTGATCATCAACATCTCGTCGTGGGCCGGCAAGTTCGACACCTACATGACCGGTCCGGCTTACAACGCCGCCAAGCATGCGGTCGTGGCGATGACCGCGCACCTCAACCAGGAAGAATGCATCAACGGCATCCGCGCCTGCGCCCTGTGTCCGGCGGAGGTCTCGACCCCCATCATGGAGAAGCGCCCGATTCCACCGTCGGCCGAAGATCGGGCGAAGATGCTGCAGCCCGACGACCTGGGCCGCACCATCCGCTTCATCGCCGAGATGCCGCCCCACGCCTGCATCAACGAGATCATCATCAGCCCCACCTGGAACCGTATCTTCATCGGGGCTGCCGACATTAAACGACCTGATTAGCGATGAAGTTCAGCCACTACGCCTGTAGATGACTGCAACAACCCCAAGACTGTCCGACAAGAACGCAACCCCGCCATCGACGCTCAGGTTTCCCTCATCCCCAGCCCTTCTCCCGGAGGGAGAAGGGAGCAGGTGACATCCCCCCCCGAGGGAGAAAAAAGCAGGAGACACCCCCGAGGGAGAAGGGTGCAGGAGACATCCCTCTCCCCTCGGGAGAGGGACCGAGGGTGAGGGACGCTGAGCAATGTCGCTAATAGGTTAAGCGAAGCTGAGGTGACGCCCACCCCCAGGCCGCGCTGCGCTTCGCCTCCCCCTCCGGGCGCTGGCCCTTCGGTTGACGGGTGAGCGATGCTCGGCATCTTTCCTTGACCATGACCCGCACCCTGTTCACCAACGTGAAGGTCCTCGACTGCACCGGTGCCCTGCCGTTCGCGGGTGAGGTTCTGGTCGAAGCAAACCGCATCGCGGCGGTAGCGCCTGCAGGCGCGCCCATCGCCGCCGACGACGCGGTTCGCATCGATGGCGGCGGTGCCACGCTGATGCCGGGCCTGATCGAGCCGCACTCGACGCCTCCCCGCTTTTGGGCTTCTAATGGCGGGCAAGAGCAATCGACCCTGGCCGACGAGGAGAAATCACCATGGGCAAGACACTGTTCAGGAACGTCAATATTCTCGACTGCACCGGCGCGCCGCCGTTTCCCGGGCAGGTGCTGGTGGAAGGCAATCGCATCCGCGCTGTTGCACCGCAAGGCAGTCCGATCGCGGCCGATGGTGCCGAGCTGGTCGACGGCATGGGCGCCACGCTCATGCCGGGGCTCATCGAGTCGCACTCGCACCTGAGCTTTCTCAATGTGGCCACGCTCGAATCGCTCGGCTTCACGCCACCTGAGGAGCATATGCTCGGCACGGTACGCAACGCGAAGACCATGCTCGACCAGGGCTTCACCGCCTGCAACAGCGCGGCTGCGGCCAAGGCACGGCTCGACATCGTTCTGCGCAACGCCATCAACGCCGGCGAGTTTCCGGGGCCGCGCACGCTGGCGGCGAGCCCCGAGATGGCGACCACCGCAGGCCTCGGCGATGTCCGCCTCGGTCACATGCATCGCGAGACTTTCGCCATCATCTGCGACGGCGCCGACGAGTTCCGCAAGACCGCCCGCACCATGGTGCGCGAGGGCGTCGACACGCTCAAGATCAACCCGTCCGGCGATGAATTCGTGCCGCATTGCCGGGCGCACCAGACGGTCATGACCGAGGCCGAGATCGAGGCCGTGTGCGAGGTCGGCCGCATGCACGGCAAGCGCGTGGCGGCCCACGCCCGCAGTGCGCAATCGGTGAAGCTGTGCGTCAAGCACGGCGTCGAGATCATCTACCACGCCACGCTCTCCGACGACGAAGCGCTGGCCGCGCTCGAAGGCGCGAAGGATTGGGTGTTCGTCTCGCCCACGCTGGGCATCACCCACGCCACGCTCTACGAGGCGGGCGCCTGGGGCATCACCACCGCTATCGCCGAGAGCATGGGCATGCGCCGCGAACTCGACATCGCCATCGGCAACATGAAAGAGCTGAAACGGCGCGGCGTGCGCATCCTTCCCGGCGGCGACTACGGGTTCGCCTGGACCCCGATCGGCACCAACGCGCGCGACATCGAGCACTTCGTGAACCTGCTCGGGTTCTCGCCCATGGATGCCATCGTCTCGGCCACGCGGCTGGGCGGCGAGATCATGATGATGGGCAACGAACTCGGTCAGGTGAAGCCGGGCTTCCTCGCCGACCTGCTGCTGGTGGATGGCAATCCTCTGGTCAACGTGAAGCTGCTGCAGGACCGCAACAACCTGCTGGCGATCATGAAAGACGGCGCGTTCCACAAGACCATGGCGGCGCAGGCGCAGGGGGCGCAGCGGCAGACGGCTTGAGCGGGTAGTCCCGGCACCGTGAGCGCCGGGCGATCAGAGGTCGATGGCGTCGCGTCGGACGGGTGCTATCGCCACGAACCGTCGGCCTGGCAGGTCAGGCCGTTGGCCTGTTCGCCGGTCTTGTACCACTTGCCGCTGGCGTAGCACGCCGCGTGCGCGGCGTGCGCGCCGAGCAGCAGAACCAGCGCAACGCCGACGCAGCTTGCGAGTCGTCGCATCATCATCTCCTCCGGAAGTCTGTCATTTCAGTGAGCGCCGGGCCTCAGCCCGCAAGCGAACTGGCCCCCTGGGGGTTGGCGAAGCCTGGGGGTGGGTGTCACTTCAAGCCGAGCCGCGACATCAGCTCCGAGTGCGTGATCGGCCGCTCGTAGGCCGGGGCGAAGTCCTGCGGAAACCACACCAGTCCCAGGCGGATCACTTTCTCGGCGGGACACACCCGATCGATCACCACCGCGTAGCGCGTCTTGTTGTAGAGCAGCGAGTTGTCGGTGAGCGGGAAGTCGTACCACGTGATCTCGAAATCGTTCAGCGCGCGGATGTCGCTCGCTGGCGCAGGCGCCGGGGCCTTGGTTGCGGTGATCGGCGTGCCGGTTTTCGCGGCGAGTTCGAGGTCGGCATCCGAGACGTAGGCGCCGCATTGGCCGAGGGAACCGGGCTGCGGCGCAGCAGCCGGTTTCGATGCGTCGGCGGGGGCCGCCGACACGGGTGCAGGGCAGCCGTTCTCGCCGGTGCATTGCTTCCGGTATCCCACCGAGAGCGATGCCCGCGCGCGATCGAAGTCGACGCTGCGCACGGCAATCGACAGCGTGGACCTGCGGTCGGGCAGGGCGAACGTCAGTTGGTCGTGGATGCACGCATTGATGCCGCCTTCGTGCTCGGGCGCGGCGCAGCCGCTCTGCACCGTGGCCGCGTTGCCGACGGGCCTGGGCCCGTCTTCCTGCAGGGCGATGTATTGAACCGTGGCCGGGACGGCGTCGACGATGCCGGGGCCGTTTTTGTGTCCTTCGCGCGCCGCGCCGGAAAAGGCATCGGCGATGATCTGCAACTGTCGGCTCTTGACGCGAGTGGCCGCGGAACGAAGCTCGGTGAGGTCGGTGGAATCGCAGGGCACGGCAACGGCTGCCGGCAAAGGCGGGCCCGATGCGGACGCGACCTTCGATGCTGCATGGCGAGCCTTGGCATCCCGCGCGGCGGCCTTCGACATTTCGTCCTGCTGCTTGCCGCACTCCCTGACGAGTTGCCGCTCGATGTCGAGCAGCAGCGGCTTCAGCTCGATGTGCTGGTGAAAGTTGAGCGCGAGGATCTCGGCGAAGACAGCCTTCTCTGACCAAGTGATCTCGGCCTTGGCCTTGACCACCTTCTCGGCTACCGTCTTGAACATCTCGGCACGCACCGAGGTCTCGGCCTGTTCGCGCTGGTTGAGCAGGTTCGATTCGGTGGTGGATTTCTGGAGGTAGAAGCCGGTAATGCCGACCGCGGCGGCGATCGCGACACCGCCCACCTTGGATAGAAAATCCGCGATCTGCCCGAGGCCGCCGAGCACCGACTTCGCTTCGGGCGGCAGCGGCGGAATGCCGCCGCCCGCGGGCGCACTTGGCGGCGGGCGTGGATCGGAGTCTGCCATTCGCGGGACCTCGCTGTCGGAGCGAAGTTCAGGGTACTTAACTTCCCCGGTGGCAACAAGGGCGGTCGGGGTGTCCGGTCGCGGCGTCACGACCCGGGCCAGCGCTCGAGGCGTGCGACCGCGGCCGAGAAGATCTGCAAGGCTTCCTTGGCAACGTCGCAACTGTAGTTGTCGAGCTGCAACGATGCCGAGTTGATCACGATGAACATCGTCTCCGCGCGGCGACGGATGTCGTGCTCGCCGTTCAATGGAATCCGGGCGCACCAGTCCGGGATGGCGCTGGCGTGTACCAGCGTCTGAACGTATTCCCCGACGAGCTGCAGTACCTGCTGGGTCGAGTCGGCGATGCGGATCATCTCGAGCATGTCCATCGGTATCCTTCCGGTTCGGCGGTGAGCGGAGGCGACGCACCGGATGGTTGCATTGCGGATGAATGCATCGGCACCAGTGGTCATAGCTTAGCCATGCCTGCCGATCCGGAAAGTGCCCGCGGTCATGAGCTTCTCGTGACTCGGGTCATGACCGCGCACACCGGCGTCGGCCCGTCAGCACCACAGGGTCCCCCGAGGGTGCTGCGCCCCCTTCGAGGGGGAAGCCGAAGCGCAGCGCAGGCCGGGGGTGGGCGTCACCCCTCAGATGGGCATCGTGATGGTGATGCTCGTTCCCTGGCCGGCCGTGCTCGCGATATCGAGCCGGGCGCCGGCGAGATCGGCCTGCTCGCGCATCCCCGGCAGCCCGAAGTGTCCCGGCCGTGCGGCGTCCACGTCGAAGCCGACGCCATCGTCGCGGATGTTCACGGTCAGGATCCGGGTCTCGTCGTCGACCGGCGCGCCGGCCGTGCCGTCGAGCCGCGCGGTGACGTCGACGCGCGTGGCGTTGGCGTGTCGTTCGACGTTGCGCATGGCCTCTTCGACGATCCGGTAGAGTGTCCCGGCGCGTTCATCGGCGAGCGCATCCACCGCGATCTCCGAGTGGAAAGCGGCAGGGACGCCACGCCGCTCCTCGAATCGCTGCAGCAATTGGCGGATCGCGGAGCCGAGACCGATGTCGCGCACGTTGTTCAGGCGCAGCCACGCGATCGCCGTTCGTGCCTCCTGCAGGCCTTGCAGCGCGACCGCTTCCGCGTTGACGATCTCCTCTCGCAGCATGCCGGGGTTGGTGTCGGCAAGCTTGCGCAGCAGCCTGATTTCGGTGAGCAGCGCCATCATGGAGTGAGCGAGCGTGTCGTGCAGATCGCGCGCCATGCGCAGGCGCTCCCGCACCACGGCCGCATACCTGGTCTCCTCGGTCATGCGTTCGATCTGGCGCGTGCGCAATGCCACTCGCGCGTCGAGTTCCACATTGAGCGCCCGCAGCCCGGCGCGCTCGCGCTGCAGATCGTCGAGCAGCAGTCGCAGCGAGTGCCCGATCCGCGCGGCCTCGTCCTGACCTGCCGGGACCGACAAGGTGGTGGTCTTGCCGAACCGGATGTCGTCGGCGGCCCGCGCGATGCGCGCGAGCTCCCGGGTGAGTCGGTTGGTGGCCCAGATGCCGATGGCGGCGGCAACCAGTCCCAGACCCACCAGGGTGACGAACAGCCTGCGGGTGAAGGCATCGACATCGGCAAACGCCGACTCGGCATGCTCGCGCACGACCACCACCCAGCCCAGCCCCGGGAAGTCGTCCACGCCGTCGCTCACTGCGTATCCGACCACATAGGAAGCGCCGTCGTCGCCGCGCGCCACGAACTGACCGGTGGCGCCGGCCCTGGTTGCGCCCGGCACCTTCAGACGCCGGCCGAGCAGCGCTGCCGGGCCGAGCAGCACAGTGCCATTCGCATCGAGCATCAGCGACTGGATCGGTCGCTCGGACTTGAGGCCCACCGACAGGATGCTTTCCAGGCGCTGAGCCCATTGCCACGCCAGCCTGATGTCGACCACACCGAGGAGTCGGCCATGCGCGTCGCGCACCGGGGCTGCCAGGTCGAGGAGCTGGCTTGGTTCGCCGGTCGCGCGCCGGGTGCCGGCCGGGTCCCCGGAGGCTTCGGCGCCGATCTCGCCGACCCATGCCGCGTCGCGACCGTGCACGAACCACGCCGCGCGTGCGACGCTTTGCCCCTCGACGCCGCCGCCCGTGGCAACGCGGACGATGCCTTCGGCGTCGGCGAAGATTGTCCATTCGATCGCCGGCAACGTCTGTTGCATCTGCTGGATGAAGGCAGCGCGCTCGGACGGGGTCTGCCGGGTCGCGAGCGAGCCGAAGACCTGGGCGGTGCCCTTGACCCACTGCAGCCGGTCGTAGAGGTTGTTGTCGAGCACATTGGAAATCTGGACCGCGTATTGCCGGTAGAGCACCCCGGTCTGCGCTTCGAGGCGTTCGCGCGCGATGGCGCCGATCCAGATGCTCATCGCGAGCGCGCCCAGCACGGCCAGCGTGGTCAGCATCCAGCCGATCGCACTCGCGAGCGAGCGCCTCGGATCGAGCCACTCGAGGGAAAGACGCACCAGCCGCTCCTTCAACGTCGTGACGGCAGTCACGTCAACTCGTGACTGCCGAGCCTCGCTTGCCCAAGGAAGCCATGGATACCATAGCATCAGGTTCTGGTGCGGGGCGAGTGCGGGCCCGTCTCCGTTCGTGCCAACGAAGACCCGGCCCCCCGACTATCCGGCATTGTGTGAAACTGGGCTCATCGACTCGATGGAGATGACGATGACTGGCGCGGTCGACGCGGCGAATCCGCAGCGAACCGGCAGGCGGATCCGCGTGATGGTCGTCGACGATCAGGCGATCATTCGCCGCGGGCTCGGGTTGATGCTCGCGCTCGAACCCGACATCGAGGTGGTGGGGCAGGCCGGCGATGGCCAGGAAGCGGTTGAAATGGCCGGGGTCACCCGTCCCGACGTGGTGCTGATGGACCTGCAGATGCCCCGGTTGAGCGGGGTGGCCGCGACCCGTGCCATCACGTCGGCGCTGGCGGGAACGCAGGTGGTCATCCTCACCACCTTCGACACGGACGATCTCGTGTTCGAGGCGATCCGCGCCGGCGCGCAGGCCTATCTGCTCAAGGATGCCGATGAAGCCGAAGTGCTCGACACCATCCGCGCCGTGCATCGCGGGGAATCCCGGCTCGCGCCGCATATCGCCCGCAAGGTCATGGATCAGTTTCGTCGTCTGCCGCCCGGTGCCGCGCTCGCCACACGATCTGCCGGCGCGACGGCGGATCCGAACCGCGCGCCGACCGACGACGAAGATGCGGAGGCGGGCAGCGATGCGCTCACCAAGCGCGAGGAGCACATCCTGTCGCTCATCGCGGAGGGTCGCAGCAACAAGGAGATCGCCGGCACCGTGTTTCTCGCCGAAGGTACGGTGAAGAACTACGTGAGCCGGATCATGAGTAAGCTGCACGCCGGCACCCGCATCGAGCTCGCCGTGAAAGCGCTGCGTCCGAAGTAACGGCGTCGAACCCTCTCCCTGTCATCCGCCGCGGCAAAAGCGCGCCGACCTTCCCGGCCCGGCGCGCGTCCATGCAACCCGACTCCCCCGACACCATGAATCCACCACGAATCGCTGCGCGGGCCGACACCGGTCCCGCGCGACGCCGGTCCGCCGGCAACCACGAGGAGGAGGAATGCATCCTCGTCCTGCAAGGCGGTGGCGCGCTCGGCGCCTACCAGGGCGGCGTTTTCGAAGCGCTGTGCGAGTCGTATCGCGAACCGACGTGGCTCGCCGGCATCTCGATCGGCGCCATCAATGCCGCCCTGATCGCCGGCAATCCGCCCGGCGCCCGCACCGCCCGGCTGCGCGAGTTCTGGGATCTGGTCAGCGCGTCCGGCGGACTGTACGCGTTCGCCGCGGATGAGTCGCTGCGCGAGACCCTGAACGATGCCAGCGCGGCAAACGTCCTGTTGTTCGGCGTTCCGGGATTCTTCGTGCCGCGCGTGCCGGCCCCGCCGTTCCAACCTCGTGGCACGCCGGCGGCGATCAGCTACTACGACACGGCGCCGTTGCGGCAGACGCTCGAGCGTCTGGTGGATTTCGATCGGATCAACTCGGGTGCCACCCGGTTATCCGTCGGCGCGGTCAACGTGCGCACCGGCAACTTCGCGTATTTCGACTCCGCCAGCCAACCCATCGACGCGCGCCACGTCATGGCGAGCGGCGCGCTCCCGCCCGGATTTCCGCCGGTCGAGATCGACGGTGAACACTACTGGGACGGCGGCCTGGTCTCGAACACACCGCTGCAATACGTGCTGGACCGGCCGGGCACGCGCCGTCGCACCGTGTTCCAGGTCGATCTGTTCGCCGCGCGCGGTGCACTGCCGGCCACGATGGCCGAGGTGACGCAGCGGGAGAAGGACATCCGCTTCTCCAGCCGCACGCGACTCAACACGACCAATGAGCTCGACCGGCAGTCGATCGCCCAGGCGGCACAGCGGCTGCTCGCCAAGCTGCCGGCGGCGCTGCGCAACGACCCCGATGCGCTGGCACTCGCGGCCCTGCGCGGCGAGAGCGCCGTCGCCGTCGTGCACCTGATCTATCGCAGCAAGCACTACGAAACGCAGGCCAAGGATTTCGAGTTCTCGCGCCGGTCGATGCTCGAACATTGGGAGGCCGGGCATGCCGACATGGCGCGCACCCTGCACGACCCGCGCTGGGTCGGCCGTGGTGCGGACCGGTCCGGCGTGCGAGTGTTCGACCTGACCGCAGACAGTCCGTCGTCGCTCCGCCCGGCTCCATGAGCGGAAGCGTCGAGAAACATCCCGCTGCATGACGCGAACCGCGACGTGATGTCACCGGTATTCGACCGACCCGCCGGATCGGCATGACGCGATTCATCGCGCCGTTTCGCGCCCGGCCGCGACTGGTCGTGTCGATGATCGCGGGCGTGGCCGTGACCGTGTTCCTGCCTGGCACGCAAAGCATGGTGACCCGCGGTCTGTTCGGCTGGAACGTGGCGGTGTGGCTGTACCTGATCCTGGTCGCGGCGATGATGCATCGCGCCGATCACGATCGCCTTCGTCGCGTGGCGCAGGCCCAGGCCGAAGGCGCCGCCGTCGTGCTCGGGGTCGTCATTCTGGCGGCCGTCGCGAGCATGGCCGGGATCGGGGTCGAGCTGGCGGCGGCCAAGGTGCCGGGCGCGCCGCACGCGCTGCCCCATGTGCTCTTCGCTCTCGCCACCGTCGCCGGTGCGTGGCTGCTGGTGCCGACCATGTTCGCCCTGACCTACGCGAGCATGTACTACCGCACGGCGCCGGCAAGCGGTTTGACGTTTCCGGATACCGAGCCCGGTTTCAAGGCGCACTACGGCGACTTTCTCTACGTGGCGTTCACCATCGCCGTGGCCGCCCAGACCGCGGACGTGAGCATCTCGACCGCATCGATGCGGCGGCTGGTGCTGCTGCAGTCGGTGCTCGCGTTCGTCTTCAACACCGCGATCCTGGCATTGACCGTCAATATCGCGGCCGGCATGTTCTGAGCATCCCCGGCGCGACGATGATTCGGGCGGGCAAGCCGCCGTGAACCCGTCGCTGCGATCGTGACCGCGGTCACGCGACATCGTGACCATCGGTAGCTGCTTCCGATCCCGGTGCCCGATAGCCTTCGATCCCGGCCCGCGAGTCCTCATGCCGCGTGTGGACAGTGACCGAGCGCCTGACCGTGCAGCTTCCCGATAGCCGACCCGAGAAAGGAAACGATCATGGATACGATCACGACATATGCGACCAAGACCAACATCGCCGTTGCCCTGTTCGACCGGCACCCCCAGGTCGAAGTCGCGGTGAGAGCGCTGCAACGCGCCGGGTACTACATGAGAAAAATCTCGATCATCGGCAAGGCCTGCGAGAACCGGGACGGCGTCGTCGGATTTCTCAGCACCGGCTACCGGTCCAGGATTTTCGGCAGGCATGGCGCCCTGTGGAGCGGCTGGATGGGCGTCCTGGTCGGCTCCGCCATGATGTTCGTTCCGCTGGTCGGTCACGTCGTTGTTCTGGGCCCGCTCGCTTCCACCCTGCTTCGCGGCATTCAAGGCGTCGTCGCGGAGGACGGCGTCAGCCCTCTTGCCGTTGCATGGATGGCGACTGGAATATCGGAGGATTCGGTGCTGCGCTACCAAGCGGCGCTCGAGGCCGGCAAATTCGTGCTGGCGGTGCACGGCGACGCTGAGGAGGTCGAGCGTGCCTACCGGCTGCTCGATGGCTCGGGCTTTTCGTCGTTCGATCGCCACGGGTCCGAAGCAGAAATGAGGCACATGGTTCACGATGATCGGCAGCGGTTCGAGTCGCGGCCGGTGTCCTGAATCCTTTTCGTGGCGCGGGCGGGTCGAAAGTCGTGGCCCGACGGATGTGTTCGCGGTGACCCGGCGACATCCTGCGCCCGGTTTCACCGGATGTTGGCAAGCTACGTCGAGACTACGCGAGCGTCCTCTTGCGCACCGCCAGATACACGCTCGCCGTGATCGTGCCGCACAGGCCGATCGCCGCGCAGAACATCGCCAGGCTGCCAAAGCCGAAGTTGCCGATCAGCCAGCCGCCTACCGCCGATGCGCCGAGCCAGCCCATGCTCGCCGTGGTCACGTTCGCGCCCAGCACCGCGCCGCGCATGTCGTCCGGCACGCCCGAGAGCAGCGCCATCAGCGATGGACGGCCGATCGCGTTGAAGAACGAATAGCAGAAGCCCAGCCCCACCGAGATCCACAGCCCGGCAGGCCATGCGAGCAAGGGCAGTGCGAGCGCTGCCGTCAGGAGCGATGCGACGGCGAAGGTGCCGGCGCGATTGCGCACGCGATCGGCGATGCGCCCGCCGATCACGCTGCCGATCACGTTGCCCAGCGCCACCAGGGCCAGGCAGACGGCGAGCTGCTTGAGCGACACGCCGTAGCTCGTTTGCAGGAAGGTGGCGAGGTACACCGTGGTTGCCGCGAAGCACAGGCGCTCGGTGGCGCCGGCGCCCAGCAGCAGCAGGATGTTCGGCCGCAACAGTCGGCGCCAGGGCACGCCGCCACTCGCGCCGCCCGACGCCTTCGTGGTGTGGCCCGGTCGTATCTGCCACCACAGCAGCGCCGCGACCAGGGCGGCGAGAGTGCCATGCGTGGCGGCTGCGCCGCGCCAGCCACCGAAGTCGCCGACGAATGCCATCAGCGGCGCGCCGAGCAGCAGCGACATCGACTGGCCGGTCATCACCCACGACAGCGTGCTGCCGCGGCGCTCGATCGGCACCCGGTCGGCCACCGCCGCGAACACCGTGCCCATGAATGCGCCACCACAGATGCCGGTGGCGCATTGCCACACCAGCGCCTCCGTGAAGCTGCCCGACTGGCTGAACCCGAAACGCGCCAGCGCCAGCATCGCCACCGAACCGATGATGATCGGCCGGCGTCCGATACGATCCGATGCCGAACCCGCGAACAGCGACGACACGCCCCAGAACACCGCCTGGATCGCGAGCAGCGTCGCCACCGAACCCAGGTCGCGGTCGAAGTCCGCGCCGATCGCCCGCAGGAACGGCGCCAGCGAACTGCCGGCGGTGGTGATGACGAAAGTGGCGAGGCTGGCGGCGGCGAGCAGCGTGCGCAGGCCGGCTTCGGGGTGGGAATCGGAGGTCATGGGCGAAGCGGAGAAGAAAGAAGGGCAGGTGGCAGCCACATCCTACCTGCTGCGTGGCGCCGGCCCTGTTACCGGCGTGGCCGGGTCGGCCGGACGACGAGTTCGCGGCGGCCGGTAGCGGGATCGAAGGTTCGGCGAAAGCTCACGCGGCGCGGGTGGCGCGATGTGAGGACATCGCGGAGGCCGGCGTCGGGGCGCAGGCGGACGGTGTGGAGGTAAAGCGGAAACAACCGGTAAAGCGGAAACAACCGGCATCAGGTTGCCCGCCAGGCAAGACATCGCCTGATCGGGTCACATCCGCGGTTCGAGTTCGATGGCGCCGACTACGGCGTTTTCTTTGCTCCCGTTGCCGGCGGTGCATCCTTCTTGTAGTTGCCGATGATCCCCTTGCCGGGGCACATGCTCACGAACGGGCACTTGCTGCAGCCTACCGCCAATGCAACAGGGCAAAGCGTCATGACGAGCCTCCCGGGAAGATCCTCAGCCGGCTCGCGTGCCGACATTGGTGGCGTCGTTCCATCCACGCGAGAGAACGTTCAGGCAGTCTGCGCCGATGGAATTGGCTTTGCAAAATATCAGCGGCATATCGGGAAATGCGCACCGGGCTCCCCGTCCGCTGTCAGGCCCCCGGGTAAGGCCGCATCACCACACCCACCACATCGCCCTTGCGAACCCGGCCTGACCCGGGCGCCATCCACACCAGCCCGTCGCTGCGATACTCGACCGGCATCGGCTCGCGCGCCCACTCCTCGATGAAGTGCAGATGCCCGGCCAATTGGCCAGCCCGCACTTCTGCGCCGGGGAGATCCATCGGCTCGAACAGGCCATCGCTCGGCGCGAAGACGTATCCCGTGTGGTCGCGCACCTCCATGTGTCGTGTGCCCGGGTGGCCGTCGAGTTGCGAGGTGTCCGGGGTGCCGTCGATCATGCTCATGCCCTTCAACACGTTCAGCAGGGCGCGCTCCGCAATGCGCAACCCTTCGACACTCACCCGGCCGTAACCGCCCAGTTCCGACGAGATCGCCAGCACCCGCCGCCGCTCTGCTGCCGCAGCGAGCGTGCTGGTTTCGTCGACCCCGGCGAACACGACGTTGTAGGGTGCGCCGAAGTTCTCGGCGAGCGTGAACGTCTGCTTCAGGATCTCCGGGTCGTCGGTGTAGTGCATGTTGGTGCTGAGCGCCGCCTCCATCGCATGGCCTGCCGCATGGATGTCCACCGAGACGTCCACGCGCGTCAGGATCTCGGTGTCGATGAAATGCGCCAGCATCTGGCAGAAGCTGCCGCGCGGATCGCCTGGCAGGCAGCGATTGAAATCGCGACCGTCGATGGGACACATGCGCCGCCCTGCCAAGGCGGCCGGCAGGTCCACCGCCGGCATGAGGATCATGCGCCCGCGCAGGCTCTGCGGATCGACGCCACGCGCGAGCCGCGACACCGCGATCTGGCCTTCGTATTCGTCGCCGTGCACGCCGCCGGTGAACAGCACCGCCGGGCCGGGCGCACCGTTGATCACGGCAATCGGAATCTCGATGGTCGACCACGCGCCACCGTCGCGGGACTGCGGCACTCGCAGATAGCCGATCTGCCTGCCGGGCCGGTCGACGTCGATGTCGTGGAAGATGCGGCTCTGCGGCGTGGGCGTGGCGATGACGGACATGGAACCCCCCTGAAGGTCCGGTGAATGTGCGTTGCATCGGGAGGGTATCACCGCGCAACGAGGCGCCGACGCGGGCAAATTCGTAGCCGCTGTCGCCGATGCCGCCGACGACTCCCTTTTCGTCAGGTCCGCCGGCGGCGAGCTTTTTTGTGGTCGCCGACGATCCCCTTGTCGGGGCACATGCTGAAAATGGCGCACTCGCTGCGGCCTACCGCCAACGCAACCGGACAAAGCATCATGACCAGTCTCCCATGAAGAGCCGCGATCGGCTTGCACGCGGGCGCCCATCGCATCGGTCTACCCAGGCCACGGATCGGCTCGCTTTTCAGGGCGCTGCAGGGTCTTTCACTTCGTACGCGATTGGCGGCCAGCAAATCAGAAGGCGTATCCGACGCTGATTTGAAGGCCCGACGCCGCCGGGCGCACGAAGTCTTCGCGCTTGGTGACCAAATAGAAGTACTCGGCGCGCACGAAAAGGCCGGCATCGAAATCGCGTTGAAGCCCCAGGCCCACCTTCGCCGCCGAGAATCCCCGATCGGTCGAGACGGTCGTTCCGAGCCCATCGCTCGCAGTACCGGTGCCATTGAGTCTTCCCGCACCTGCGCCAAGAAAAAGGCGCCAGTGGTCGTCCAGATAGACGCTAGGCAGGAATGAAATGGTCCAGACCCGCTCGATCTTTGCGTTGGCGCTGGCCCCGCCAAACCTGCCTTCGGCAATCTTGATGCTGCCGGCAGAGAAGTCCGCCTCTACCGCGAGCGCAAAGCTGGTTCCGAAGCGATACTCGATCCCGGCGAATGCGCCGCCCCAGGCACGTGGATGATCCGAGGTGAACGTCGCATTGCTGTTGCCGTTGGAGATATCCAGAGAGCCGGAGACCACGGCACCCTGCGCACCCAGATAGGGCCGGAGATCACCTGCGCCACATTCGAACGGGGCGATCGAACACAGGACACCGAGCAGGACCAAAACCATCTGAGGCCACAAGCGATTCACGATATGGTTGCCGGTGTGGCCTTTGTGGGGAACTATCTCAACACTATAGAACCGGTGCTCTCGCGCATCGATGCGGCCCTGCCGGTGCGAACCGGGGTTGCCAACAGCGACATCGTTCGCAGCTACCTGGGCTTGCTGCTGCAAGGCAAGAGCGACCTCGGCGCGATCGAGAACGTGCGCGGCGACCGGTTCTTCCGCGAAGCGCTCGGTGAACACCGCGCTTGGCAGCAGCGGCACCGGCGTGACGTAGCGACGCCAGAGGGCCTAACCTCAGCTCACGGATCCCAAAAAACGCACACCGCGCGGGTCGCGGCGTGGGCCGGTGCGACTGAAATCGCCAACGCACCGGAAAATCGGCAAATATGCCACGCGAAATTCCCGCCGCCGCGATGCTCGGCGGCGATCGAGGTCGCGACAATCTCCACCCATTTCAGTCAAAGTCTGGGGCACTATCTCGTCGGCTTAATCAGGGGCACGGATTCACATGTTGCGAACAAGACGCAGGGTTGAAGGGTCGAGGTGAACAGCGCCGTTCTTGGCGGCGTCACGGACGAACAGGCGGCTCGGGCGGGCGGAGCCCTGGCAGGTCGTGGCTTGGACCGCATTCTCGTCGATCAGCGTGGGCGGCAACATGCGGGGCGTGCCGTTGCGTCCCATCTCGGGTGCCTGGGTGTCGTCGCTCTCCGCGGCGAGCGCCGAGCCGGTGTTGGCGGCAACGGCAATGAGCAAGGCAACGATGATGTGCTTTGCGTTGATTCCGGTTTTCTTCGGGGATTGGGTGGAGGGCCCGCGTACGATGTTGGTGTTCATGTTCGTTCTCCCGATGCGATCTGTTCAGTGGTTGGCCTGCTGCTCCTTCCTGAGGCGCCGTACTGCGTTGCGCGTCGAGTTGGTGCCACTATGGAGATCGGGTCCGGCCAGCGCGTTGCGAAATTGCCGGGCCGGCTGTGAGAAATTCACACTGAACTGCAGGAGGGGAGCGGAACGAACGCGGCAGCGGGCTTCGTCAGGACGGCGTGTTCCGCCCTGGTTGAATGGTGATGGCCAACCGCTACCAGTGCGACGGGATCTTCTTGCGGATGACGATCCGCTTGTCTTCCATGTCGATGTACCCCCCGCGCGCCAGGTCGGTGAGGATGCGACTCACCATCTCGCGAGAGGCGCCGATGCGGTTGGCGAGTTCCTGTTGTGTCGGACGAGGCTCGACTACACGCGCGCCTTGCTCCTCGACGCCCAACTCATCGAGAACGCGCACGAGTCGGCCGAAGACGTCCAGCAGTGCCAGCGTCCGAACGCTTTCGGTGAGTCTGCGGACCCGCCGTGCCATGCCCTTCAGCAGTTGCAAGGCCATGTCGGGATCTGCCGTGATGGTTTCCTGCATCAGCGACTTCTGCAGCGAAATGAGCTTGCACGGCTCCATGGTCGCTACCGACGCGGAGCGAGGGGTATCGTCGAGGAGGGCGAGTTCGCCGAAGTATTCGCCAGGGCCCATGGTGGAAAGAACAACTTCCTTCCCTGCCTCGTCACTGAGATAGGCCTTGACCATGCCGGAAACGATCACGAACAGAGCACCCGCCTCGTCGCGTTCATTGATGATGATGGCACCCTTAGGGTAGGTGCGGGTCAAGGCTCGATCGCTCAGCCGTTTGATCTGAGCCTCGGACAGCCCTTCGAACAATGACACTTTGTTCAACATGAGATGTTCTTTCGACTTTCGACTGCTGGATTCTATACGCCCGGTCCCGATCGGCCCATGTCGGGGGGCATCTGTGTCGGGGCATCTGGAGATGCGCGTCTGCGACGCGCCCGCTGGTATTGAGAGAAGGGCGTTTCGGCTAGTTTAGCCATATCAGACAATATGTCCCGATTGGCTATAATGCTCGAAACAACCACGGAGGCCTGGCATGGCCACACTGACATTCCGCAATAGCCAGGGTGAGCTGGTCGATCTCCCGACCGTCACCGCCAGCCGGTTCAAGAACGAGTTCGGCGCCAACTTCGAGAAGGCCGCTCTCGGCGGGGCCATCGCCATCACCAGGCACGATCAACCCAAAGCCGTGTTGCTCTCCTACGCCGAGTTCGAATCCCTGGTCAAGGCGCGCTCCCCTGCTCTCGACGATTTGAGCGCGCAGTTCGACGGCCTGCTCGCGCGAATGCAGACGCCCAAGGCAAGACAGGGGATGGCGACCGCCTTCGACGCCTCGCCGGCCCGGCTGGGTCGCGCGGCAGTCAAGGCGGCGGCCAGGAAGCGCTAGCAGCCTGTCGGGCGAAGCCGAGGCTGCGATGACGTTGCCCGAAGCGCCACACATCTACGTTCTTGCCGGCGCCGACGGCGCAGGCAAGAGCAGCATTGGCGGCGCGGCGTTTCGTGCATTCGGCGCCGACTACTACAATCCAGACGAGGCTGCCCGCGCCCTCATGGCAGCCAATCCTGGTCTGACCCAGACGGATGCCAACGCCGCCGCCTGGCGTCAGGGGAAGCGGCTGCTGGAGCAAGCGGTGGCGAGACGCCTCGACTTCGCGTTCGAAACCACATTGGGCGCCAACACCATTCCACGGTTGCTGTCGGAAGCGGCTTCGCGGGGCATCGGCGTCCATGTCTGGTACGCCGGTCTGTCCAGCCCCGAGCTCCACGTCGAGCGGGTGCGCGCCCGGGTTCCCAAAGGAGGCCACGACACCCCCGAAGCCGACATTCGGCGCCGCTACGAATACAGTCGCCTGAATCTCATCCATCTGCTCGCCCAACTTACGGCTCTGCGGGTGTACGACAATAGCGTGGAGGCCGACCCGGCCGCCGGGCGGGCGCCTGCCCCAGTTCTGGTGTTGCACCTCGACCAAGGCAAAATCGTGGGGCCCGCGGATTTATCGAAAACACCCCAGTGGGCCAAGCCGATCGTCGCAGCGGCGCTGAAGTTGTAATCCGGGGTCAGGTGTTCGCACGGCCACACGACAGCTGCGGGTCGTCGCCGACAGGCCTTGCATCGTCGAATCGGGAAGGTACACAAGCACCCCGCCACTGCGCGAGCGCCCGCGCTGCTCGTGCCCTGAGAAAGCGTCGATGCATCGAGGCACTTGCGGTAGATTCCGAGGATGAGGAACTCCCTTGAACTCGCCGACTCGCGCATCAGCGGCATCGGGCTGTCGGATGGCATTGCAACCGTCTACTTCTCGCATGGCTACATTCACAAGTCGGCGGGATCGCCGGGAAAGGATCGCGGGACGGGCTGGAGCCAGGAAGCGCAATTGGTTTTGTCGGAAGTCGCGACGCTCGGATCGATGCCGTCGTTGCCCAACACGATCGCCGAAGGATTCCTCGAGGTGGGCGGCATCCGGCACGACCTCATTCCGCTGCCATTCAAGCGTAGAGTCGGCGCCAGGCTCCACCTCGTGTTCGTCGATGGTGGTCATCTGGAGTTCGCCGGCATGAAGCCGTACGTCGAGCTTCTGGGGATGCCGATCTACCTGGAGGATTTTTCGTGACACCCGAACGTATTCTTACCGCCACGACCTTCGAACTTCCCGGTTGCCACGTGGTGAAGTGCCTCGGCATGGTTCGCGGGCTCACCGTTCGAACGCGTTCATTGCCCCTGACCATCGTCGGCAGCCTGCGCACGCTGTTCGGTGGCAGAGCCGGCATCTTCGCCGAGCTTTGCGAGTCCGCACGGGAGGAGTCGTTTCAACTCATGCTCACCCACGCCAGGCGCATGGGCGCTAACGCCGTGGTCGGCGTCCGCTACGACACCGGGCCGATGGTCGGCGCCGCGGAGGTGCTGTGCTACGGCACGGCGGTGGTGGTGGAGCCGGGGGCTCACCCGTGAGAGCTATGTCCGCGCCCGGGCCGCGCCACCCGGCGAGCAGCAGCGTTCTACCTCGAAGACCCACACCGCCGAAATGACAAGGCGACCTGCACGAGCGCAGGCGTCGGTGCACGTGACCGCGAAGGAACAGGGCGGACTTCCCGAACAGCCACCTTGGTACGGTGATCCGCTCGTCCCACGCAGCACGCCTCTCCCGCGAATCCGTTAGCTATCGGTACACTGGAATCCGATAGCCTCCGGCACAAGGCACTACGCGCGTCGCGATGACCCCCAGGAGAACAGTCGGTGATCACACCTGCCTTCGTGCAGCGCAACCGCCCCGGCGGAGCGGTGCTTTCACGGGCCGGCGCCGGTTCGCCGAACACATCGAGGCGCGTGGCCTTCCCATCATCATCTTTTGCCTTCACGCGGGCCGAGCGCGAATGACCGTGTCGGCGACCACCGGTACCTGATGCCGTCGGCTGGTGTCGCAATCCATGATCGGGAGCCACAGGCGGATCGAGATCGCCATCGCGCTGGTCGCCGGGCTGCTGGTGGGCATGCTCTGCTGGCTCGCGATGGCGCCCGGCACGGCACAGCGGATCGACCGTCGCCTCACGCTGTCATGGTTGTATGCCTGGCGTGGCGACCGCCCGGCGCCAGCCTCCGTGGTGGTGATCGAGATGAACGGCGCCTCGGGCGCGCGCATGGCCTTGCCTGCGGACGCGCGGGAGCGCTCCCGCTGTTCGCAGATGCTGATCGACGAAACCCGGCCCGGTTATCGTTCACTCGGATCCCCAGACGATGCCCCGTGGCCGAGATGCGTCCACGCGAATCTGGTGGATGCCTTGCGGACGGCCGGGGCGCGAACGATCGTTTTCGATGTCGCGTTCGTCGACCGGCTGGGTCGCGACCCGCGCGAGCGCGAGGATATGGCCGAGGAGGACCGCCGGTTCGCCGAGGCGATCCGCACCGCCGGCAATGTGCTGCTCGCCGACCAGGTCGCCTATGTGCCCTGCCGGCCAGGGGCGGGCGCGTGCGAGGAGCGCGGTGCCAAGCCGTTGAGCCCGATCGTTCGGGACGCCGCCGCGGCAACGGGGCCCATGTTGCTGGAGCATTCCTCCGGCGATCTCGTCGACAGCTTTCTCGTGTTTCGCGAGGGCGCTGCGCCGATGGTGGCGTTGCCGCTGCTCGCGTGGCACCTCGGCCGCTTGGAAGCGCACGACCAGTTGATCGCCTGGCTGGCGACGCTGTTGCCGGAAGACGGCGTGATGTTATCGCGCGCCGAGGCAGGGCGCTTCGAGCCGGGTGAACTGGTCGGCGCCGGCCTCTATTTCAGGGGCGTACTGCATGAGCTGAGCGCGCGCGGAAAAAAAGGCGGCGCTCTCGGTGGCGCTGCCGAGCGGTTGCGGGATCTCTACGCCGGACCGTCCGACAACCTGCTCAACGAATACGGTCCGGCCCGCATACTCGGTTCGCTGCCCTACGCCGATGTCCTCAAGCTGGCGCGGCCCGAGGTTGCGCGGCTCGCCGCCATCGTGGGCGGCAAGACCGTGTTCATCGGCTATGCCGAACGCCATGAGAAAAGCGTGATCGAGCAGTTTCCCACGCACTTTTCGTCGCCGACCGAGGTCGATCCGAGCGGCGTGGACCTGATGGCCACCGCCTATGCCAATCTCGAGGACGGTTCGACGCTGCGGTTCATGGGCAAGGCCGCCGTGATCGGCGCTATGGCCGGCTTTGTGACCACGGCTGTGTGCCTCGTGCTGCCGGCGTTCTGGGGGCTCGGGATCGTGGTCGTCGGCCTGCTCGTGTACGGCGCATTCGCAGCGTGGGGTTTTTCCAGTGCGTTCCGTGTCGTGCCGCTGGCCGCCCCCCTGGCCGGTGCCGCCGTCGGATTTTCGGTGGCGCTCGGCTGGCAGTATGCGACCGCGGCCCGTCAGCGCCGGCGGGTGTTCGAGCGGCTGTGCCAGTTCGTGCCGCCCGATGTCGCCCGCCGGCTCGCACTGCCGAGCGGGATCGTCCCGGAGTCGGTGGAAGGCATTTGCCTGGTTACCGACGCCTCTGGCTACACCGCCTATGCCGAGCGCACCGAAAGCGACCATCTGGCACAACACCTGAATCGGTACTACGAAATCCTGTTTCGCCCTGTGCTCGCCAATGGCGGTTTCGTGAGCGACGTGATCGGCGACAGCATGCTCGCGGTGTGGCCGCACCGCGAAGGTGCGAAAGCGCCCATCGCCCAGGTGCTCGATGCCTGCCTCGCCATCCTCAACGAACTGGATACCGCCCGGACCGATGTGGCCATGCCAACGCGGATCGGCGTGGCCGCCGGACCCATGACTTTGACATTGATAGGGGCGCTCACCCATTTCGAATACAGGGCTGTCGGCGACATGGTCAACGTGGCCAATCGGGTTCAGGCGCTGAACAAGATGCTCGGCACGCGGGTGCTGGTGCGGGAAGAGGTTGCCCAGGCCGCGACCGACTTCGTGTTTCGAGACCTCGGGCTGTTCCGGCTGCCCGGCAAGGCGGCGCCGCAGCGGATCTTCGAACTGGTCGGGCGCGTCGGCGCGGTGGATGAATACCGCCTGCGCTTCGTGACGAGCTTCGAGTCCGCACGACGCCTCGTGGAGCTCGGCGATCTCGACGGCGCGCGGCGGAGCCTGGAAGCATTAGGCCCGGACCTGCCATCCGATGGCCCGACCCGGTATTACCTTGACATGATCGCGCAAGCCATGGAATCTTCGGGTGCCGAGTTTGAATCGCCAGGGTCGGCGAATCCGTAAACGATCGGTGAGCGGCGGCCACCCATACTGGGCAGATTCAGTACTGTGGACAGGCTACAAGAATGGACTGCCGTCACCAAGGCTCCTCGGCAAGGGAGGCTCGAAGCTAGTGCAGAGCACCATCGGAAGATCGGGGGGATGGTCCGTCGTCATTGCGGCGATGCTCGTGCTCATGTCCTGCGAGGCGATCGCCGCCGACGGCGACGTGCCCGTCTGTGCCCCTGTGGTCGGTCGCGTGGTCTCGCGGCAGGGCAACGTCGAGATCCGTCGTGCAGGTTCATCCCAGTGGTACCGAGTCGAGCGCCTCGACACCAACGTGTGCGACGGAGACGCCGTTCGCACCGGTCCCCGCAGCCGCGCCGCCCTGTGGCTGCAGCCGGAGAATCTGATCCGGCTGGATCAAAAGACTGCCATCACCATGTATTCGACAAAGGCTGAAACTCGGGTCGAGTTCTTCTCGAACGGGCAGGTCTCCGCCGACCCGGACTGCGGTGCCGCGTATTTCATCTCCCGTTTTCCGAGAAAGTTCGGCGTGCGCACGCCGTTCCTCAGCGCCGCCATCAAGGGCACCGAGTTCCTGGTGAACTCGCAGTGCAGCGCGACGACCCTCGCCGTGTTCGAAGGCGCAGTCGCTGCCCAGGAACTGCAGACCAACAGGGAATTCCGCGTCGACGCACTTCAGCAGATCAGCGTCGGACCGGGCCTGCCGTCGGCAATACCGATCCCGATCAAGCCGCGGGATGGAGTGCAATGGACGATCTACTACCCGCGGACGGCGGGACGGCGCAAGGATGGGCAGGATGCGCTTCTGGAGCAGTGCCCCCGAGGCGCGGAGGAGGCGGCCTGTGAGATCGGGAATGTGGAGGCGCTGCTGGGGGTAGGGGCGGTTGACGATGCCAACGCGGCTATCGGTCGACTTCAGGACACAGGCAACGGTGGCGCAGATCGCGCCGCCTTGGAGTCTGTGATCCAGATCGCATTGAACGATCGAGAAGCTGCGCTGCGCCTTGCGGAGTCCGCGGTTCAGGCCAACCCCGGCAATGCCCGCGCACGCGCGGCGCAGTCCTATGCGAAGCAGGCCAAGCTCGATCCGGAAGGAGCCCTGGAGGCGGCAGAGCGGGCCTTCGAGATCGATGGCAGCGCTTTTTCCAAAGCTCGCGTTTCCGAACTTCTGCTTGTCCTGGGCAGAGTAAGCAAGGCCAGACGCGCGGCGGATATGGCCGTTTCCCTGGATGCCAACGAGCCGAGAGCGCTCCAGATGCTGGGGTTCACCAGCCTCGCGAACCTCATGGCGGACGATGCATTGTCGGCCTTCAAACGGGCCATCGACCTCGATTCATCGGACCCGTACTCCAGGCTCGGATCGGGGTTAGCCAGGATTCGTCTTGGTCATCTCGAAGATGGGCTGGCCGAACTTCAGATTGCGTCGCTCCTCGACCCGAGCAATTCGCTAATTCGGAGTTACCTGGGGAAGGCGCTGTTCGAGAAGCGTCGCTCAGCCACGGACGCCTTGGCCGGCGAACAGTTCATCCTCGCTAAAAGGCTGGACCCGCTTGACCCTACACCCTGGTTGTACAACGCGCTTCGGCTCGCAAGATCATCGGAGCCTGTGCGGTCGATGGAGGAAACTCAGCGATCGAAGGAGTTGAACGATCGGCGCGCACCGTATCGCTCGCGGTTACTCCTGGATGACGATGCCGTTGTTCGCAGCGCAGACCTGGTGAGGAGCTATCGGGATCTCGGCTTCGGGCAGGTCGCCGAGAAAGAAACGTTCGGCGTGACCGCAACCGATCCCACCAGTTTCGCCGGCCATCGCCTGTTGGCGGAGGCGTTCTACGAAAGACCCCGGCATTCGGCGGCCCAGGTCAGCGAAGCGCTCCAGGCCCAGGTCTGGCAACCACTCAATGCATCGCCCCTCCAGATCGATCGGCTCGACGATAGCTCCTTTATCCTGCGAGGAGCCGGGCCAGGGAGCCCCGGATTGAACGAATATTCGTCTCTATTCACACAGGAAGGTGTCCACGCCCAGGGTTCAGGCCTCGTTGGTTCGAACAACACGCGCGGGCACCAGGCGGGGTTATCGATCCTGTCCGGTAGCTTCGCAGCGAGTCTCGGCAGCTTTGCCTACGAAACAGACGGCATTCAGAGCGGTTGGGGGCTCGAGAAGAAACTTCTGAATGGCTATCTCCAGATACAACCTACCTCGGACTCCTCGGTATTTGTCGAGGCCCGAAAAACTCAGCGCACACAGGGCGATCTGCAAGGAAATTTCTTCGGCGAAATTCAATCCTTGCGGCTGCTTGAAAGCCGTCAACTAACGAGAGTCGGCGGGCGCATCGGGCTCGATGATACGTGGAGCATGGCCGCGGTCGGGACCTATCTCGATGGGGACTCGACCACGGAGTTTCCCGCCGGGTCGGAGCTCATCCGAATCAAGGGGCCGGAACATTCCTTCGAACTACAGGCGGTTCGCCGCCTACATTCGGGTTGGTTCATGATGGGTGCTGGCCACTATCGGGCGGAAGGAACCACGACGTTCCTCGGTTCACCGTCGAATGCGGCGAGCGAGACAGGATCGGTCTACGCGTACGGTGGATTCGAACCGATTCCATCGATGTTGCGGGTTGATCTTGGATTGTCCGTCGATCGAGTGCAGGACGGCGCTCTGAGCACCTCCATCGAGCGAACAAATCCGAAGCTTGGTTTCGTATTCAAGCCAATTCCAAGGCTTTCTATCCGAGCAGCCTCGCTGCGTAACACGCGCAAAGGCGCTGTCGCCGATCAGACCATCGAGCCCAGCAACGTAGCAGGCTTTAACCAGCTTTACGACGATTCGCTCGGAACCGCTTCGCGGCGAAATGGCATCGCAATCGACTACGCCATCGACTCCACGACATTTGCAGGTGTCGAAGGTACGCGCCGCAATTTTAACATCCCGCAATTCTTCACGAATCCGCAGGAGTTCTTCGAGTGGCGCGAGCGTGAAGCACGAGCCTATCTCTATGTGGCGCCCAGCGAGCGGGTGGCGACGACAATCGAGTACATCTATGAGCGGATCACGGAACACCCTCAATTTTTCCAGACGTTTCTCGATGTCCGCACACGAAGGATACCGATTGGCGTTCGAGTTTTCAGCCCCGCGTTGAATACCATGATCGGGTTAACGGCGACTCATGTCTCGCAGGACGGACTCTTTCTGAAGCAAGGCGTTTTTCAGCCAGCCGAATCGTCCTTCTGGGTGGCCGATGTTTCGGCAAGTTATCAGCTCCCGCGCCGTATGGGGGTTGTGTCATTGGAGGTGCGAAACCTGTTCAACAAAAGCTATCTGTTCCAGGAAACTGACATTCTGAAGCCGACGCTGGCCAGACAACGATTCGCGTTTCTGCGTATCAGCATTTTCTTCTGAGTATAGATCGATCGGGGCAGGAGTTCGATGATGAAACACTATCGATCGCTCTCCTCCCGAAGTTGCATTGGAATCTATCCAACCACGAAAGGATAACTACCATGGCAAAGTTAAACGTTGATGCGGCTGCTGCTTACTATTTCGACCGCGACGACAATCTGGTGGCGATAGAGGGGCGCGATTTCAAGACAGCCAGTATCGAGATTGATCCCCTTGTACAGGGCCTCGAGCTTTTTCTGAAAGGAGTTAAGGGCGGAGATCCGTTGTTGTTCAAGAGCGGCAAGAATCTGGATGCCGTCAAGGATCTGAATGCAATAAGTGTCGTGTACATCGCTTTGTTGGCGGCGGGTACACAACTGACGATCCTGGGGGTGGAAACCCTTGTTGGTGTGGGCGAAGGACAGAGGATGATCGAAGGTCTAAAAGCCGACATAGCGTCTGGGCCGATCTGCTGTTGCCCATTGGTTCCCGGGCCGCATGGTCCGGTGTGTCCCTGCCCGACCAAGAAGTGCTGAGGCTATGGCAGGGCAAGGAGAACGCAATGAACGTATGGTGGAGTTTGTTCGAGCACTTGCTGAGTGGGTTCGGTTCGCGATTGGGAGTGGGGGCCTTCTCGATGCGTCGGTCCCCGAGCGAGGAGGGTGCGCGTCGCTGGCCGGGCGCAACCTGTTTCCTCTTTCTGACTTTGGTGTTGGCGTGTTCCGCCAAGGCGAGCGAATCGGTCAGCGAGGGCACGCGGATCGCGCGTGTGGTCCATGTGTTCCCCCTTTTCCGCCTGTCGAACGACCAGAACATCGCACTGAAAGACCAAATGAAGGGTGCAATCGAGGTTCTGGCTACCGCCAAGGTCGATCTCGAGTTCGTGATGCACGAACCGGTGACGTTCGAGGACGGAGTGGTCGACGTCGGGGAGTGTTCCGAATCGCCCTTGACCGTACAGCAAAGTAGGATGTTCGCCTTGGCGGCGAATGTCGAGGGGCACGAGATCGTGGCCTTTGCCGCCCAGAATCTTGGCGCAAACGGAGTCGGCGGATGTGCTCGACATCCCCCCGGTCGGCCGGGGTGTGTGATTTCGATCACGGATTCCCGCATGCCGGCATATGTTCTCGCGCATGAACTCGGGCATGTCTTCGGCTTGCCCGATCGAGAAACTGCGGTGAGAGTCTGGCTTATGTATAAGCACCTCGACTGGAGCCAAGACCCACCCTGGCTTGATGACGCGGAGAAACGTGCTCTCGAGCAGGGGACAAAGCTGGTATCGATGGAAACGCCTTTGGCGAAAAGCGCGACCGCAGAACGCATTGCGTTGGAACTAAATGCGATAACCCCGCGTTGGGCGTTGATCACGTCGAATCAAGATATTGCCGAACCGATTGTGCGCGAATACCTCTCTTCCGAGAAACCGGCGCTCAGGGCAAGAGCGGTCTACGCCTTGAGTCTCCTGAAGAAGAGCCCCGGCGTTGAGAACGATCTACTTGAAGCTGCGAGAAGTCTCGATCCGGAAAAGCGCCGCGCTGTGGCATATGCGGTTCGCAACCTCGACTTGGAGACCGCGCGAAAAGCCACCGAGGTGCTCTTGTCGAGCGACGACCCGTCGGCGATAAAAGGGGTTCTGTCGAGTTCGACGCCGGCGCTACTAAAGGCATTTCGTCCGCGGATCGAGTCTCTGCTGGACAAGCAAAACCCGACGTGGATGCGGGAATATATCGATGGCTCTCTGAAGTGAATGTGGCTGGCGTCGGTGCGAAACAGCTAACCGAAGGTCGCCAGCCAAAACCGGGGGACTCTCCGGCTCTGCCGGGGATGGTTACTGATGTGACTGCTACCCCTCAATTCGACTCCTTGATCAACCTTCCCCCCGCCGCCTGGATCGGCCGCGCATTCATCGGATAGAGCCGGCTGAAAATGGCGATCTGCTCGGTCGAGACCGGCACCGGGTTCTTCATCACCATCCAGAGCACGCCTTCGCTGCACGGCGGTGTGGTCAGCGAGCCCATATAGGTGAAGTAGCCGCGCTGTGCCGGCAGCAGCGCATTGAGGTCGAGCATCGGTTTGGCCGGCACTTCCTCGCCCTTTTCGAGCGGCAGGTTGTTCCACACGGCCTGCACGATGGGCTGGGCAGGTCCGCGTTCGAGCAGCACCGCCACCACCGCGAGGCGACCGTCGATGTCCTTGTGCACCATGTGCACGACCATGTCGAACTGCTTGCCGTCGATGCGCTCTTCCGACGGCCGATGAAAATGAAACTGCACCAGATCGTAGCGGCGCCCAAGCACTTCGATCGAGTTGCCCTGGGCCACGTTCACCTGCACGGTGTGGCCGTTGTCGATCACCCGGAAGGCGCTCGGCTTGTAGTCGAACTGTACCGGGTCCAGACTCACCCGGATGCCGTCGCGAATGTCGATCGGACTTTGCCGCTTGCCGGTCGCGCACTTGGAGAACTCGGGGTTCATCTCGCCCCAGCCGTCCGGGCCGCCGCTGCCGTCGTAGCTCCAGTGCACCGGATGGGCGGGTTCGGCGCTCTTGGCGGCGGCTTCCTTGCGGGCGTCGGCCACAACCCGTCCGGGAATCGGCGCGATCGTGTACGGGCGGGGCGGCATCGGTATCGGCGGCGGGGTCCTGGCGCCAGCGGGTGAACTGGCCTTCGAGCCCACATTCACCTGGTCGTTCGGCGGCGTCTTGGGGTGGCTCAATCTTGCAGCGAGCTTGTCGCGCAGCACGTCCACAGGGTCGCGCGCAGCGATTTCCCTGGCGGACTCCTTGCCGGTGACTTCTTTCATGGCGGGTTTCGCGTCGGCGGTCTCGACCTTCGCCTCGGCTTTTGGCGCTGGCTTCGCTTCCGTTTTTGCCTCGACCTTGGCCTCGACCTTCGGCACCGCCTTGGCTTCGGCCCTCGCGGGCGCTGGCTTGGGCGCCGCCTCGGCATGAGGGGTCTCGGCATGTTCCGCGGCGAGCACCGGTGCCCACGACAGCGATGCGCTCAGGCCGAAAAGGGCATTCGCCAGAAAGCGGCGGGTAAAGCGATGAGAAATCGGCATGGCGGGTCCCGGGCACGAAAGGAAAGTGCGTCAGCTGGATATCGACCCCGGGCCGGCAAACTTGAAGCGAGGTCCAACGCGGTTGAAGCGAGGTCCACCGCGGCACACGGTCTGAGCATCGTCGTGAACTGGAGCACGCGAATGCGGTAGTCTCGCTAGAGGAGCAAAGCACCGCGTGTCGTCGCATCGATGGGCGGCAACGCGACCCGCGGCAGATCGACGAAAGGACGACAATGATCAAACACACAAGTTCGACCAACCCGACATCGAGCGCTGTTCGGGCGATGCGGCGCGTTGCGCCGGTCGCGATGCTCTGCCTGTCCGCCGCCGGCTGCTCGACGTCGGTGGTGCTCGAGGACGCGGTCCTGGGGGCTTGCGGAACCAGCACGGTCTTCATGGGCGACTGGTGGGTACGCGTTCCGGCCAGTCGGCCGGTGGAGAACGACCCCATGGGCGGCTTCCAGTTTGTCTACTGGGTCGATGATGCCGGCAATGCCTGCCATGGTGACCCGGGCCGAAACGGGCAGGTGGGCCCGGCCTTGGTCACCGCCCAGCTACCCGCCGCGCGCAACGCCGCCGCCATCCAGGCGGTGGTTACTCCGCGGCAACTCAAGGCCTTCCAGGAAATTCCCGTTGCCTTCGCCAACTACTCTGCGTCGGGTCCGCATTTCGCCCAGTTCAACAACACGCTGTGGCGCAGCCGGGCCGACGGCAAGACCTTCTCCACCCGGTCGGACGGCGTGCTGTCGATTCCCGCCGTCACCAACATCGGCAGCAACGCCTGCTTCGGCCCGGTCGCATTCAAGGTGGCGCAGACGCTCTTCCTGCCATCGCCGTTGCCCACCTCCGGACAGGACCCGGCGCGATGCCGGGTGCGGGCGATGCCTGCCGGCGCGTCGATGACCGAAGCCGATCTGAAGAAGTTCGACGTATTGGGCCTGCCGCACGGCACCGAGATCGTCGAGATCCCTTGACGCTGCCGCCGCGCCTGTTGGTACCACAAGGCCTGCACACCATGACATGGGTGCCTGCATTCATGGGCATGCTGGTCTGCAACCTGGCGTGGGCCGATATCCTGTCCGAGCGGCGCCTCGAGGCCTGCCGCGACAAGGTGACGCAAGCGCAGAAAGCGGGTGTGCTCTATGGCCTGGAATGGAAGCTTCCCAACGAGCCTACCGTGGTTGCCGGGCCAGGGTACTTTTCGCTGCCGATCGATGAAAAAGAGCGTTTCGTCGACGCCGTGAATTGCTATCTGATGGGTGGCGACGCCGGCAAATGCGTGAACTTCGATGTCCTCGACTGGAAGAACAGCAAGCCGATCGGCAGGTTCTCGTTCTGCCTGTACCGGATGAACCGTGCGACTGTCGCCCCCGACAATTAGCCTTTGCGTCTGACCCGGCAAGCCTCGTCCCGTCGGATCCCCGAGGAGCAACCATGGCCTGGATCATCACCAAATACTTCCTGACGGCGGCCATGGTCGTGCTCATATCCGAGCTCGCCAAGCGCAGCGACAGGCTGGGCGGCTTCGTAGCCGCGCTGCCGCTGGTCACAGTGCTCGCGCTGATCTGGCTTCACCTCGAACAACAGCCCCAGGACAAGATCGCGAATCACGCCTGGTACACCTTCTGGTATGTCGTGCCCACGTTGCCCATGTTCCTCGCATTTCCGGCGCTGCTGCCGCGCATCGGTTTCTGGCCGACAATCCTGGCGAGCATCGTCATCACGGTACTGTGCTTCGGTCTGTTCGCGCTGCTGGTCCGCCGCTTCGGCGTCGAGTTGCTGTAGCGATGAACGCACGGCGCAACAGCAGTTGGCAACGAGACGAGCTGGTGCACCTGCTCTCGTTGTCGGCAACACTCGCCGGCCTTTGCATCACCGGGGTGACGCTGTTTCACACCATCGGTCGTAGTTCGATGCCGGAGACGCTCGCTGACGATGTGCTCGCGGGCTCGGCGCTGATGTTCCTGATCTGCACCTACGCGATCTTCTTCGCGCTGCGCACCCGCAGGAGCGCCGTCGCACTTTTGCTGGAGAAGATCGCCGATGTGCTGTTCCTGCTGGCGCTCACCGGCATGGTGGCTTGCGGGTTTCTGCTCGTGTACACGATCTGGTGATGCCGGACCGAATCCCGAGCAACCCCAAGCAACCCCAAGGCGCCGATCCGATGACCACGCCCACCCAGCCGCCATGGCAACTGAGCGCCTGCGATCTCGCCGCAGCCATTGATTCAGGTGGTTGCTCGGCCACCGAGGCGATGCAGTCGGTGCTCGGGCGGGCGCGGGAGCGCAACCCCGGACTGAACGCCATCGTGTACCCGTGCTTCGAGGCCGCCGTGGAGCGTGCGCGCGAAGCTGACGAGGCCACCGGCCGCGGCGAATCCTGGGGGCCTTTGCACGGGGTGCCGGTCACCATCAAGGAAAACGTCGACGTCGCCGGCATGCCGACGCCCAACGGGGTGCGTGCATTCGAACTCGTCGTCGCCCCCGACGACTCGCCGGTCGTGCGCAACCTGAAGACGGCCGGTGCGATCGTGATCGGCCGCACCACCACGCCGGAGTTCTCGTTGCGGGCAACCACCGACAGCCCGCTGCACGGACGAACGCTCAATCCGTGGCATCCCGATGCTTCGCCAGGCGGTTCCTCCGGCGGCGCGGGCTCGGCAGCGGCAGCAGGCATGGGACCGATCCATCATGGCACCGACATCGGCGGATCGCTGCGCTTTCCGGCGTTCGCGTGCGGGGTGTGCACGGTCAAGCCGACCCTGGGGCGGGTGCCTGCATTCAATCCTTCGGCCACGGCCGAGCGCGGCTTGCTCGCGCAACTGATGTCGGTGCAGGGCGCCATCTGTCGGGAGGTGCGCGATGTCCGTCTTGCCCTGCAGGTCATGGCGCGCGGTGATGCTCGCGACCCGTGGTGGGTGCCGGTGCCGTTCGTCGGCGAGCCGGTCGCGGTGCCGATTCGCGTTGCCTACACGAAGAATTCACATGGGTACCCGATGCACCCCGCGATCGCGCGGGCACTCGACGAGACTGCCCGTCATCTCGAAGCGGCGGGCTACGCGGTCGAAGAGGTGGAGCCGCCCCCGATCACCGCGCCGGCTGCCGGCTGGATGTCGGTTGCCCTGGGAGAGATCAAGGCCACGCTCGATCCGCTGGCCCGCCGGTTCGGCAGCGATCTCATCTGCCGGATCTTCGACTGGTACTACCGGATGGGCGACGTCGCCGAAGGACACGACTATCTCGCGGGTCTCGCCGAGCGCACCAGCATGACGCGGGCGTGGAACGTGTTTCTCGATCGCTATCCGCTGGTGCTCAGCCCGTTCCTGATGCGCTCCACCTATCCGTGGGACTACGACGCGCATAGCTTCGAGCAGACCCGCGACCTGTTCGACGCGGCGATCTACAGCTATGGCGTGAACTACCTGAGCCTGCCGGCGGGCGTCGTGCCGGTCGGGCTGGTCGACGACCTGCCGGTCGGCGTGCAGATCATCGGGCGGCGCTTTCGCGAGGATCTGATCCTCGATGCCATGCAAGTGGTCGAACGCGATGTCGGCGTGCTCGCGCATCGGTTGTGGGAGCGGAACGGGTGAGGGGGCGTCAACCTACCATGCCGCTCCCACGCAGCTCGTCTTCGAAGTACCGCTCGAGCATCGCGCTGAAGGTCTTGGCGTCGCCGTCCACGGTGAATCGATGACCCAGACGCACCCGGTAGATCACCGGAAACCGGGGTCTGTGCCACCACCGCCAGCCCTTGCCGAGGAACGGCGAATTGGTCTCGATGAACACGGTCTGGACCGGGACGCCGGCGCGCAGGGCGATCAGCGCGAAGCCCGGCTTGAAGTGGTTGACAGGCCGCCGCACGGTGCGAGTACCTTCGGGAAACACGAGCAGCTGGCTGCCCCGGCCGAGCTCCCCGACCGCGAGCTTCACCATGCCGAGCGGTGAGTCATTGCGAATGTAGCGCGCGAGCCGGGCGCCACCGCCCAGCAGGATGTTGTTCCACAACTCGGCCTTCATGATGCAGGTGATGCGCGGCAGGCGGGAGGCCACGAGCAGCACGTCGAGCAGGGCGGGATGATTCGGTGCTATCACCAGGCCGCCGTCGGCGCGCAGCGCATCGAGCGCGCGCAGATCGAATTCGAAACGTCCGGTGAAACGCAGATAGGCGAGGTCGGCGCGAAACACGGCCATGATCATCCGTTTGCCGAGCCTGGCGCCGAACTCGCCAGGCAGCAACCAGGACAGGCACCTCGCCGACAGACTCGCGATCAATGTCGTGACGGCGAAGAGCAAGCAGCCCGACCAGAAGACGACCATGTCCGCGGCCTTGTGCACCAGCCCGTTGCCGGTCTGGGCAACAGCCACACGCATGCCGCCCACCGGCGTCGCCGGCTCGTCTTCGAGCGGATCGCGAACGGGCTCGGTGCGCTGCTGCGACATCACGCAGCGTCTCGCGCACAATCCGTCGGCACCGCGGCGTCTTGGCGGCCTCCGCGGCAGTTCGGGCGCTGGGTAGACATGCCTGGGATTCTAGTTCACTTCGTCGTTGATTTCGCAGGCGCTATCGATCGTGGCGGGTTCGTTCCAGGTGTGAACAGGCCCTACAATCCCGCCAATGTCACCCTCGAGAGTTCTCGCTTTTCCCGTACCGGACACCACGGAACGATTCGCCCGGGAGCCTGCATGAAGCGCGTGCTCGTGACCGGCGCGAGCGGCGGCGTCGGCGCGGCGATCTGCCGGACGCTTGCGGCAGACGGCCTGCACGTCATCGCCCATGCGCACCGAAATCCCGACGCGGCCTCGGCGCTGGTACAGGATATTTCGGCGTCCGGCGGTTCCGCTGAATCCGTACTGTTCGACGTGACCGATGCGGAAGACACGCGCAAGGCTCTCGAGCACCTGCTCTTGCACGGCCCGATCCAGGTACTGGTCAACAACGCCGGCGTACACCTGGACGCGCCGATGCCTGGAATGACCAGCGCCCAGTGGACCAGCGTCCTGGATGTGAGCCTCAACGGCTTCTTCAATGTGACCCAGCCCCTGCTGCTGCCGATGATCCGGACGCGATGGGGACGCATCATCAGCATCTCATCGGTGAGCGCCCTGATCGGCAACCGCGGGCAGACCAACTACGCGGCGGCCAAGGCGGGCCTGCATGGCGCGACGCGCTCGCTGGCATTGGAGGTCGCCTCGCGTGGCATCACGGTCAACGTGGTCGCCCCGGGCGTCATCGCGGCGGGCAGCACCGGAGAGGCCTTCTCCGAAGAGCGTGTGAAAGCCCTGGTGCCGATGCAGCGTGCCGGAACGCCAGACGAAGTCGCGGCGCTGGTAGGCTTCCTCGCCTCCGAACCGGCGAGCTATATCACCGGGCAGATCATTGCGGTGGCGGGGGGGCTCGCTTGACCTGCTCGACCACCCCCCCCGGCAGCCGGCAAGCGCTGGCGGCCTTGCTGCCGGCGGAACTCCTCGGCCTGTTCGACGATACCTTCGTGCGCTCGTGCGAACTGTTGGAGGAGTACGTGCACCGCCTGGCCGTCGGGGTCTTCCGCTCCACCGGGCTCGAGCACGCGTGCACGGCGCCCGCCACGGTATCCGAAGCCGTGAGCCGTGCCGGGCTTGCACCGGGAACCGCGCAAGTACCGACGGCCTGGATCCTGCACACGCTCGCGTCGCGGGGCTGGATCGAGCAGATCGATGCGTCCCGCTATCGCTGCCTCCCAGGGCTGTCGGCGCCGGACCCCGAAGAGATCGTTGCAGCGCAAACCACGTGCGATCCCCGGTGCCTGCCCGGCTACCGGATCGCCGCGCTCGCCGCCGAGCACTACCCTGGCGTGCTGCGCGGCACCGTCACCGGCGAAGACGCGCTGTTCGCACCCGATCACATCGGCGCGTGGCTCGAGTACTTCTCCAACGGCAATCCGCTGTACGCGATCGCCAATTCGGTCGGTGCCATCGCGGCGGCGCACGCATTGCCGATCGATGGCGCCACCGTACTCGAACTCGGCGGCGGACTGGGCAGCGGCGCCGAAGCACTGCTCGACCACTTGCAGAAAGCGGATGCAGGCAAGACACTGTTCGCGTATCGCTTCACCGAGATCGTGCCGGCGTTCCTGCGCCGAGCCCGAAAGCTGCTTTCCGCGCGGTTCTCCGAGCAGCCGGTGTCCTTCGCCTGGCTGGACATGAACGAGCCGTTCGCGCGCGCCGGCGTGGCGCCGGGGTCGTGTTCGCTGGTCTACGGCGTCAATGTTCTCCACGTGGCCCGCGATCTCGCCACGACGCTCGCCGAGATCCGGCACGCGCTCGCGGACGACGGTACCCTGGTGTTCGCGGAATGCGTGCGGCCGTTCGCGGATCGTCCCTTGCACGTGGAGTTCGTGTTCAACCTGCTCGACTCCTTCCGGGCGCCCTTGCTCGTGCCCGGATGGCGACCCAACGGCGGATTTCTGACCCCGGAGCAGTGGACGGCCGCGCTCGAAGCGAATGGTTTCGGCAGCATCGAGATCCTCCCCGACATCGCCACGCTGCGCGCGGACTATCCGTCGTTCATGGTCGCGGCCATTTCCGCGCGTCGCGCGGCATGAGCACCTTTCTCGACATCACGGTCGGCGCAGCATGGTTCGAAGGCCATTTCCCCGGCCGGCCGATCCTGCCCGCCATCTCCCAGCTCGCACTGGTTCTCGATGCCCTGGCGCACCATCGCGGACCAGCGGTCGCGCTCGGCGGGATCGGCTTCGCGCGCATGCGGCAACCGGTGGTTCCCGGCGATCGGTTGCAACTCGAGATCGACGAGCGCCCGGGCGGTGCGCTGCGCTTCATCCTCGCCCGGGAAGGCAGCGTGGTCACGAACGGTGAATTGCGGCTGGACATGGACCCAGTTACGCCCACCCCCAGCCTGCGCTGCGCTACGGCTTCCCCCTCCAGGGGGCCCAGCATCCTCGGGGGACCCTGCGGCGCTGGCACGCCCACCCCCAGCCTGCGCTGCGCTACGGACAGCACCCCGATCGACGACGCCCCGCCGATCGAATCCCTGCTCCCCCATCGACCGCCGATGCGCTTCGTCGTGTCCGTGCTCGGTGAGTCGGCTGATGGCATGACCTGTTCCGCCCGTATTCCCGCCGGTTGTGCGCTCGTTGCGCAAGGCAGCGCACCGGCGGTCGCTGCCATCGAGGCCGCCGCCCAGACTGCCGCCGTGTGGGAAGCCACACGTCGCCGGCGCGACGGCGGAATGGCCGCATCGCGCCTCGGTTATCTCGTCGGATTGCGCGATGTCACCTTCTTCGCCCAGCGCATTCCCGCGGAGCAGACCTTTCGCGCGACGGTGCGCCTGGAGGCCGCCACGCTTGCGCTCACGCACTATGCGATGCAGATCGACCTGGGTTCGGCGGTGATCCTGCGTGGCACGCTTGCCACGTTTCTGACGGACGAAACGATCCCCGCCTGACCGCGCTCGCGCCATCGAACACCTGAGCCCGACAGGCTGCCGGAACGGCGGCAAGCTTGTTTCCGCCAGGCCGCAGCATTAAACTTGCGGCCCGGCACTATTCCGGAACACGCTATCCAGGAACAGAAGGGCCGGACTCATGCCTTTCCCTGCATCGGCCGACCCCGAATTCATCGCTCCACAACGGTGTCCTGCCATGATCGGCGGCTGACCCGCAACACATGTTCCATCGTGACGACCACCGCACAGTCCGCAGACGAATCCAAGCTCGCAGCACTGATCGTCGAGGCCCTCAATCTCGAACTGGCGCCGCAAGAGGTCGATCCCGGCGCACCGCTTTATCGCGACGGGCTCGGCCTGGACTCCATCGACATCCTCGAAATCGCACTGGTGATCTCGAAAACCTACGGTGTCCAGTTGAAATCCGACGACGCCGACAATGCCCGCATCTTCGGGTCGCTCCGCAGCCTGAGCGACCACGTGCAGCAACACCGCACCAAGTGAGCAACGCTCCGGTTCGCACGGCATCGCTATCAGCCTCCTGCCCGATTCGAGGCTGATCACCCCCGCAGTCTTGTCGACGGCAGGTCGGCCGCCCGCCATGCCGCCCGCGGTTCCGACGCACCTTCCGTTGTTCGCCAGTGCATGGCGGCCGCGGACCGATCGCGCGCCCGCATGAGCGCGCCCCCGCCGGACTGGACGTCGCGACCCGAGCGCAGCAACACCCTTGCGCTGCGCATCATCGTCTGGGTCGCGCTGCGTCTCGGACGCACGCCGGCACGGGCGCTGCTGTTCCCGACCAGCCTCTACTTTCTGCTCTTCGCGGTGGCGCCGCGCCGGGCCTCGCGCGAGTGGCTCACGCGCGCCCTGGGTCGGCCGCCGCGTTGGCGGGAGCAGTTCCGCCATTTCCACACGTTCGCCGCCACCATCCTCGATCGCGTGTTCCTGTTGAACGACCGATTCGATCTGTTCGATCTGGAACTGATGGGCACGGACACGGTGCGCGAGGCGTTCGCCGCCGGCGCCGGGTGCTTTCTCCTGGGCGCGCACTTCGGCAGCTTCGAGGTGACGCGGGCCGTGGGGCGGATGCAGCCGGGACTCGACGTGAGCCTGCTCATGTACGAGACCAATGCGCAGCGGATCGGCGCGACGATCCGCGCGATCAACCCGGCGCTGGGCACGAAGATCATCCCGCTCGGCTCGATGCAATCGATGCTGCGCGTGCGCGAGAGCCTCGACGCCGGCGGCTTCGTCGGCATGCTCGCCGATCGGCGACTGGGGGACGAAGAAAGCATCACCGTTCCCTTCCTCGGTACGCCTGCGCGGTTTCCCACCGGTCCGTTCAGGCTCGCGGCGCTGTTGCGTCGTCCGGTCGTGCTCATGTTCGGCATCTACCTTGGCGGCAATCGTTATCAGGTCCGATACGAATCGCTGACGGTCGAGGACGGGGATGCCGAACACCTCGCCACGCGCTATGTCGAGCGGCTCGAACATCACGCGCGGTGCACGCCCTACAACTGGTTCAACTTCCATGATTTCTGGCGGTAGACCACGCAACCTCGAGCGGCTGATGCGTGAGTTCGAATCCGTGCCTTCGGCCCACGCGAGCCGGCGATGATCGAGACGATCGCCGATGTCGGGGGCGATCCGCGCGAGCGGGTGTTGCTCGTGCTGCTACCACCCGCCTACGGCACGGCGCGGGATTTCGTCGAACAGGGCTTTGTCGCGGCGATTCGCAGCCGCGGGTTGCCGGTCGACGTTATCGCTGCGGGCGCCATCGCGAATCACTACCTGGATCAGACCGTGGTTGCCCGGCTGTATGCCGACGTGATCGCGCCGGCCCTGGCGCAAGGTTACCGGCGGCTGTGGCTCGGCGGCATTTCGATCGGTGGCTTCGGCAGCCTGCTCACCCTGCAATCGCACAGCGCCGACATCGAAGGGGTCTTGCTGCTCGCACCGTACCTCGGATCGCGCCCTGCGGTGAACGAGGTGATCCGGGCCGGCGGCTTCGCGCAATGGCAGCCGCAATCCGCCGCACCGGACGACCACGAACGGCAGCTGCTCGCCTGGTTGCAGGGCGTTCTGGCTGTGCCCTCACCGGGCCCTCCGATCTACATGGCCTATGGCGCGCAGGACCGCTTCGCCTCGTCGATGAAGGTGCTGGCGGACGCCCTGCCTGCGGACCGCGTGGTGCAGCAACCCGGCGAACACGACTGGGCGACGTGGATCACGTTGTGGTGTGCTCTGCTCGACCGTGATCCGTTCAACGCGCCGCCGCTCTGCTAACATCCGCGCCATCGCTCACCGCCGTTCGTTCGCCGTGCAACCGCTCGCGCTCACCGCCAGTTCGCTCGTCACCTGCCTCGGTGCCGGCCGCGCAGAGAACGTGGCCGCACTGCGGGCACGGCGCACCGGCCTCGCGCCTTGCACCTTCGAGACCGTCACGCTCGATACCTGTGTCGGTGAAGTGCGCGGCGTGGATCAGGTGCGCGTCGCCGACCGGCTGCGCCATTTCGACGGTCGCAACATTCGCCTCGCGCAACTGGGCCTCGAGACCGACGGCCTCTGGAGCGCGGTAGTCGCCGCGCGTGAACGCCATGGCGCCGATCGCATCGG